>DATFQY010000013.1:0-41982 GCA_035263845.1 Thermoanaerobaculia bacterium | reverse complement strand
GGTTACGCGGGACGCCTGGCGGTCCAGTCGGGCAAGGACAGCATGCTGCGCCTCTTCGACTTGACCGACATGAGCGCGCAGGGCGGGCCCGGGCACGTGGGACACGAGATCGAGCTCCAGGCACTGGGCCAGGGTGGCGTCGTCCTCACCGTGCCGGCCGTCTGGGTCAATCCCGCCGATTCCACGACGTGGGTCTTCTATTTCAACAACTCCGGAGGGTCGGCCTACCGGCTGGAGTTCCCCTCGGGAAAGCCCTCGCTCGTCAAGCAATGGCAGACCTCGATGAACGGCAGCTCGCCCCTCGTTGCGAACAACGTCCTCTACCAGCAGGGGAGCTTCACGATGCGGGCGATCGACCCACTGACGGGGACGCTGCTTTGGAGCGACGCGACCCACGTCGGGAGCCGCCACTGGCAGAGCCCGGTCGTCGCCAACGGGAAGCTCTTCTTCCAGGACGAGTCCGGAAACCTCACGGCCTGGGCGCTTCCGGCCGGCGGAACGCCGACTCCCGGCACGCCCACGGCCACGCCTACGGTGACCCCGACCCGGACGAACACTCCAACGAGCACCCGGACTCCGACGGCGACGAGCACCCGGACGCCGACCTCGACGAAGACCATCACCCCGACGCGTACACGAACGAACACCCGGACGGTGACTCCCACGAGGACGCCCACGAAGACTCCCACGTCCACGAGGACTCCCACCGCCACGAAGACTCCGACACCGACGTTGACGGCGGTAACCCCGACCTCGACGAACACTCTCACACCGACGGTCACGCCGACCACGACGTTCACGGCGGTCGTCCCGACCTCGACGAGCACTTTCACCCCGACGGTCACGCCGACCGCGACGGACACCCCGACGGACACTCCGACGGGCGCCCCGACGCTCACGCCGACGGCCACCCCGACGCCGGGAGGCGCGACCACTCCGCCTCTCTCCGACTTCCGCGACGTCCGGCGGGCAGCCGACGTCGCACCGGGACCGGACCTCGGAGGCACCGGGCAGACGGCGATGAACTTCACCGGCTCGACCGGGGCCGGCGGCGACGCGTGGATCACGGTGTATGACTCGGTTCCCGGCACGCCGGCCGAGGACTCCCTCTTCGGGAGCGTGAACCTGTCGGCCGACGTCCTGATCCAGACCTACAACAACAGCAAGGGAGCGGGGCTGCTCGCCCTCTTCAACGAAGGCTCCGGCAAGAAGGGCCTCGCTCTTCTCCTCTACGACAGCGGCAATTCGGACTCGCTCGCGCTTCGCGTCGTCGATCCGGCGACCGGCCTCTTCACGACGCTCGGATCGGTCTCCCTCGGCGGCAACGTCGTCGAGAACGTTTGGTTCCGGGTGACGATGAGCGTCTCGGTCAACGGCGGCACCGTGACCGCGACCGGCAGGGTCTTTCCGCACTCGACGCCGACGGACCCCGGCAGCGCGCTGGGAGCGCAGCTCGGGAGCACGCTCAACTTCACCGGCTCGCTTCCGTCGGGAGTGGATCCGGTCGGCGAGGTCGGGATGGCGGCGGGAGCGGCGAGCACCTCCGTCAATTCCAGCGTCGCGAACTTTACGATCGGGCCCTAGGAACCCTGATAATCTGCGCGCCCAGAGGGATGCGCCGATGCCGGGAACCTACAAGAAGATCCAGATCGTCGGGACCTCGCCCGTCAGCTTCGCGGAGGCCGTCAAGAACGCCGTGCGGGACGCCTCTTCCACCGTCCGCCACATGGACTGGTTCGAGGTCGTCGAGATGCGGGGCCGCCTGAAGGACGGGGGCGTTCAGGAGTTCCAGGTCACCATCCGGATCGGGTTCAAGCTGGAGCGTCCGTAAGCCGATGCTGCTCCCTGGTGGATACCGATAACGCGGCTCTTCCACCAAGATCCTTCGGTCGCTTCGCTTACCTCACTCCCAGTAGTTGAAGGGGTAGGCGAGCTTCTCGTAGGCGTCGTCGGAGATCTTCGTGTTCCTGGCGTCGCGCTCCCCTTCGGGGTCCGAGACGTTGCGATCCATCTCCTTCAGCTGGCCCACGATCCGGTACTTGGCCGACTGGACGAACGCCTTCGCGAGCCGGACTTCGCCGGCGGCCTTCTCGCTCCCCTTCGCCGCGACGGCCGAGGTCGCCCGGGAGATCACGGCGAGGCAGGCGTAGAGGTCCATCACGATGTTGGCCGCCCGCTCCTGCTGGTACTCCTTCTCGAGGATTCCCTTGCCGTGCCGGCGCACCACGCGCTCCAGGACGTTGGCCGCGGCGGCCGTGTAGCGGCTGACGACCTCCGCCTCCTTCGCCAGCTCCGGCGCGTTGCGGGTCAGCTTCGCCGGCGCGACCGAGCGAAACTTCCGCGCCGCGTAGTCCGAGAGGATTCCGAGCGAGGACAGCGGCGCGCGAATCGCTTTTCCGACTTCCTTCAAGTCCTCGCCGACGTCGCGCATGCCGGAGAGCGCAACCAGGACCCGAAGGATCTCGTTGGTCCCCTCGAAGATCATGTTGATTCGCGAATCGCGCAGCGCCTTCTCGTATGGGTATTCCTCCATGAACCCGTTGCCGCCGGCGATCTGGAGCGCGTCGTTGATCGTCTGCCACGCGGCCTCGGTCCCGAGGACCTTGCAGCACGCCCCCTCGAGCGCGTAGTCGGGCAGGCCCCGGTCCACCAGGCCCGCCGTCAGGTACACGAGCGACTCGATCGCGTAGGTCGTGGCGACCATCCGCGCGAACTTGGCACGGATCATCTCGAAGTCCGCGATGCGGGTCTTGAACTGCCGTCGTTGCGTGGCGTGCTTCGCGGCCAGCCGGATCATCGCCTTGGAGCCGCCGACGCACCCGGCCCCCAGCGAGGTTCGGCCGGTATTCAGGACCTCGACGGCGATCTTGAACCCCTGGCCGCGCTCGCCCAGGACGTGGAACGCCGGCACACGGACGTTGACCAGTTCGACCGGCGTCGTCGAGGAGCCCTTCAAGCCGAGCTTCCGCTCCTCCTTGCCGGGAGTCACCCCGCCCAGGTCCTTCGTGACCACGAAGGCGGTGATGCCGCGGTGCTGGTCCCGCCCCTCGAGCCGGGTATCCCGGGCGAAGACGGTGAAGAAGTCCGCGAAGCCGCCGTTGGAGATCCAGTGCTTGGTGCCGTTGACGACGAACGTCTGAGTCGCCTCGTCGTAGTCCGCGGTCGTCCGGATCGAGGCGGCGTCCGACCCGGCCTCCGGCTCGGTCAAGGCGAAGGCCCCGAGCATCTCGCCCGTGGCGAGCGACGGAAGCCACCGCTTCTTCTGCTCCTCGTTGCCGTAGAGGAGGAGCCCCTTGATCCCGATCGAGAGGTGCGCGCCGATCAGGATCGCCAGCGAAGCGTCGACCGTTCCGACCTCCTCCATCACCCGGCAGTACGCCGACGCGGAGAAGCCGTAGCCGCCGTACTGCTCGGGGATGGTCATTCCGAAGGCCCCCAGCGCAGCCAGGCCCGCGACGACGTCCTCCGAGATGCGGTGCTCTCTCTCGATCTTCGCGGAATCGATGCGGTCCCGGGCGAACGAGCGGAAGGAGTCGAGGAATGCGGCCATCGTCTCGCGCTCCTCCGCGGAGACGCCGGGGAACGGGAAGAGGATGTCCTCGGGGACCTGTCCCGCCATCAAAGCCCGCATGGGCGACTGCAGGGCCGCCGGGCTCTCGAGCCTCGCTTCCATCGTCGTCTCTCCTTCAATCCCGGACGTGGAACTTCGCTCCGGCTGCGCTCATCTGGTGGAGCAGCGGCGCGGGCTCGTAGCGGGAGCCGACCCGCGCCGCCAGGTCTTCCAGCGTCGCCAGGACGCGGACTAGCCCGACCTCGTCGGCGTATCGCAGCAGGCCGCCGCGAAACGGCGGGAAGCCGGTGCCGAAGATCATGGCCAGGTCAAGCTTCTCCGGAGACGCCACGATCCGGTCCGCAATGCAGAACGCCGATTCGTTGATCATCGCGTAGACCAGGCGGTTTTCGATCTCGACGGCCGGCAGGAGCGACATCTTCGGCCGCGCGACCCCCAGCGCCGCGTAGGCGTCGTCGGAGGGCTCTCCGCGCTTGCCGTCCTTGTAGTCGTAGAAGCCCGCCTCGTTCTTGCGGCCGAGCCTCCCGGCGGCGACGAGCGCTTCGTCTCCCCCGGACTTCATCCTCGAGGGGAAGGCGGCCTGCAGCACCTCGCCCGCCTTCACCGCGACGTCGAGCCCCACGTCGTCCAGGAGCGCGAGGGGGCCGACCGGCATTCCGAACTCCGTCATCACCCGGTCCACGTCCTCGACCGAGCACCCTTCCTTCACCAGGCGCACGGCCTCGGAGAGGTATGGGGCGAGGATGCGGTTGACGAGAAAGCCGGGCGAATCCCGGACCACGACGGGAGTCTTCCCGAGCGCCTTCGCGAAGGCGAAGACGGTGGCGACCGTCTCGTCCGAGGTCCTCGGGCCGCGGATCACTTCGACCAGCGGCATGCGATGGACGGGATTGAAGAAGTGCATCCCGGCGACCCGCTCGGCGCGCACGGCACCGGCGGCGATCTCCTCGATCGGCAGCGTCGAGGTGTTGGAGGCGAAGATGGATTCCTCGGGGACGATCCCCTCCCATTCCCGGAGCACCGCCCTCTTCACGCCCAGCTTCTCCACGACCGCCTCGATCGTGACCTCGCAGAGTGCGAAGCCTGTGTAGTCCAGAGTGCCCGAGATGAGGCCCATCTTGTTCGACATCTCCCGAGGCTTCATCCGCCGCCTCTCGACTGCCTGGCGGAAGACCGCCGCGGCGGCCTTGAAGCCGTGGGCGAGCGCGTTGGGTTCGATGTCCTTCATCCGGACGGAGATCCCCTTCTCCGCGGCGAGCTGGGCGATGCCACCTCCCATCACCCCGGCCCCGAGCACACCGGCCCGCGCGACCTTGCGGGGAACCACGGCCGGGTCGTCCACCCCGCTTTCCTTCTTGATCGCCTCCGTCCAGAAGAAGATCGAGAGCAGATTCCTCTGGACCTCGCCGCCGAAGACGTTGGCAATGCGACGGTTCTCGATCTCCAGCGCGGCCTCGATCGAGAGCCCGTAAGACTCCTCGATCACGGCCAGGGCCTCGAGCGGCGCGGGGTAGTGGACGCCGGTCGTCTCGAGGATCTTGTCGCGCGCTGCCTTAAGGACGACCTTCCGGCCCACGGGGTTGCCCTCGAGCGCCCACGAGGAGACGCCTCCCGGCCCCCGCCTTCCCGGACGCGGCTTGCGCCGGCCCATCTTCTCGCGGGCGAAGCGGCGCGCGAACTCGTCGAAGATCGCGGCCGGCACGGCCTCGTCCACCAGGCCGATCCGGCGGGCGCGGCGAGCGTCGAGCTGCTTGCCGGTCAAGATCAGGTCGAGGGCCTTCTGAAGCCCGACCAGGCGCGGCAGCCTCGAGCAGCCGCCCCACGCGGGAAAGAGCCCGAGGCGCACCTCGGGCAGGCCGATCTTCGCCTTCGGCGAGTCCGACATCACGCGGTAGTCGCAGGCCAGGGCGAGCTCCATTCCGCCGCCCAGGCACGTCCCGTTGATCGCGGCGACCGTCGGGTAGGAAAGCCGCGCGAGCTGCTCGAAGAGGGCCTGGCCCCGGGCCGATCCTTCCCGGACCTGGTCGGAGGGCACGCTGACGAACTCCCTCAGGTCCGCCCCGGCGATGAAGGAGTCGGTCTTGCCGCTCCGGACCAGCAGGCCCTTGATCCGGGAATCCCGGGCGAGCTTGAGCAGGAACTCCGCGAGCTCCTCGAAGACCGCGCGCGAGAAGATGTTCAGCTTCTCCCCCGGCCGGTCGAAGGTCAGGATCGCGAGACCGTCTTCCTCGACGTCCAGTTGGAACGCGTTCACAGCTGCTCCACGACGACCGCTCCCCCCTGGCCTCCGCCGATGCACATCGTCGCCAGGCCGAACTGGACTCCGCGCCGGCGCATTTCCTTGAGCAGCGTCGTCACCAGGCGGTTGGCCGAAGACCCCACGGGATGGCCCAGCGCGATCGCCCCGCCGTTGACGTTGGTCCTTTCCCAGTCGATCTCTCCGATCGGTCCGCCCGTCGAGTACTTCGCGTGCCAGGAGGCCGAGGGGAAGACCTTCGCGCACGCGAGGACCTGCGCGGCGAACGCCTCGTTGATCTCGACTAGGCCAATGTCCTTCCACTCGACGCCCGCCCTCTTCAGGGCCAGCGGCGTCGCGACCGCGGGGCCCAGGCCCATGCGCTCGGGCTCCAGGGCGCAGAAGGCGAATCCGCGGATGCGTCCGAGCGGCGCGTGGCCCTTCGCCCGTGCCGCTGACGCGCTCATCACGAGCGTGGCCGCGCCGCCGTCGGTGATCTGGGAAGAGTTGCCCGCCGTCACCGTGCCGAACTTCCGGTCGAAGAACGGGCGCAGCTTCGCCAGCGCCTCCAGGGACTGGTTCTCGCGCACGCCGTTGTCCTGGACGGTCATCGAATCGAAAGCGGGAGGGATCGGCACGGGCACGATCTCCTCCGCGAGCTTCGCCCGTGCGAGCGTGACTCGCTGGTGGGAGCGCAGCGCGAAGGCGTCCTGCTCCTCGCGGGTGATCCCGTGCTCCTTGGCCAGGATCTCCGCGGTCTGCCCCATGTTGAGACCGCAGACGGCGTCGGTCAGCCCCATCTGGAGTCCGATGTCCGGCTTGAAGTGCCGGGGACGGAACTTCGACGCGGCCGCCAGGCGCTCACCCGCTCCCTTCGCGAGGAAGATGCCGGTGAAGACCTCCTGGCTCTCCCGGGAGTAGAGCAGCGGGATGCTCGACATGGACTCGACGCCGCCCGCCACGATGGCGTCCGCGTCGCCCGCCTGGATCCGGTAGGCCGCCTCGACGATCGCCTCCAGGCCCGATCCGCACAGCCGGTTGACCGTGAAGGCCGGGACGGACGCCGGCACGGACGCCTTGAGCGCGGCGACGCGCGCGACGTTGACCGCATCGGGAGGCTGCGCGATGTTGCCGAAGACGATCTCGTCGAGCTCCGCCGGGTCGAAGTTGGTCCGGGCGAGGATCTCCGCAGTGACGATCCGGCCCAGCTCCTGCGCCGGGACGTCCTTCAGATCTGTATTCGCCTTGGCGTACGGTGTCCGCACGCCGTCCACGATGACGGCGTCACGCGACATGAGGCCTTTCAGCGGCCTGGTACATCTTCTGGATCAAGCTCTGGTACCGGCTCTCCAGGATCCGCCGCTTGACCTTCAGCGTCGGGGTGATCGAGCCGTCCTCCACGGTCAGGTCCGAGGGAAGCAGGGCGAAGGCGCGGATCTGCTCGTGGCCGGGCTTGTCGGTGTTGTACTGGTCGATCTCCTTCTGGAAGAGCGCCCGGACCTCGGGGTTGGCGTCGATGGAGTCGGGCGAGAAGGAGATCTTCCGCGACTCGGCGACCTCCTTCAGCCGGTCGAAGTTCGGGACGATCAGCGCCGCGAGGAACTTGTGGCGGTCGCCGAGCACGATCGGCAGGCTGATGAACGCGGACTTCTTCAGCTCCTGCTCGATCGGCTGCGGAGCCGCTTTCTTGCCCCCCGCCAGGACGATCAGGTCCTTCTTGCGGTCGGTGATCGAGAGAAATCCGTCGGCGTCGAACTGCCCGATGTCGCCGGTGTGGAACCAGCCCTCCGCGTCGATCGCCTCGGCCGTCGCGTCCGGCTTGTTGAAATAGCCCTTCATCACGTGCGGCCCGCGGGTCAGGATCTCGCCGTCGGCGGCGATCTTGACCTCGACGCCGGGGATCGCCTTTCCAACCGTCCCGAGCCGCCAGGCCCGCGGCCCGTTGACGCAGATCACCGGCGAGGTCTCCGTCAGCCCGTAGCCCTCGTAGATCGTGACTCCCGCGCCCCAGAAGAACTCCGCGAGGTCGCGCGAGAGCGGCGCCCCGCCGGAGACGGCGAACCGGAAGCGGCTCCCGAGGGCGTGGCGGATCTTCTTGAAGACCAGCGCGTCGGCCGCCTTCGCCTTCACGGCGAGGACCGCGGGGACCGGCTCTCCCTTCTGCTCGTAAACCAGGCGCTCCCGGCCGACTCCGACGGCCCACTCGAAGATCTTCTTCTTGAGGCCGCCCTCGGAGTCGACGCGGTCGCGGATTCGCCCGAGGACCTTCTCGTAAACGCGCGGCACGGCGCCGAAGCAGTGCGGGTTGACCTCGACGAAGTTGTCCTTGAGCCTGTCCACGGACTCGGCGTACGCGATCGAAGCTCCCTTGTAGGCGTAGGCGTAGTCGAGCATCCGCTCGAACACGTGCGACAAAGGCAGAAAGCACATCGCCGTGCCGTCTCCGGTGATCGGGACGACCTGAAGCGCCGCCAGGACGTTGGACACGAAGTTTCGGTGCGTCAGCATCGCGCCCTTGGGCTCCCCCGTCGTGCCCGACGTGTAGATGATCGTGGCGACGTCGTCGGCGCGTACCCGACCGGCCCTCTGCTCGAACGCAGCCGGGTTCATGTCCAGGAGCGGCCGCCCGCGGTCCACCGCCTGAGAGAACGACAGGAAGCCCGGCTCGTTGGGAGGATGGGCGTCGAAGCTGACGACGTACTCGAGGGCCGGACACTGGCCGCGGATCGTCAGGACCTTCCCGAGCTGCTCGAGTGACGAGACGAAGATCGCCCGCGCGCCGGAGTCCTTCAGCAGCGGCGCGATCTGGTGCGCCGGGAGCGTCGGGTAGATCGGCACCGACCAGGCGCCGGCGCACAGGATCGCGTAGTCCGCCATCGCCCACTCCGGGCGGTTCTCCGAGAGAATGGCCGCGCGGTCTCCCGGCTGGATCCCCAGCGAGTTCAAGCCCATGGAGAGGGCGCGGACGGTGTAGGAGAAGTCGGCCGCGGAGATCGGCTTCCACTCCCCGCCCACCTTGGAGACCAGGAGGTCCGGCTTACCCGACGCGGACGCCTTCTGGAAGATGTCGCAGAGGGTCCGGACGTCGTCGGTCATCGTTGCTCCGAGGCGCGCTCGCATTCTGGCCCGCGCCCGGACCGCGGTCAAGAAAAAGACCCATCACTTCCGGGCGGCTTGACTTGGAGCGGCGCCGGGTCGTATATCGGCGGCACTCTCGGAGGTCGAGACGAGCACAGAAGAGGACGGTCCCCGTCTGGCGGCGTCCGCGCCCGTTCTGAACAGAAGCCGGCTCGCTGTCTTCCTGGTAGCCATCCTGCAGCTCTCGCCCGCGAGCTGCTCGGAGACGCCATCCCGGTCAACGCCGGTCCCCGCGCCGAGGGAGGATGATCCGCGCTTCACGCTCGTGCTCCGCGCGATGAACACCAGTAGCGAGCGCAGGACCATCGACCTCGAGGTTGCCGTGGACGGAGCCGTCGTCGTGCGAGATCGACTGACGAGCGAGGGTTCCAGGGACATCTCGATTCCGCCGAGCAAGACATTTCCGCTCGAGGTCCCCACCGGCAAGCACGTCCTTCGAGCGCGCTCGTCGGAGGCGGGCGCGGAGGTTGAGCGCGAGATCGAGATCCGGAAGAAACACTGGGCCCTGCTCAGCTACGAGGCCGGACCAGACGGGAAGATGGGATTCACCCTGACGGTGCAGGACACGCCCATCCGTTTCGAATGATCGGAGGAGTCATGACGGCGGACCGGAAACGGGCTACCCTCCTGGCCGGGGCCATCGCCCTGGCCGTCTGGACGACGGCGGTCGCCCAGACGAGCTCGCATGTGGGAGCGACGTCCCCTGCCCAATCGAAGAGGCTTCCTCCGACGGCCGACATGCCCGCGCGCGGGGAGGGAGGGCCGATCCCGGGCCGGATCGAGCTCCCGGAAGCCGTACAGTCCACCTTCACGACCCCCGACGGGTTCACGCACTTCCGGCTGGACGTCAACTCGGGATGTCTGTTTGCGGACCACAACTACATGCTCAGCATCCCGGTCGACCCGGCCAAGATGCACAAGATCTCCTACCTGATGACCAACTACGACGTGGACTACAACGATCCCCAGGGCTGCCCCGGCGGCCCGGAAGTGGACCTGATGAATTTCAACGGCAAGCTCCTCGGGATCCTGGCCGGGGCCAACAACTCCTGGAGCATCAACACCTATCCACTGACCCAGTCGCAGCTCGTCAACGGGAGCAACGCCATCCACATCACGACCGACTCGACGGGCACCGGATGCTGGTGCGTCGGCGTCGGGTATCTCGAGGTCAAGGCGAAGATCGACTTCAAGGTCAAGGAATACACGCCTCAGAACAACGACAAGAACCGGGACTTCCACGCCGCCAAGGTGGACATCACGACGACCTTCACCGTGGAGTACGACACCGCGACCCTGACCGCGAACACCTACAAGGTCGAATACCGGGACGCGGCCGGCAACTGGCAGCCGGTCGCCGGCACCTTCACACAGCTCGCGCCCGAGAAGTTTCGCTTCACCCCCAACGCGGACTTGAAGGACGGGGTTCGCTATCGCGCCACCGTGGTCAGCGGGACCAACGGCGTCAAAGGGAAGAACGGAGGAAAGCTCGACGCCGACGTCGTTTCGTACTTCTGGACCGTCCCCGACATGAGCGTCACCGACAACTTCGACTATGGGAGCGGGTCTAAGTGCCCGCCCTCGATGACGCCATGCCCCGGCCTCGATCTCGCCATCTTCAACACGGCGCGGAACAAGGCGATGGTCCCGAATAAGAACGCCGTCGCCCGCGTCTACCACCGGTGGAAGCGCCACACCGAGGTCCATGTGGACGACCAGGTCAAAGAGGTCCAGGTCAAGGACAGCCTGGGGTCGAAGGGCACGCTTCAGCAGGTCGTCAAGCGCCCCGACCGCTACACGGCCGCCGAGATCGCGGCGGCCCAGCATACGGTGAACATCTACCACAACCCCGGCACGAACTTCAGCTACTCGCTGGAGTGCACTCCGCTGCCCCAGACCAACGCCGTCCCGGTGAAGTTCACCCAGACGCGAAACCTCTCGAGCACCGGCAGCTCTCCGACGATGAAGTTCGACTACTACTTCCTCAAGGACGGAGCGTGGTCGGGAGGCGTGCCCGCAGCGGCGAAGACCGAGGGGCGTACCCTCATGACGACCGGCTCGCAGCAGATCACCGACCAATTCCCCGTCATCGGCACGACCTACAGCGAGAAGGGAGATCACTCGATCGGCTACACGATGACCGGAAACACCATCGTGGACTCCGTCTGTACGGTCGTTAACGAAGTCAACTGCCCGTACTGGATCTTCTTCTCTTCCAAGAAGAAAGAGCTCGAGTGCGCCTACGAGAAGCTCGAGACGATGCGGGGAGGACACAAGTTCGTCGCGGCAACAGTCAACAACCAGCTCTGCCCGATCGCCACGGGTTTCGCGATGCGGGGCAAGGTCTTCTTCCACCAGTTCGGACAGGGAGCCAACCAGTACACGATCACCCACGAGGTCGGCCACATCTACGGGATCAGCAAAGCCAACAATCCGACCCCGGGCCACCGGAACAACAGCACGGGCGTCGAAGGGTTTCAGGTCCGAACGAAGCAGAACCGGTCCTACGTCGAGAACAACGAGGTCTCGCTGATGTTCACCTCGGCTCAGCCCCACAAGTGGGTGGACAACACGGACTACGACGACCTGATCGCCGCGGGGATCACGAGCTCGTTCCAGTTCGGGCCGAAGACCGAAGCGCAGGACACGGTCGGGCCGTACCTGATCGTCTCCGGCTACGCGGACGCCGCGACCGCTGTGCTCTCCTCGGTCTTCCTCCAGGATTCCCCCAACGACGCCACCGACCCGACCGGGACGCACACCGTGGAGCTGCTGGACGGGTCGGACAACGTCCTCTCCAGCGCGAATGTGACCCCGGGCGTGGACCTCATCGTGGACGAGCTCGTCCCCGGAGCGGGACCGCGGCCCGCCGGCGAGCTCGGTCCGCCCCCCCTCTCGCCCTACTTCACGGTCAGCCTTCCCTGGTCCGCGAGCGCGCAGAAGATCCGAGTCCGCCTGGGCGCGACGGTCCTCCTGACGTACAACCGGACGGCCGCGGCGCCGACGGCATCGTTCACCTCACCGTCCGAAGGCGCCACGCTCACAGGGACGACGGCCGTCGTCTGGTCCGGGTCGGACGCCGACAGCCCGGGCCTCGCCTACCAGCTGCAGCTGAGCGAGGATGGCGGAGCGACTTTCAAGCCGCTCATCCCCCTCACCGACGCCACCTCCTACAGCCTCGACTCGACTCTCCTCGCCTCTGGGAGCGGGCGGGTCCTCCGCGTCCTGGTCACGGACGGCTTCAACACGGCCTACGCGACCCGCAACGTCAGCGTTTCCAACGCCCTTGCAGTCAGCGGAGTGAACCCGCCGGACACGCAGACCGGCGTCGCCGCGACGACGTCGGCCGGCGCGACGTTCACGTCGGACGTCAACACGGCCACGCTCTTTGCCGGCTTCAAGATGGTCCAGCAGGGAGATACGACCGGCCTCGGCGGCACGATCACGTACTACACGGGGACGAGGTCCTTCGTGTTCCAGCCCGATTCGCCGCTGCTGGATTCGACGATGTACGTCGTCTCGCTGACGGGCGTGCAGGACGTCAACGGCAACTCCCTCGCCGCGCCCTTCCAGTGGTCCTTCACGACGGGCCCCGACACGACGCCTCCCCTCGTCGTCGCCGTTAGCCCGACCGCTGGCGAAATCGGAACGCCTCTGAATCCCCTGATCGTGGCCCAGCTCAACGAGGTCATGACCGCCTCGACGGTCAACGGCTCGAGCTTCCAGGTCACGGGACCGGGCAACGTCGCCGTCCCGGGTGTCGTCACCTACAACACCCTTGTCGACCAGGCCGTCTTCACGCCGTCCTCTCCCCTGTCCCCGAACACCACCTACAGCGCGGTGCTGACCACCGACGCCCAGGACCTCGCCGGCAACCCGCTGGGCGCCGCCGCCAGCTGGAGCTTCACGACGGGCTCCGACACGAACGCGATCGGCCTTCGGCTTCTGGACAGCTACGGCGACCAGCCGCTCGACGACGACGGCGACGGCCTCTTCGACCGCCTCCTGATCCTCATCGACGTCGAAGTCAAGACGACCAGCTACTACAACGTCAACGCGCGCCTGCTGGACAAGAACGGGCACCTCATCGAGTGGAAGTCTCCCGGCTTCTATTACCTGTACCCCGGCGCCTATACGCTCGGAATCTGGTTCACCGGGGCCGTCATCCGGGGCCACAACGTGGACGGCCCGTACACGCTCGACTCGCTCAACTTCTACGACTACAACAACCCGGGCAACTTCGACACCCGCTTCGAGGTCTACCAGACGTTCCCGTACCAGGTCTCCCAGTTCTTCAGCCTCATGACCTTCTCCGGGCTCCCGGACCAGGTCGTCGAGAAGGGCACCACAAGGGACAACGCCTTCAACCTCAGGGATTACACGACTCACCTGACGCAGCCGGTCTCCTCGGTCACGTACAGCATCTTCATCAACAGCGACCCGAGTGTCGGCGTCACGATCGACGGGAGCGCCAACATCGACATCAACCCGGGCCCGTCGGTCGAGGCGGAAAGCGATGTCACCATCGAGGCCAAGGACACGCTCGGGAACCTCGTCCATTCGACTTTCCACGTCAGCGTGCAGGCGGCGGCTCCGAAGACGCTGACGCCGACGTACCCGGCCAAGCTGCGCCCCAACGCGAGCCAGGACGTCCTGATCGACATTTACGACCAGTTCGGCCGGCTCTTCACGCAGCCCGTGACGGTCGACTTCCAGTCCACGTTCGGGAGCATGACGCCCCCGTCCATCCAGACCTCGACGGGGCACGCGACGTCCTCCTTCTCTCCGGGCGGAGCTGGCGGCACGGCGTTTATCACGGCGACCTCCGGCGATGCGTCCGGCCAATTCTCGATCGTCTCCGGCTACTCCACCGGCGACATCAACGCCGCGGGGCTTCTCGTGGACCCGGTCGCCGACGGAGCGAGCTCCGACGGCAACGGCGTTTTCGAGCCCGGCGAGACGGTCTTCGTCCGGCCCTCCTGGACCAACACGACGCCCGCCCCGGCGCTCCTCACCGGGGCGGCGTCCCTGTTCACCGGCCCTGCGGGCCCAACCTATAACCTGACCGACTCGGCGGCGGACTACGGCTCGATTGCTTCCAACGCCACGAGCAACTGCGCAACGGCGACGGGCAACTGCTACGAGATGAGCGTGTCGAGTGTGACCGGCCAGTCGCTGCAGGAGGGTCCCACGGTGGCGCGGCCCTCGACGCACTGGGATGCGACGTTCACCGAGACGCTCACGGGCGTCGACCCGCTGCTCCGGACGCTCCACATCGGGCAGAGCTTCACCGACGTGCCGAAGAACCACGTCTTCTACCAGTTCGTCGAGCGGATCCTCCACAACGGCGTAACGACCGGCTGTACGGGGACGACCTACTGCCCCGACGACAACGTCTTCCGCCTCCAGATGGCGGTCTTCATCGCCAGGTCGCAGGCCGGCGGCGACGCGAACGTCCCGGTCTCCGGCTCGGCGCAGGGGAATCCTTACAACTGCGTCTCGGGTGGCCAATCCCAGTTCACCGACATCGCGGCGGACAACCCCTTCTGCCGTCACGTCCACTACATCTTCTCGACCGGCGTCACGACCGGCTGTATCACGACTCCGCCGCGGCAGTACTGCCCGTCCGACAACGTCACGCGCGGGCAGATGGCGCTTTTCATCGCGCGGGCCGTTGCCGGGAGCGACGCCGCCGTCCCGGTGTCCTACGGTCCCGACCCGACCACGGGCCGCAGCTACTCCTGCAACCCGGCCAGCCCGAACCTGTTCTTCACCGACGTCCAGACGAGCGACATCTTCTGCCGCCACACCCACTACCTCTGGGCGAAGAACGTCATCTCGGGATTCCCCGACGGCTCATTCGGTCCGGCACTCCTCGTAAGCCGGGGAGCCATGTCCAAGTTCCTGGCCAACGGCTTCAGCATGAAGCTCTACTGACCTAGACTCGCCGGGTGGCGATCGCTCTTCTGACGGCGACGGCGCTTGCTTTGGCCGGGTTCCTCGCGACGTCGGCCGGGGGATTCGTTCTCGCGGCCACGCATGGGGCGGCGGCCGGCCCGCTCGTGACCCGGCACGTCGCCATCGCCATCCCGACGGTCCTGATCTCGCTCTTCTCGCAGTCGATGGTGATCTTCTATTTCATCGGCACCGGCAAGCTCGTCAAGGAGGAGGTCGCGTCGTTTCCCGAGGCCCAGCGCGCCGTCATCCTCCGGGCGCTTCGGCGGTTCAAGGCGAAGACCTCGCCCCCCGCGACCTTCTCACTCCTTTCCGCCATCGCCGTCTTCGTCCTGGGCGGCGGCGTTCACACGAGCGCGCTTCCGGGGTGGACCCACCTCTCGGCGGCGATCCTCGCGGTCTTGACGCACGCCTGGGCGCTGTCGACCGAGTGGAGGACCTTCGTCGAGAACCACCGCCTGATGAACGACCCGAGCGTCTACGTCGGAGCCGCGCAAGGGGCCGGGGACTAGAAGCGGGCGAGCTTGGCGGTCCCCGAGAGCGCGACCCAGAAGTTGACGCCGTCGCTCGCGGCGCCGACCGGCGCCGACCCCGTGCCGGTCGCAAACGTGCCGATTGCCGTCAGGTCCGCGGCCTTCCAGAGCGAAACGCTGTCGCCGCCCAGGTTCGTGACGAGGACCCGCTGCCCGTCGAAGGCGGCCCCGATCGAGTCGTTCAAGCCGTTTTCGATCAGCGTCGCCAGGATCGCCCCGCTCGACGCTCGGACGACGAAGACGGAGCTGTTCCCACCGCACGGGACCCAGATGTTCGAGCCGTCGAACACGGGGTTCGCCGCGAGGCCGTCGACCGTCACCGTCTGGAGGATGGAGCCGGAGCCGTCGAGCTTGAACAACTTGCCGGCGTTGTAGTCCGTGACCCAGACGTTCGCCCCGTCGAAGACGGCGCCCATGGGCGAGGTGAACCCCGCCGTCACCGTCGTAACCGTCCACGGCAGAGACGGCCCGGGAGTTACGATCGAGACCGACCCGCCGAGGATGTTGGCCGTCCACACTCGAGTCCCGTCGAAGACGATTCCGTCGGGGCGGTTGCCGAGGTTGGAAGCGACCGTCGTTACGGCTCCGGCCGCCTGTGTGGGATCGATCTGGTAGAGCTGGCCGGGACTCGTATACCCGGTCACGATCACCCGCCCCATGGCGGACAGGACGTCGTGCGCCGAGATCGCTCCGGTCCAGGTCTCCAGGAGCCTGCCATCGCTCGACCGCACCCGCGCGACCAGGCTGTTGCCGCTGCACGCTACCCAAACGTCCGCGCCGTCGGAGGCCAGGAGCTCGGGGTCGTTGCCAACGGTCGTCACGCCGAGCACGGTGGCGTTCTGGGTCGTCCAGAACTGGTCGAGGGAAGCGCGCCGGCCGCCGCGTTTCAGCGCGCCGTCCACGGTCCGCGAGAGGAAGGCCGCCATCTGGAGGCGCGTCACATTGCCGGTCGGATCGTAGGTGGTCGCCGTCGTCCCCGTCGTGATCCCGAGATAGAAGATCTCGAGCACGAACGGACAGAAGGCTGCGTCGGAGACGTCCGTAAACGGGCCGCACAAAGCGCTGAGCAGTCCAGTGGAACCGGACAGCAGAACTGCTCCGAACAGGAACAGGATCGCGCGAATCCGGAGAACGGCTTTCCCCTTCATGGAGCCTCCCGGAAATCTCAGCCCGGTGAGGCTACCACGGGGCCTCGCCGACGACCGGTCAGAACCGGGCGAGGGCGCTCGTGACTCCGTTGGTCCCCTGGAGGGTGAGCCAGAAGTTCAGCCCGTCGCTCGCCGCGCCGTAGGGATTGCTGCCGGCGCCCGTGGAAAAGAACCCGATCGGGCTCAAGTCCGCCGCCTTCCAGAGCGAGACTCCGCCGTTGGCCTGGTCCGTCACGACGACTCGTTGCCCGTCGAAGGAGGCGGAGATCGCTCCGAACAGTCCGTTGCCGGTCAGCGTCGCCAGGCGCGCGCCGCTCGAGGCTCGAATGACGTCCACGGTCCCCCCGATGAAGTTCGGGACCCAGATGTTCGACCCGTCGTACGCGGGAAACATCGGCTCCGTAGCGCTGCTCGTGACGGTCAGGAGGATCGCGCCCGAGGAGTCGAGCTTCTTGATCGTGTCCCCGTCGGTCACCCAGATGTTGCCGCCGTCGAAGATCGCCCCATTCGGTCCCGCGAAACCGGCTGTTACGGTCGTGACCGACCAGGGAGTCGAGGCGCCCGGGGTCACGATCGAGACCGAATTCGAGTTCGCCGTCCAGATGCGGGCGCCGTCGAACGCGATCCCCCCCGTGTTGACTCCGACCGAGCTCGCGACCGTCGTGACCACTCCGGCCGGCTGGCTCGGATCGATCCGATACACGGCACCCGGGTTGGTTCGGCCGGTCGAGAAGATACTTCCGATCGCCGAGAGCACGCCGAACGCAGAGGTCGCCCCGGTCCAGGTTTCGAGAATCTTGCCGTCGCTCGCGCGGACGCGGGTTACGGTCGCACGCGAAGAGTTCGCCACCCAGAGGTCCGCGCCGTCGGACTTGACCAGGTTCGCTCCGAAGGGAAGCGTCGTTACGCCGAGGACCGTTTCGTTGCCCGTCGTCCAGAACTGTTCGCCCGCCGCCCGGCGGCTGCCGCGCTTGAGGACGCCGTCGACCGAGCGCGAGAGGAACGCCGCCATCTGCAGCCGCGTGACGTTTCCCGAAGGATCGTAGGTCGTGGCGGTCGTTCCGGTCGTGATTCCAAGGTAGAAGATCTCGAGGACGAACGGACAGAAGACGTCCGCCGCCACGTCGGTGAATGGGCCGCAGTTGCCGAGCAGCCAGCCGCCGGCGCCAAGAAGGACGGCCGCCGTCACCACGAGGACCTTCTTGAAACCCGCTCCCAAACGCATCTTCCCTCCCTCCAGATCTCAGTTAAGACGTGGCTCCGGAGGGCGCCGTTACAGGGAACGGAGAAGACTCGCTATTTCACTTCGAGGAGGGTGGTTCGGCCTTCGATGACGGTGAAGGGATAGGCGGTTCCGGCGTCCAGGATGAGCTGGTAAGAGCCCGGAGCGAAGTTCTGCCAGACCGTCACGGGGGGCGAGGGGTGGACGCTCCCGTCCAGGCGGAAGGGACTCAACAGGTAGATGCCGCCGGAGGCGTCCACGATGCGGCCGCTGACCTGGACCGCCGGGCGCACCTCGACCGTGCCCCCGGGCGTGAGCGCGACGGTCAGAGTCGGCGAAGGAACCTGGACGGAAGGGTAGGAGCGGGGCGAGTAGCCGTTGGAGAAGAAATAGATCGCGTAGACGCCCGGACCGAGCGAGCTGACCTCGCCGCGGCCGGTCGAATCCAGGCTGACGCTCCCGGAGAAGGCGACTGATCCCCCGGCGCCATAGGCGAGGACGTTGATCCCGCGCAGCGGCAGCCCGGTCAGCCCGTCGTTGGCCTGGATCCCGATGCCGGTGCCGCGGTCGAGCGCGAAATCGGACGTCACGTTGTCCGAGGCCACGTTGATGGCCTGGGTCTTCAACTGGTAGCCGGACTTCCTCGCGGAGAGCTGGTAGGCGCCCGGGTCCACGTCGTCGATGAAGTAGCGGCCCGAGGAATCCGTCACGCCCTGCTTCATCGCGAAGGCCTGCGTCTCCTTCCCGGTTTGCGCCTGCACGGTGACCCCTTCCAGCGCGACCCCCGATCCGGTCTCCGTGATCATGCCGGTCACCGAGATCGCCGGCAGTGCGATGTCGCCGTTGGTGTCGCCGGACACCGTCATCGCCTTGCGGTATCCGACGCCCTGGCCGCTGACGGAGACCTGGTAGTTGCCGTCCTCGAGGCCGTCCAGCGTGTAGCTGCCGTTGTCGTCGGTCTGCCCGCTGGCGCGGCCCGTGTTGGCTCGCGGGGGATCCGGGACCGCGACGACGAAGAGGCCGGGCAGCGGCCGGTCGCCCCGCGTCACGCGGCCGGACAGCCGCGAAGTCCCCTCGAAAACGATGTCCGCCGGGAAGTCGCCGCCGTCGGGCACTTCGACCGTCTTCGCGGTCGTGCGGCCGGACAGAAAATTGGTCGTCGCCGAGAGGCGTACGACTCCCGCCGGGACGTCGCTGAGCGAATAGGCGCCGCTGTCGTTCGTCTGAGTCGAGTCGTTGTATCCGTTGGCCGAGGCGTTGATGCGGACGCCCCCGAGCTGCCCCGCGGGAAGGCCCGTCACGTTGCCGTGGACGAGGGCGCCGTTGGCCATCTGGACCATGACGCCGGATTGCTGCTGGTTGTCCGCGACGACGACGTCCTTGGCCGTGGACTTGCCGGTGTTCCCAGTCGCGGTCAGCTTGTAGCGGCCGGCAGCGAGGTGGTCGAAGAGGAAGTTGCCGGCGCCGTCCGTGCGCGAGGACTCGTTGGAACCGCCGAAGCCGCCGCTGTCGCCCTCCTCGTTCAACTGCACCAGCGCACCGCCGACTCCCGAGCGCCCGTCGGTCCCGATGACGGTCCCGGAAATGCTGGCTCCGGTCCCGAGGACGAGGTCCACCGCCGTTTCCTTGGAGGGGTCCACGTCCCGGCTGGCCTCCAGGTAATCCGGGTGGTTGGCCGTGATGGTCACGCGCCCCTCGGGAAGACCGTCGAACTGGTAACGGCCGTCGGCGTCCGAGGTCGTGGATCCGCCGGCGCCCCCGCCGGCGATCCGCGCGACCATCGCCCCCATCGCGCCTCCCTGGCTCTCCGACGGATGCCACGTCACCGACGAGTTCGCCACGGCGGTCCCCCGCAGGTCGGCGATGCGCCCGGAAAGCCCGCCTCCGCGCTTGAGGGAGAGGACGACGCCTTCCTTGGTCTCGCCTTCTCCTATTTCCACACCCGAGATCTCTCCGGCGCGATAGCCCGCGGCCGTCGCGCGGATCGTCCACTTCCCGGCCGGAACGTCGGAGAGCTCGAAAGTCCCGTCGTCGGACTGGAAGTTCTGGTCGCCGCCGCGGCCGCCCATCGCGATCTGGAATCCCCCGCCTCCGCCGCCGCGGGGCCCGCTTCGCCCGACGGCGAAATCCGTCACGGGCTTCTTGGCGTCGGCGTCCTCGACCCGCCCGCGGATCGTCCCGGCAGTCTTGAGGACGACGACCAGGTCCGACGTCGGAGGGGTGACGTTCTTCTGCTGCGTGGCGTACCCCTGGGCCTGGATGTTCAGGAGGATCGACTTCTCCGCGGCGAACCCGTCCAGCCGGAAGCGCCCGTCCGCGTCGGAGGTGCCGGTCTGCGGCCTGCCGCCGCTTCCGATGTCGATCGCGAAGACCTGGGCACCGAGGACCGGCGCGCCGGACGTGTCGCGGACCGCGCCCCCGATCACAGCGCCGGCCGCGAGCGTCACCGGCGGCCACACGTTGTCTTTATCCGCCTTGACCTGGAGGCCCGGCACCGTCTTGCGCGCATAGCCGTCGCGCGAAACCGCGAGCGTGTACTCCCCTTCCTCGAGACCCTTCAAAGTGAAGGAGCCGTCGTTGCCGGTGGAGGTGTCCGGCCTGTCGGCGTTGAGCCCCATCAGGCGCATCTGGACGCGCGCCCCGCCCATCATCCCGTCCTCTTTGTGAACCGCTCGGATCTCCGCGCCGGCGACCGGCTGCCCCGTTGGGTCCACGACTTTCCCCTTCGCCTGGATCCCCTGTCGCACGACGAGGGTCAAGTCCTTGATCGCGTCGCCCGCCTTGATCGTCAGGCCGGGACGGCGCGCGGTCGCGTAGCCGGACTTGGCCGCCTCGAGCGAGAGATTCTTCTCGGGCTCGAGGCCGCGCAGCCGGAACGAGCCGTCGGGCGCGGTCAGGACGCCCCGGTCCCCGAGGATCGAGGCGGGGTTGTTGACCGCGCCTCGCAGCATCCGCCGCAATCCCAGTTCCCGCGTGATCCGGACGCGCGCCCCGACCACCCCCTGGCCCTTCTCGTCGGTCACGCGGCCGGCGAGAGTCGCGGCACGCCGCAGCGCGATGTTCGCCGTCGGCGTGGCGCCCCCGGCGTTGACGCCGGGGATCGACGACGTCAGGTATCCCTCGCGGACCGCCTCGACGGAATACCGCGATGGCGCAAGACCGGAAAGGCGGAAGCGGCCCTTCTGGTCCGCCTTGACACTCCGCTCGGCGCGGCGGCGGGCGAACCCGCCGAAACCCGTCGGCGGATACGCGGAGATCCTCGCTCCGACGACCGGACGCCGGGTCCCTTCCTCGATGACCGTCCCGGAGATCGCGACACCGCGCTTGAGAGTCAGCGCCGCCGCCGTCTCCTCGCCCTTGCGGACGCGCACGCCGTCCTTGCGAGCGGCGAAGTCGTCCTTGCCGAGGGCCTGGACGTGGTGAGCCCCCGGAGAGACGCCGGGGAGGCGGTAGTTGCCCTGGGGGTCGGAGAGCGCCGCGACCTGGTCGGCCGTGACGACGAGCCCCGGCGCCGGCTTGCCCGCCGCGTCCACGATCGTCCCGTGGATGACGCCGCCCTTCTGGAGCTGGATCTTCTCGGTCGCCTTCGTCTCCGTCTGGATGCGGGTGACCGGAACGAATCCCGACGCCCGGACGACCAGGGCCCTCGCCCCGTCGGGCGCGTCGGGAATGGAGAACGACCCGTCGGCTCCGGTGCGGGCCTCGGCGAGGATCCGCGTGTCGCCGTCGAGCGGGCCGGCCGTCGAGGCGACGAAGACTCTGGCCCCGGCGACCGGCTTGCCCGAATCGTCCACGACCTGGCCCGAAGCGCTCTCGGCGGCCGGAAGCTGGATGTCGAAGAGGTCGTTGTCCTCGGAGGATTCGAACGGCCCCGTGAACCGGGCCGAAGGAAGGCCCGCCGGGAGGACGCGAACGGCGACGGACAAGCCGGGCTTGTCCAGCACGATCCGGAACCGGCCCTGTTCGTCGGTGGCGGCTTCGCCCAGCGGGGCCGGGTCGTTACCGGTGGTCTGGTCGAGGACGATCTCGTCGTCGGTGCGATAGGCGAGCCACTGGATCCGGGCGCCGGCGACCGGCTTGCCCGTGCTGTCGAGGACCCGGCCGGTGATCGTTCCCGCGTTGAGCGCCGCGGAAAGCGCCAGCAGGGCCACCCCAGCGAGCGCCATCCGAGCCCACGCCGCCTTCCGCATCATCGTCTCCTCCCCGGTATTCCTTCCAACAGTTGACGTTGTTTCGAATCCAAAGGTTACGATGACTCATGTCCAATCCACAGCCCCCACAGCCTCTCGCCGGGAAGACGGCGCTGGTGACCGGCGCCGCCCTCCGTGTGGGCCGGGCGATTGCCCTGGCGCTGGCCCGATCGGGAGCGAATGTGGCCGTACATTATCGCTCCTCGAGGGCGGGCGCGAATTCCACTGTGGAGGACATCGGCAAGCTCGGAAAGCGCGCCCTCGCGATCGCGGCCGACCTGGCCGTGCCCGAGGAGTGCCGCCGGCTCGTCCGGGATTCGATCGCCGGACTCGAGGGCCTCGATGTGCTCGTTCACTCCGCCTCGAACTTCCATCGCGCTCCGCTGGAGGAAACGGGCGAAGAGCTCTGGGACTCCGCGATGAACGTCAACGCCCGGGCCGCGTTTCTCCTGGCGCGCGAGGCGGCGCCGGAGCTTCGCCAGCGCGGCGGCCGCGTCGTGCTCGTCTCGGATTTCCTGGCGCGCGATCCCGTCCGCAACTACCTGGCGCACTCCGTCTCCAAGTCCGCCGTCGAAGGATTGACTCGCGCGCTCGCCGTAGAGCTGGCACCCGAGGTCCTCGTCAACGCCGTCGCGCCGGGCACGGTCCTCCTGCCCGAGAGCGCGACCGCCGACCAGGCCGAGCGCGCCGCGCGCCGCAATCTCCTCAAGCGAAACGGGAGCCCCGAGGACGTCGCCGAGACCGTCGTGTTCCTCGCCTCCGGTCCTTCGTTCCTGACGGGCCAGGTCCTCGCCGTGGACGGAGGCCGGAGCCTGATCTAGTCGGTGGACAGGCGCGCGCGGCGCGAGAGGTAGTGCGAGACATCCGCCGCCTCGAGGCGGCCTCCCGAAAGCCCGATGTGGCCGTCCGGCCGAAGGAGGAAGAAAGACGGGCTGGAGATCCCGGCACGCTCCAGTACGCGACGGTTCTCCGCATCCGAGGGGATCGCGAGCGTTCGAACGAGGCCGCCCCACTTCGGCGCCGGACCGTCCGGCCCGAGCTGGCCGACGGCGATCAGCGTGAACCGCGTGTCGTCGACCTCCTCGAACAGATCTCGGACCGGACCGTCGGGCGAGAGCTTCAAGCGCAGCCACGGAAAGCGATCGCCCGGGCGGGGGCCATTGCCGCTCCCGGCCGCGCCCGTCGGCGATTCCGAGAGAGGACTGTCCCGGTAGCTGATGCCGACCTGCGAGATCGTTCGGAACGCGGCCCGCTGCGCCGACTCGAACTTCATCGCGAAGGCCAGGAAGTTGGGGAGGAACCGCGTGCGGAACGCCCCCGCAAGCCGGTTTTCCGAGACGATGAAGCGGAAGAAGCGGTCCGTCGTGGAAAGCAGCCGGCTCGCCACCGGGATGCGCTCGGCTTCGTAGGTGTCGAGCAGCTCCGCACCGGCCGCGCCGGAGGCGACGAGCGCCAGCTTCCATCCCAGGTTGTAAGCGTCCTGGAGCCCGGTGTTCATCCCCTGCGCCCCGACCGGGCTGTGAATGTGCGCCGCGTCGCCGAGCAGGAAGCAGCGGCCTTTGCGAAATCGCTCGGCCCGGCGATGGTGGATCCGGTAGGTCGAGAACCAGCTGCAATTCTTGAACGATAGCGAGTCTCCCGCTTCCTGGTGGATCGAGGGAACGACGTCGTCGAGCGTGACGTCGTCTCTCCCCCGCAGGGCCTGCGGCAAGATCCCGACGATCCGCCAGTGGTCCGTGCCGCGAAGGGGAAAGAACAGGTGGAACCCGCCGGGCCAGAGGTACACGTTGACCTCGTCCGGGATCATCGAGCCGGTCATCTCGGTGTCCGCGACGTAGAAGACGTGCTCGTAGGGCGCGCCCTGGAACTCGATCTGGTTGATCTGCCGCACCGCGCTGCGCGCGCCGTCGCAGCCCGCCACCCAGGACGCTGCCTCCTCGCGAACGGCGCCGTCCGGCCCCTTCAGGCGCGCGATGACCGCGTCGGGCCCGGGGACGAGGCCGACGAGCTCCGTGTTCCACTCGATCTCGATGCCCTGCTTTCTCAGGACCTCGCCGAGAAGCTTTTCGTTGTCGTCCTGGCCGAGGATCAGGATGTAGGAGTAGGCGGACAGGTCCCGGCCGGCGGGCCCGAGCGGAACGCGAGCGGCGCGTTTCCCCAATGCCCACATCTGCGCGCCCGTCGCCGGCTTTCCCAGGTCGATCGCGTTCCGCGCGATTCCCAGGTGCGCGTAGATCTCGAGGGTCCGCGCCTGCACCCCGAGCGCGCGCGTCTGGAGAGCGGGGCCGTCGTGGCGGTCGATGATCCGGGGACGCAGCCCGCGCCGCGCGAGCTGGTTCGCCAGCATGAGCCCCGTCGGGCCCGCGCCCACGACGAGAACGCTGTCCATCACTAGAAGCCCTTCTGGCAGGCGATCAGATCACAGAAGAGCCTGCTCCGAATTCGGCGTGCTCGCTTCGGAGGGTTCGGGCGAAGGCGAGCATCGCCTCTCGCCGGGGCCTCGCCAGGGCTTCCGCGGCACGCGTCCGCATGGGAGCCGAGGCGGCCTCCTCGACCGCGCGCGCGATCTCCAGAAAGTCCGCACGCTCGCGCCGCGTCTCCTCGACCAGGCGCAAGACGCCGTAGGCGCCCATCCGCTCCAGCAGCACCGCGTCGTGGACGATCTCCTCCTCCGGCGAGCGCGGCGCCGTTTCGAAGCGGGCAAGCCCCTTCCAGAGCAAGCGGACCGTCTTCTCCTCCACGCCGTGGGACTGCAGGAAGATCTCGGTCCGGCTGGCGTTACCAATCTTCGAGATCCATTTCTCCTGGCCGGAGAAGACCGCGAGCAGATAGAGCAGGTCGCGGTCGAGGCCCTGGCGGTCGCCGGCGACGCGCTCGCAGGCGGCGACGACGCGCGCGACGTCTCCGAAGTGGGTGATTCCGTCGAGGCCGGCGGCGAGCGGCCGGACGTACTCCTCGATCGAGCGGCGGACCTCGAGATTCAACCCGCGGATCGTATGCCGGAAAGCCGACCCTGGCTCAGCGGTGGGGACGAGGCGGCGGAGCGGCTTCCTCGCGCATGCGCTGGCGGCGGTCCATCATCTGCTGGCGGCGCTCCTGCTGTTTCTGGACGAGCTTGTCCCACTGGGCGGGCTTCAGGACCTGCTTCATGTCGAGAAGCATCAGGGCGCGCGTCTTCTGCAGCGCCGACCTCGCCGTCTCGACAGCCTCGATCTTCTTCTCCACAGCGGCGCGATCGGCGCCGTGGTCGTCCATCGCGACCTGAAGGTCGAGCTGCTTCTTTTCGAGGTCGGCCTTCAGATCGATCAGCTTCGGACGGGACTTGACGAAGATCTTCTCGATCTCCTCCGCCTGGTCCTGCGTGAGGTTCAGATCCGCTGCGACGGACGGGTTCTTCCACCACTTTCCGTCGAACGGCTGAGCCGAAAGGGGCGCGGCCATCACGCCGAAGACGGCGGCGACAGCTGCCGCCAGAAGGAAACGCCTCACAGCAGCTCCTCGTCGGCGGCAGCGGCGGGCACCGGGGCCAGGCCGTGCCAGGAGGGGTTGTCCTCGCCGCGGGAGAGGCGCGCCACGTCGCGAAGGAGGGCGTCGTCGCTCTGGTCCTCGGCGCTGGCGACCGCGGCCATCGCTGCCGGAGGAGCGGAACGCGGACCCTCCGTCTTCCTCGACGGGAGGAGCACCACGGCCAGGAGCAGCGCGGCGGCGGCTGCGAGCCCCCAGGAAACCATCCTCGCCTGGCGCGGGCGGCGCGCCCGCCGCATGGCCTCGATCGTCTTGTTCTCCACGGCCTCCCAGTCCGCCGGGGTCCGGCGCTCGATCTCCTCGATCTCGTCCTGCGCCGTCTCGCGCACCGCGCTCTTCCACTCCAAAAGCGCCCGGCTACAGGCCAGGCACTCGGAGAGGTGGCGGGGAAGGGCCTCGGGCTCGCCCGCCGGCGGAAGCGCCAGCGTGAAGAGTTCCGGGTCGGTCAGGTGGGGGCTTTCCGTTTTCACGTTGTTGTCCATTGGTCACGCCTTCTTCTGTCGAAAATCTCCCAGGCGCTCGCGGATCTTGTGAGCGGCCCGGAAGAGGTGGGACTTGATCGTGCCGGAGTCGAGCCCGGTCAGCTCCGAGATCTCCGGGATCGAGAGCTCCTCGAAGTGCTTCAGGACGAAGACCGACCTCTGCCGCGGCGAGAGGTGGTCCATCGCGGAGCGCAGCCGCTCGCGGATCTCGCGGGAAATCGCGCGCCGCTCGGGGGACGGGTCCGGGTGCGCGACGACCTCGCGAGGCCCCGCCTCGTCCTCCTGCTCGGCCGGGGCCTGGTGGAAGTAGAAGACCAGGCGGCGCCGTTTCAGGCGGTCCTTGCACCAGTTGATGCAGATGCGGGTCAGCCACGTCTCGAAGGTCGAGCCCTCGCGGAACTCCGAGAGGTTCTGGTAGGCCCGGAGGAAGCTCTCCTGCGCGGCGCAGTCGGCCTCGCCGACGTCCCGGAGCAGCCGGAAGGCGATCCTCGTGATCCGGCGCTGGTAGCGGCGGACGAAGTACTCGAACGCCTCGGTCCTGCCGGCGCGAACCTCCTGGATCAGCCGTGCCTCGTCGATGCCGGGATCGGTTTCGCGTGGAATCATCGCGGGCAGGGGTACGGCCACACCCGATAGACGACCGGCGAAACGGTCGGTTTACGCGGAGACAGCTTCGGACAGCGTCCGCAAGTCATAGATGGGAGAGGATCTCCTGGCGCTTGGCGGCGTACTCCTCGGGACTGACCAGGCCGCGCTGTTTCAGGTTCTCCAGCTCCTCGAGCCGCGCCTGGGCGGGGGGGGCGGCCGGGACCGGGGCGTCTCCCCGGGATGGGGGCTGGCCCCAGATGTGGTTGCGGAAACCCTCCGGCCCCGCGACCGAGGGAAAGACGATCATCCCCTTCTCAGACGCCGTTTCGACGATCACGGTTCCAAAGCCCAGCATCCGGCCAAGGACTCCCTGCTCGATGGTGATGTCCTGGATCTTCTCGAGCGGGGCCTGCTGGATCTCGCGGGAGACCACTCCGACCTTCCGGATGACCCGGCGGCTGGTCACGATGAACTCGTCGAGGTTGGCGCGGAAGCGGAGCATGGCGAAGGAGGCGAGGGCGATCACGGCAAAGGCCGCCGCGACGAGCATGAGCCACCAGCCGACCTCGTTCCAGGCCTGTTCCCCCTTGGTGCGATACGCGAAAACCGCGAGAACGGCCGCCAGGACCATGACGACGATCGAGAAACGGTAGAAGACCCAATGGTAGCGAGCCCGGTAGAGGATGGTCTCGCCCGGCACCAGGTTCTTTTCGGCGTAGCCCATGCTCGTTTCCGTGCCAAAGGTTAACATCAGGGCATGAGCGCCCCGTTGGCGGTGCTGATCACGGGATGCTCCAGCGGAATCGGGCGGGCTACCGCCCTGGAGGCGGCTTCCCGGGGCCACCGGGTTTACGCCACGGCCCGGGACCGAGCGGGCCTCGAGGAGCTGGCCGGGCTGAGCGGCCTTGGAGCGCTCCCGCTGGACGTGACGGATCTCGAGTCCATCCGCCAGGCGGTCGAGGTCGCTTCGGCGCGCACCGGACGGATCGACGCCCTGGTCAACAACGCCGGCTACGCCCAGTACGGGGCGGCCGAGGACGTGACGCCCGAAGAGTGGCGGCGGCAGTTCGACGTGAACTTCTTCGGGGCGATCGAGGTCACCCGCGCGGTGCTCCCGGCGATGCGGAAGGCCCGCGGCGGGACGATCGTCAACGTCTCGTCGGTCGCCGGAAAGATCTCCATCCCTTTTTCCGCCCCGTACTGCTCCTCCAAGCACGCCCTCGAAGGGTTCTCCGACGCGCTTCGCGTCGAGGTCGCGCCCTTCGGGATCCGAGTCGTGGTCGTCGAACCGGGACCGGTCTCCACCCGGTACATGGATCGAGCCCGAGCCGGGGTCGCGCGGATGCTGTCCGCCCCAGGCCCCTACTCCGCTTTCTACGCGAACGCCGAGCGCGCGATGGAGACGGACTTCCAGGCGGGGAGCCTTCCGCCAGAGGCCGTCGCTCGCGTCATCGTCAACGCCATCGAGTCGCCGCGCCCGAAGACCCGCTACCGGGTCGGCAGCATGGCGAAGCTCTTCCTACCGCTACGCCGCCTCCTCTCCGACCGCTCCTTCGACCGCAAAATGAAGAAGTCCCTCAAACTCCCCGACCGCGTCTGACGTTCGAAGCCCCGAAGGCCTCGTTCCGCGTCGTGGGGGCGGGCCTTGCGCCCGCCCGCCCCTCGCCCGCAAGCTGTCGGACCAGCAACTCCAAGAGGCCGAACGCAACGGCGAGCGAAACCGCGATCACCACTTGCCGCCACGACAGCGCGGCAAGCCCCAGCATCCCCCGGCACCACGGCACCAGCAGCGCGACCGGCAACGTCACCAGCGTCCCCGCCACCACCGGCAGCAGCGCTCGGTTCTTCCTCGACCCCGACAGCTCCGTCCACCGACCCGCCAGGATCAGCGCGGCAAACGACGTGAAGAGGGTCACTATCGCCTGCGACCTCGCCACCGCGCCGCCCTCCGCCAGTCCCAGCGCGAACGCCGCGAGCGACGCCGCCGTGATCCCCAGCCCCGCCAGCAGGGCGTGTCGGACCTGTCCTTGCGCGAAGAACCCCGACGTCCGCGGCCGCGGCGGCCGGGACATCAGGTCGGGAGCCTCCGCCTCGAACGGGAACACGAGGCTCGACGTCGGATGGATCAGCAGCTCGATCCACACGATCTCGGCCGGGAGCAGCAGCAGCGGCCACCCCAGCAGCGGCGGCAGAAACGCCAGCAGGATGATCGGCACGTGGACGGCAAGCAGGTACGCGAAGGCGCGGCGGATGTCGTCGAAGACCTTCCGCCCGGCCCGGACCGCCTCGACGAACGTCGCGAAATCGTCGTCGAGCAGGACCAGCCGCGAGGCCTCGCGTGCGACTTCTGTCCCGCGCTTTCCCATCGAGACGCCGATCGCGGCCGCCTTCAACGCGGGAGCGTCGTTGATCCCGTCGCCGGTCATGGCCACCGTTTCTCCCGACAACGCCAGCGACTCGACGATGCGCAGCTTCAACTCCGGCGTCGCGCGAGCGAACACGTGGACTCTGCGGCAGGCTTCCGCGAACCGCGCGGCGTCGAGGCGCTCCGCCTCCGGCCCGGTCAGGACCTCGGCTTCTTCCGACGCGATCCCGACCTCCCGCGCGACCGCGAGCGCCGTATGCGCGTGGTCTCCCGTGATCATCACGATGCGGACTCCCGCCGAGCGGCAGGCGGCGACGGCCGGAGCCGCGCTCGCCCTCGGAGGGTCGCGGAAGGAGGCGAAGCCCAGAAGCGCGAGCGCGGACTCGTCCGACTCGCGGCTCGGCGACGCCGCGGGGCGCGGCGTTCCCCGCGCGACCCCGATCCACCGGAGCGTGTTCCCCTCCCGCTCGCGGTTCCACAGCGATTCCATCGCCGCCTTGCCGTCATGGAGGACCGTGCGGGCGAGGATCGTCTCGGGCGCGCCCTTGGAGGCAGCGATCCACCCGTCCGCCGTCTCCCAGGTGTGCGTGTGGTACTTCTCCCGGGGATCGAACGGGTGCTCCCGCAGGATCCGGTGCCTCATGTACACCACGGCCGGATCGACGCCCGCCTGCGCCGAGAACCTCGCGATCGCCTGATCCACCGGGTCGTAGGGTTCCGGCTCGGACGCCAGCAGCAGCGTCTCTATCATCCTGGTTGCCCACGGCGGCGCGGGGCCGTCCGCAGGCCCCCAGGTCGTCCCGGGGCCGGCCAGGAACGCGACGTCGAGGCGGCCCTCCGTCAGAGTCCCGGTCTTGTCGACGCAGGCGACCGTGGCGGCGCCCAGCGTCTCGACTGCCGTCAGCTCCCGCACGAGCGCCCGCTTTCGCGCCAGGCGAAACGCGCCCAGCGAGAGAAAGAGCGCGAAGACCACCGGGAACTCCTCGGGCATCGCGGCCATCGCGAGGACGAGACCTCCCAGGATGGACCGCGGCCACGGAGTCCCCCGCAGCCGCTCGACGACGACGACCGCGACGCAGAAGAAGGCCGCCAGCGGGAGCAGGCGCTTCAACAGCCGGTGGAGCAGCCTCTGGAGGGGCGTGGGTTTTTCCTCGACCCCGGCGACCAGGCGGGCGATGCGGCCGTACTCGGTCGCCGGGCCGGTGACCTCGACGAGCGCCGCTCCCCGCCCGGACAGGACCGTGGTTCCCGCGAAGAGCCGGGCCTCGGGACCATGCCCCGGCGTCTTCGATACCATCTCCGACTCGCCGGTCAGCGCCGACTCGTCGAGGTGAAGATCGGTCGAGTCGAGCAGGCGCGAGTCCGCCGGGACGAGGTCGCCCTCCCGAAGAAGGATCCGGTCGCCCGGGACCAGCTCCGTCGCCGGAAGCTCCACGAGCACGCCGTCGCGCCAGGCGCGGGCGCGCCGCACGGTCAGCCGCCGCAGCGCGGCCAGCGCGGACTCGCTCTTCCATTCCAGGAAGACGTCCATGCCGGCGATCGGCAGGATCGCGGCGAGCAGCACCATCGCGTCCCGGCGCTCGCCGATAACGAGCTCGACGGCCGCGACCGAACCGAGCAGAAACACCATCGGGTCGGCGGCGGCGCCCGCGAGGCGGCGCCAAAGACTGCGGTGGACCTCCGGAACGATCTGGTTGGGACCGTCGCGCCGGGCCAGCTCCGCGGCTTCGTTCGACGTCAGACCGATCGCGCGCGAGTCGCGCGCCCGTCGGCGGCGAGCGACTTCCTCGACTTCCGGCGCCGCCGTGTTCAATTCCGGGCCTGGTCCAAGACGGGCTCCGAGATCCGGAACATCGTGGCCCGGTGCGTGGCTGCGACGATGTCCGAGAGCGAAACGATCCCGACCAGCCGGCCCTGGATGTCCACGACCGGCAGGTGCTGGATCTCCCGCTCGGACAGGATCTTCAGCGCTTCGACCAGCGGCGTCTCCGCCGAGCACGTGACCGGCTCCAGCGTCATCGCTTCGCTCACCTTCATGGGCCGGCCCAGGTCTCCGACGGCGACGGCCCGGCGCACGTCGCGGTTGGTGAGGATCCCGATAGGCCGTCCCGCGTTGTCGAGCACCGGGAGCGCTCCGCAGCCGTAGTCCGCCATCGTTCGGGCAGCGGAGGCGACGCTGACTTCCGGGCAGGTCGAATGGGCGGGCGAGGTCATCACATCCTGGACTTTCATGACAAACCTCCGGATTCCATCCTGGCGCACTCCCGCCTTCTGCGCCTGATGAGTACGGATCACCCGTCAATACGCGATACGGCGGGAACGCGCCGGGAGCGGAGGGCGCCCGACGCGGATGCGCGCGTCCACGACGCGGATTCCCCTGGTAAGCACCTTCACGGGGTTCAGGTCTATCTCCCGAACCTGGGGGAAGGCCTCGACGAGGGCGGAGATTCGTAGCAGCAGGTCGATGAGCGCGGCCTCGTCCGCCCTCGGAGCGCCGCGGAAGCCGCGAAGCAGGGCGGTGCTCTTGACGTCCTCCAGGAGCGCGGCGGCGTCTCGATCCGTCAGGGGGTGGAGTCGGAAGGCCACGTCCTCGAGGAGCTCGACCAGAATGCCTCCCGCGCCGTAGAGGACGAGAGGCCCGAAGGTCGGGTCGTACGTCACCCCGGCAATGATCTCGACGCCGCCCGGGACCATCTTCTGGACCAGCAGGTCCGTCAGGCGGTCCCCCAGGTCCTTCCGCATCTCGCGGCAGGCTTCGCGCACCGCCGCCTCGTCGGCGAGGTTGAGCTTGACGCCTCCGACTTCGGTCTTGTGGAGCACCGTGGGCCCGACCGCCTTCAACGCCACCGGGAAGCCGAGCTCCCCCGCCGTGGCGACCGCTCCGTCCTCGTCTCGCGTCATTCGAATGGGCGCGGTTGCGATGCCGAACGCCGAGAGCAGCTCCTCGCACTCGAGCGGGCCGAGCCATCCGCCGCCTCGCGCGAGCGCCTTGTCGACGATCGCCTTCGCGTCGTCGATGCGGATGTCCGGGAACGAGGGAACGGTGCCCGGCGGACTGGAGCGCCACTCCCCGTACGCCGTGGCGCGGGCGAGGGCAATGGCCGCGGACTCTGGGAATGGGTACGTCGGGATCCTGCGGAGCGCGTCCGGCGCGCCCTTCGCGCTCATGAACGTCGCGAGGACCGGCTTGCCCGGGTTGCTCCTCGCCGCATCGACGATCGCCGCGGCCACCGTCTCGGCCTGTGTCGCGACGGGCGGGATGAAGATGACGAGGGCGCTGTCCACGCTCGAATCGGAGAGGAGCAGCGACAACGAACGGCGGTACTCCTCGGGCCCGGCCGTCGCGAGCATGTCCACCGGGTTTCCGACGCTTGCGGCCGCCGGCAGGAACGCCTTGAAACGCGCGACTGTCGCCGGCTCCAGCGGCGAGAGCTCCAGCCCGTGCTGGGCGCAGACGTCGGCCGCGAGAATCCCCGGACCGCCGGCGTTGGTCAGGATGGCGACGCGTCTGCCTTTCGGGACCGGCTGGTTGGCGAGGAGCGCCGCGACGTCAAAGAGCTCCTCGAGCGTGTCCGTCCGGATGACGCCGGCCTGCCGGAACAGGGCGTCCACGACGGCGTCGGTCTCCGCCAACGCGCCGGTGTGGGACGACGCCGCCCGCGCGCCGGCCTTGGAGCGGCCGGACTTCACCGCGATGATCGGTTTCTTTCTCGCGACCCGTCGGGCGATCCTCGAGAAGCGCATCGGGTTTCCGAAGCTCTCGAGGTACAGAAGGATGACGTCGGTGCGCGGGTCCTGAGCCCAGTACTGGATCAGGTCGTTCCCGGACACGTCCGCCTTGTTGCCGACGGAGACGAACGTCGAGATCCCGAGGTTGAGCCGCGTGGCGTAGTCCAGCAGCGCGAGGCCGAGCGCGCCGCTCTGCGAGGAGAGCGCCACTCGGCCCTCCGGCGGATAGATCGGCGAGAAGGTCGCGTTCAGCCGGACGCTCGGGTCGGTGTTCAGGATGCCGAGGCAGTTGGGCCCGACCATCCGCATCCCGGCTGCCCGGATCTTCTCGAGAATGGCCGCCTCCCGCTTCCCGCCCTCCTCGCCGGTCTCGCTGAATCCGGCGGTGATCACGACCACGGCCTTCACCCGCTTGGCGACGCAGTCGTCCACAGCCGCCTCGACTCCCGCGGCCGGAATGACGAGCACGGCCAGGTCGACCTCGCCCGGGATCGCCGAGACGCTCGGGTAACAGCGCGCGCCCCCGATCTCGCTCGCGTTGGGGTTGACAGGCGCGACGGTTCCCTTGAAGCCGCTCGAGACGAGGTTGTGGAAGACGACCCCCCCGATCTTGGTGGCCTCCCGGGCGGCGCCGACGACGGCGACGACCTTGGGCTCGAAGAGGCGCTTCATCGAGGCGGCGGCGGCGCGGCCGGACCTCTCCGCGTACCGCTCCTCGTAACCTGGATTCGGAGTCAGCGAGAAGATCATCTTCCCGGCTCCCCCCTCGAACTTCTGCTTGAGCTCGAAGCCCGCGCCGCGGAAGACGCCGATCATGCGCCGGTTCTGCTCGAGGACGTCCGCCTCGAAGGTCTGGATTCCCCTGGCCCGGCCGATCTCGGCCAGCCTCTCCAGCAGCCGCGTCCCGATCCCCTGCCCCTGGAGCTCGTCCTCGACGGTGAAGGCGGCCTCCGCCCTGTCGGGGTGCGACGGGAAGCGGTAGAAGTGCGCGACCGCCACAATGCGCCCCGCCGACTCGCCGACCAGGCCGAAGGTGTTCTCGTAGTCCACGTCGCACACGCTGTCGGCCTTCTTGATGTCGAGCCGCGGGATCGAGAAGAAGCGGAAGTAGAGGCTGTCGGGCGAGAGCCGCTTGTAGAAGGCCAGCAGCTCCGGCGCGTCTTCCGGCCGGATGGGCCGCAGCCTCAGCGTCGAGCCGGACTTCAGGACGACGTCGGACTCCTCGTGCGCGGGGTACACGGGCGGAGACTTCACGACGGCGCCAACCTTCAAGGACATGGGTAGGACCTCCAGCGCTCACGATCGCGCAAGGGTCGCTCCGCCCCCTGATCCAAACGTATCATCGGGCCGCCCGGCTTCTATCCTAGAGTTCTCCGAGGAGGTCTTGCTTGGCTCGTCCCCGAATCCGGATTCTCGCCGGCGTCGATTTCTCCCCTGAGTCCCGCCGAGCGCTTCGAGCCGCCCGCGACCTCGCGCGATCCTGCTCGGGCGCGATCACCATCGCCCACGTCCGTCCGTTCTCCGACGTGAGGGCGGCCGTCGCCGAGGACCGCGGGGACCTTCTCCGCCGCCCCCCGGGGCACGTCGGCTCCGGGATGGCGGCGCACTACTCTCGGCGTCTCGAACGAGTCTGCCGACGGGGCGAGCGATTCCTTCTGCTCAAAGGGGCTCCCGGCCCCGCTCTGTGCCGGGAAGCGCGCCGGGGCTACGACCTCCTGGTCCTCGGAAACCGGGGCCGGGGACGCGTCGCCGCGGCGCTCCTCGGGAGCACCGTCCAGGTCGCTCTTCACCGCTCCCAGATCCCGATCCTGGTCGTCCGGCGCGGATAGCTTCGTTTCGGCTCCGTTCCGGTGGCCGGGATTCCGGAGCCGGACTGATGCGTTTGCGTCATTTCTTCCCGCCGGAATTCCTTCAGCATCGAGCCTCGAGGAGGTGGTCTCCGATGCAGGAAGGGGCAAAAGTCGGGAGGGCTCCCCGGCCGCGCGGGGGACGTGAACGCACGGTCCGCGACCTCATGACGGAGCGCGTCTACACCCTGAAGTCGCGCGACACGCTGGAAACGCTCTATGACCTGATGGACTCCCGCCGGGTCCGGCACGTTCCGATCCTGGACGGCGAAGGAGACCTCGTCGGCCTCGTCACCGACCGCGACCTCTCCCGCACGGCCCTTGGCGCGGTCGAGGACCTGCCGCTCTCGGTTGAGCGCGACATCCTGCGCCGCCGCCGGATCCGCGACATCATGATCACGGAGCCGGACACGATCGAGCCGGACGCGCCTCTCTCCGAGGCCGCGGCGATGCTGCTCGAGAACAAGGTCGGGTGCCTTCCGGTCGTGGAAGGTCTCCACCTTGTCGGAATCATCACCGAAGCGGACTTCGTCCGCGATTTCGCAGAAAGGGGTTGATCATGAAAACCCGTCTCGGTCTCCTTCTCGTGGCGTTCCTCGTTCCCGCGGCACTCCTGGTTGCCCACGGCACCGCCGACATCGAGAAATTCAACAACGTCTCGGACAAGGTCGCCACGGGCGGCCAGCCCACCCCTGCCCAGTACATCGACCTTGCCCGCGAGGGGTACAAGACCGTCATCTGCCTCCGCGAGCCCGGCGAGTACGACATGGCGGCCGAAGAGGCGGCGGCGAAATCGAAGGGCCTGACGTTCGTCAACATCCCGGTCAGCAAGGAGAACCCGAAGCCTGAGCAGGTAGACAAGTTCCTCTCCGCTCTGTCGAGCCCGAAGGTCTACCCGGTCTTCATCCACTGCGGCACCGGCAACCGCGTCGCCGCCTTCTGGATGATCCGCCGCGTGGTCGTGGACAAGTGGGAGCTCGAGGATGCCGAGCGCGAAGCGAAGCTCGTCGGGTTGAAGAGCGAACCGATGAAGCAGTTCGCCCTCGACTACATCAAGACCCACGACTCGAAGTAAGAACGGATCTCTCGGAGAGGGCCGCGGAGGTCCAATGGGCGCCGCCTCTTGCTTGCATGCCGTGCCGCCCGATCCGAAGCGCTCGTTCGCATCGGGCCTCTGGCGCCTCTCCGACCCGAAGATCTCGCTCGCCTCGATCGCCTCGATGTTCCTGGGGGCCTGCGCCGCCGCGCGGGAAGGGCCAGTCTCCTGGGGATGGCTCGCGATGACCGTCGGCGGCATCCTGGCGATCGAAATCGCGAAGAACGCCTCCGGCGAGATCTTCGACTTCGACTCCGGCACGGACCTCGCCGTCGCGCCCGAAGACCAAAGCCCCTTCTCCGGAGGAAAACGCGTCCTCGTCGATGGACTGTTGACGCGCCGCCAAACGACCGCGATCGCGGGCTGCGGCTATCTCCTCGGAGCGGCGGCGGGGCTCTGGATCGCCCTCGCTCGGGAGCCCGGGGTGCTCTGGCTCGGCGCCGCGGGAGTCGCGTGCGCGTTCTTCTACCATGCCCCGCCTTTCCGGCTCTCGTACCGGGGACTCGGGGAGACCGCGGTCGCGATCTGTTACGGCCCGCTCGTCTGCTCGGGGACGTACCTCGTGCAGCGAGGCTCCGTCCCCTCCCGCGTTGTCGCCCTCTCGATTCCCCTGGGCATCCTCATCGGGGCCTTTCTCTGGATCAACGAGTTCCCGGATTACCGCGCGGACAGGAAGGCGGGAAAGCGGACCCTCGTCGTCCTGCTGGGGCGCCGGAGAGCGAGTCGGGTTTTCGCCGGGCTCCCTTCTCTGGCGTTTCTCCTTCTCCTCCTCGAGCCGCTCGCCGGCGCTCCCAGGACCGTGTGGCTCGGCGCTCTTGGGTTGGTCCCCGCGATCCCGGCGTCGGCCGCGCTGCTCCGGAGTCCCGAGCGAACGGCCAAGATCATTCCCGCCCAGGCCCGGACCCTCGTCGCCTTCCTTCTGCTGGCTGCGGGGTCGGGAGTCGGACTCCTCGTCGCGTCGGCGGCCGGCTTCTGACTGGACCGGCCGGACGGGCTACGCGATTCGGCGGACGTAGATCTCGGCGGCGATCGAGGAGTCGAGCGCGAGCGTCGTCTCTGCGACGCGGATGACGGCGGCCGGGCTCTTCTGCAGGAGGCCGACGGTCGCGCCGGGAACGATTCCGAGGTTGGAGAGACGAACGAGCCGGCCCGTCTCGCGCGGGACGATGTAAACGATGCGTCCGGACTCGCCCACGTCCAGCCGGTCGAGGGGCTGCACCAGCGGGTCGGCCGTTTCCTCGATCACGAGATCTTCCTCAACCGGCCCCACAGGCGCGCGATCGCGTCGGCGAGGCGGGAACTCCGCGGAAACTGATATCCGCACGCGGGGCACTTGACGAGATCGCAGCCATTGGACATCGGGCACGCCGAGCAGACCTGGCCGCCGTGAGTGAAGACCTCGCCGCAGAGCCCGCAGGTGAAGGAGGTCCCGCCGGCGGTCAGAGGCAACGAGCTCATCGCAGCGGCACCGGAAAGGCCGTCAGCGCCCAGTGCACGGCGGCGCCGGCACCGAGGGCGAACGGCGTGACGAACGCCGCGATCGCCAGCGCGGTCTTCCATCCGCGCTCCTTGACGATCATGAAGAAGTTGGCGATGCAGGGGATGAAGAGAGTGATCGTTACCATCGAGACCACGATCTGCGCCGGCGAGAGCCTCCCCTGCCGCGCCATGTCGAAGAGGCCCGCCGCCCCGAAGTCGCGCCGGAGGAACCCGACGACGAACGCACCGGCGGTCTCCTTGGGAAGTCCCAGCGCGCCCGTCAGGACCGGCTCGGCGAGGCGCTCGACCGCGCCGAGGAGCCGGAAACGGTCGGCGGCGAAGAGGATCAGCGTTCCGAGCACGAAGAGCGGAACGGCTTCCTTCAGGTACCACTCGATCCTCGCCATCGTCTTGACCGCGATGTTGCCGACCTGCGGAACGCGCAGCGGCGGAAGCTCCAGCACGAAGTCGCTCCCCCGGCCCGGGAGGATCTTCGCAGCGAGGCGGCCGACGACGAGGATGACCGCGACGACGACGACGGCCCAGATCGCGACCGCCAAGAGGGAGAGGCCCGAGAGCATCGCCATGACGACCGTGAGCTGCGCCGAGCACGGGACGCCCAGCGCCAGCAGAAGGATCACGATCAGCCGCTCCTTGGGGGTCTCGAGGATTCGGGTCGTCAGCGTCGCCATCGTGTCGCAGCCCAGGCCCAGCACCATCGGGAGGACGGCCTTGCCGTTCAGGCCCATCGTTTTGAAGACCCGGTTGACCATGACCGCCAGGCGCGGCAGGTAGCCTGAATCCTCGAGCGCCCCGAAGGCGAGGAAGAACGTGCCGACGATCGGCAGGACGAGAGCCAGCGAGTACGCCAGTGCCATCGTGATCACGCCGTAGGGACCGACGAAGAGGTCCCGGACGATCTCCCACGGGATCCAGCGGTTGGCCGCCGCGGTCGCGGCCGGCGAGATGATCCTTCCGAAAAGGCCGTTCTCGAGGAGATCCACGAGCGTCTTGGCGCCGAAGACCCCGACGAAGAGGTAGCAGAGGTAGAGAACGGCCGCGAGAAGGGGCAGGCCCCAGAACCGATGGGTCGTGGCCCGCTCGAGCGCGGCAGCGATCGGGCGCCGGCGATTCGGAAGCTTCGGCCCGTCGGCCACGGCTCCTGCGCCGATGCGGGCTGCCGCGTCGAGACGGGCGCGGTTGATCACGTACGCGACGGGCTCGGCGATCTCCCGGCGGAGCCGTTCCCTCGCCGCCTCGAGCTTCTCGAGGTCGGCGGCTTTCATCCGTGACATGAGCCACTCCGAGAGCGTCTCGTCGCCGGCGAGCGCCATCAGAGCGAGAGACCGGGTGGAGATCCTCGAGCCCGGAAGGAGCGGAGAGACCTCCTCGATCGATCTCTCGATCTGCGTCGGGTAGTCCACGCGGACGTCGCCGGCCGCCGGAGCCTGGAGCGCGTCGAGCAGGCGCGGGACCCCTTCGCACCGGACCGCCACCGTCGAGACAACGGCGACGCCCAGCCGCTCCGACAGGATCTCCTCCCGGACGGCGATGCCCCGAGCGCGCGCCTCGTCCATCATGTTCAGGCAGAGGACGAAGGGGACTTCCATCTCCGCCACCTGGACCGAGAGCAGGAGGGTCCGCTCCAGGTTCTTCGCGTCGCCGACGACCACGACGTCCCGCGCCGTGTCCCCGAGCAGGATGTCCCGCGCGACCCGCTCGTCCTCGGAGGTGGGCATGAACGAGGCCGCCCCGGGTGTGTCCACGACCGGGACACGGCCTCCCGCGATGACCGCGTGCCCCCGCGACACCTCGACGGTGGTTCCCGGGTAGTTGGAGACCGTGACGTACTTCCCGGTCAGGGCCCCGAAGAGCGCGCTCTTCCCGACATTCGGATTGCCGACGAGGACGAAGCCCGTGGAAGGGCTCTCGACCCCGGCTTCCGAGCGATTGAGACTCGGTCTCACGGGACCAAGCTACCGGTCTGCCGCCCCGGCCTCCTGATGCAAATGAATCAGCCGGGAACCGTCACCGGTCGATGGCGTATTCCCCCCAGCGCCGGTCCACGAGGGCAACGACGTCCTCGGACATTCGCAGGGGCTTGGGGTACCCCTGCTTCCAGGTCGCGTCGATGGCCAGCCGGCCGCGATAGACGGGCCGGGCGCCCGCGAAGGCCTGCTCGGAAAAGAGCATGTCGCGAGCCGGATCGAACCGGGAAAAGATCCCCCAGACCGTGCTCTCCTCGTCCTCCAGGTCCACGTCCTCGGAGACCACGGCGAGGAAACGAGCCCGGCCGAGGCCCTCCCATCGGAGCAGCTTCTCGAGGACTTCCCTGCCGTCCGATCGGACCGTGACGAGGACGAAGCCGCCCGCGAGGACCTTCCACTTCGTTATGCGCGGGTCGAGCCCGGTCGGGTCGGCGATCTCCGCCGGCGGGTCCTCCCTGGTCACCGGCTCCCCCGTCGCGTCGAGGACGAGCTTGCTTCCGACGTGCATCCGGAAGGAGGTGTAGTCGAGCGTGTCGAGGGGCGCGATCGGCAGCAACAGCATCCGCTCCTCGGGATCGAATCTCCGCCACAGTTCCGCCAGGATCTTCTTGAAGTCCCGGGGATCTACGTCCTCGCGCAGGCAGACGAGGACCTTGGTCAGGGCAAGCTGCCCGGTTCCGAGGAGACCCATCGCGGTCTTGAGGACTTCCTTTGGGTGCCGCTCCTTCATCGCGACCGCGAGGAGGTTGTGGAAGCACGCCGCGTCGTGGGCGTAGAGGTCCGTGACGTTGGGGTGGATGACCCGGGCGAGGGGGCCGATGACCTCTCCCGCGGCGATGCCCAGGTACTTGTCCTCCTGCGGCGGCCTTCCGACGACGGTGCCCGGATAGATCGGCCGGCGCCGCCGGGTGACGGTGCGGACGTGGAAGACCGGGAATGGGGAAGCCTCCGAGTAGTGCCCGAAGTGGTCGCCGAACGGGCCCTCCATCCTCCTCTCAGCCGGAGGGACCTGCCCCTCGAGGATGAACTCCGCGTTGGCCGGCACTGGCATCGAAAGGGTCTTCGCGCCGACCATCGGCGTGGCGGCCCCGCGGATCCAGCCGGCGATCGAGAGCTCGTCGAAGCCCTCAGGCAGCGGGAAGATCGCCGAGAGCATCAGCACCGGGTCGCCGCCGAGGACGACGGCCGTCTCGAGCGGCGCGCCCCGCCGCTCCGCTTCGAAGTAGTGGCCGCGACCGCCCTTCATGCTCTGCCAGTGCATCCCCGTCTCGGCCGGCCCGAAGACGTGCAGCCGGTAGAGGCCGAAGTTGCGGCGGCCCGTAGCGGGATCGTGCGTCAGCGTCGGGCCCCACGTCACGAAGGGACCGCCGTCGCCGGGCCACGTCGTCAGGTTGGGCAGGCGGTCGAGGCGCGGCGGCTCGACGACCTCCTGGACCGGAGCGCTCGACCGCATCGCCGGACGCGCGAAGCGCAGGCGCGAGAGAGGACCTCTTGCCGACCAGAAAGCCTTGAGCGAGGGCGGATTGAGGCGCTCGGCCAGCGAGAGAAGCTCCTCGCCGATCTCCCTCGGGTGGCGGCCGAGCGCGAGCTCGATCCGACGCATTGAGCCGAAGAGGTTCGTGACGAGCGGGAAATCCGCACCGCGGACCCGCTCGAAGAGGAGCGCAGGGCCCCCGCGTCGCACGACCCGCTGCGTGATCTCGGAGACCTCGAGCCGAGGATCCACCTCGGCGCGGACGGAGACGAGCTCGCCGCTCCGCTCGAGAGAGTCGGTGAAGCTTCGCAGGTCCGGAAAGGGACGCGGGCGAGACCTCACTTCAGATGCCTCCCGGGATCTCTTCGAAGGGGATGTTCAGGATCGGGTAGCTCTTCCAGTCCTTGTAGTTGAAGTGCCACCACTCGTTGGGCTCAACCGTGAACCCTTCCCGCTCCATCGCTGCCCGCAGCAGGTCGCGGCGCTCCCGCTGCTCCGCCGTCCCGCCCGCATAGTCCGGCGAGGCGCGCTCGGAGGTCTCGTCGTAGGCGCTCGGCATCTCGACTTCCTTCCCGGTCGCGGAATCGTAGAGCGTCAGGTCCACGGCGCATCCCCGGTTGTGCTTGGAGCCCTTCCTCGGGTCGGCCACGAACGCGCGCTGGTCCTTGCGCACGCTGTCCCAGAAGTCCTTCGTCACGGACCACGGCCGGTAGCCGTCGAAGACCAGGAGGCCGTAACCCTTCGCGAGGAGCGCCCGTTGAGCCCGGACGAGGGCCTCAGCCGCGGGCCGCTGGAGGAATGCCCGGGCCTGGCGATAGACGGGGCGGTGAACGATGTTGTCGGCGGTCGCGTAGCGGATGTCCAGGCAGACCGACGGATCCAGCCGGACGAGCTCGACCAGGTCCGGCTTATGGAATGATCCTTGCTCGACCGGAGGCCGATCTGAGGCGCAGTTCGTGATGGCGACGGCCGTGGCCGTGAGAATCGAAAGAAGGGGTCCCCGCACGCCAGGCATGGCAGCCAGCATACGCAAGGCATTTTTCCCGCTTGCGGCCATTCTTCTCCTTGTCCCCTCGGGCTCGGCCGCGCAGGATCTCACGAGCGCCCGGGAATCGGACAATGTCGTCCTCCAGTGGGACAACGCCCTGCTCCAAGCGATCCGGCGGTTCCCTCCGGGGCCGACCGTCGCTGCGCGGTCGCTCGCAGTCCTCCACACGGCGATCTTCGACGCCTGGTCGGCCTACGACTCCGCGGCGATCCCGACCGTGGAACGCCGCGGCTGGCGGCGCCCGCCGGCCGAGAGGACCGACACGAACAAAGCACAGGCCGTCAGCTTCGCCGCTTATCGCGCCGCCGTGGATCTGTTCCCGCAGGCAAACGACTTCTTCGACGCCGAGATGGTGATGATGGGTTACG
>DATFQY010000012.1:0-7321 GCA_035263845.1 Thermoanaerobaculia bacterium | reverse complement strand
CCCATGGGTGCGTTGGTTGGCGGGATGCAGTCTACGCCCGCCGGCGATCGTCCTATCTCAGCCCCTCCGCCACGTTCAACTCGGAGAGAACGCGGCGCGCCCGGTAGACATAGTGCTCGCCGTCGCGGGCGAGGATCACGGTGCCGTAGAGGAGGCCGACCGGGTCCGTGGTCAGCTCCTTCCAGACCTTCCTTTCGCCGGTCTCCAGGTCCAGTCTCGCAATGCGGGCGGGCCAGGTCCTGTCCCATACGAACACAGCCTTGCCGGAGGCCTCCCATTCGATCGGAATGTCGCCCTGGACGGCGCCGTGGATCTCCCGGGGCGTTCCGCCCGAAACCGGGAGGAGCAGCAACCTCCCCTCCGGATCGACCGCGGCGACGGACGCTCCGTCGGGCGAGAGGGCCGCCAGGGTGCATCCCTCGGGCGTGACCGCGCGAGGCGGTCCCCCGCCGGCGAGGTCGATCAGCCAGGCCCGTCCGGGGTGCCCGGGCTCGGAGCCGGAGAAGAGGACCAGCCTCCCGTCTCCGGAGAACCGCGCCGATTCCTGCGAGACGATGCGCGGAACGACCTGGCCGATCGGAAGAGGTCTCGGCTCTCCGGGCCCCGTCGGCAGGAGGGTCAGGCGATTGGCACCGCTGTGCATCGCCCTCACGACCCAACGTCCGTCGGGCGAGATGCCGGCGGCCGATCCGGCTCCCATCCGCACGGGGGCGGATTCCTCCGCCCTTCGGAAGTAGAGCAGCGGCTCGAGGCCGGCGCCCGGGGCGCTCTGCTCGATTCCCACGAAGGCCGAGCCGTTGGCGGTGATCGCCGAGACGGCCTCGTCGCTCCAGGTCGAGAGATCCCGTTCGCGCGCGTCGCCCTTGAGCAGCCCTCCGATCTCGCCCCGGGAATTCTCGCCCGCGAAGATCACCGAGCCGGTCGCAGAAATGTCCTGGACCCAGACGTCCAGGGGCGGGCCGAAGACGAGGCGCGGTTTCCCGCCCGGGGAAACCGCCCAGAGCTGGGCCCGGGAACCGTTGGTCTCCGCATCGTTTCCACCCGAGAACCAGATCTCGCGGCCGTCACTCGACCAGGCGAGACCCTGCAGTCCCTGGAACTCCACCGTCTGCCGGACCGGAGCCTTTCCCGGCGACGCGATGGAGATGAAACCATCGTCGTTTCCGTAGAAGGGATGCTCGGCGAAGGCGACGCGCCCGCCGTCGCGCGAGATCCTTGGGTGACTGACCCAGCCGTCGGTCTCGAAGAGGACTTTCCCGATCGGATACTCCAGGCGCTGCCTCCTTCCGATCTCCCGCACGACGGCGAGGTCTTTGCCGTCCGGGGAAATGTCGGCATCCGTGACGTTTTCGAGGATCTCCCGCGGCGAGCCGCCTCCGAGCGCGACCTGGGCGAGCGTTCCCTTTCGAATCCAGTAACCGTAGTGCCGGCAACGGAGCAGGAGCGCCATCTCGCCGTTCTTCGAGATGCCGAGGACCGTCGCGCCGGCGGGAAGGTCGAGCGCGCGCGACTCGACCGAGTCGAGCCTCGCCGAGTAGATCTTCAGCGGCTCGTCCCGCCGGGTCGAGCCGAAGAGGATGGTCTGGCCGTCGGGGGAGAAGCGGGCGTCTTCGACGTATCCGCGGTGGTACGTGATCCGGCGGAACTGGAGCGGATTCGAAGGATGAAGCCGCGCGCCCGCGAAGAGTCCCATGGCGAAAGCGGCCGCGACGGCGGCGGCGCCGAGGGTCCAGCCGAGGAGAGGGCGCCTGCGCAGCGCCGAGGTCGCCGTCGCGGCCGTGCGCGGGACGCTCGAGACGCCCATCGCCGTCTCGATCGCGAAGGCGAGATCGTGCGCCGTGTCGAACCGGTCCTCGGGCCGCTTCTCCAGGCAGTGGCGAAGGATTCGCTCGACGGGAAGCGCGAAGCGGCCGCTCGATTCCGCAAGCTCGGGAGGGTCCTTTTGTGCGATCGCCGCCATCGTCTCCGCGGCGGAATCTCCCCGGAAGGCCCGCTCGCCGGTGAGCATCTCGTAGAAGATCGAGCCCAGCGAGAAGATGTCGGAGCGCCGGTCCAGCGGCCTTCCGCGGACTTGCTCGGGCGACATGTAGCCGGCGGTCCCCATGACCGTTCCGGGCTCCGTCACCGCCGCGGCGGTCGGCGAGCGCGTGTCCTCGGAGCGGGCCTCGGTCACCTTGGCGAGGCCGAAGTCAAGGATCTTGATGCGTCCGTCCGAGGTGAGAAACAGGTTCTCCGGTTTCAGGTCGCGGTGGACAATCCCTCTCTCGTGCGCCGCGGCGAGACCGTGGGCGACCTGGAGCGCGTACTCGAGCGCCTTGCGCTGCGGCAGCGATCCCTCCTGGAGGCGCTCGCGGAGCGTCTGCCCGGCGAGCAGCTCCATGACCGCGTATGCGGTCGCGCCTTCGCGGCCGAGATCGAAGATACCGAGCACATTGGGATGCGAAAGCGCGGCGACCGCTTTCGCCTCCCGCTCGAATCGGGCGAGGGCCTCCGGATCGCCCGCGACCTTCTCCGGAAGGACCTTGATGGCGACGTCGCGGTTCAACCGCGTATCGCGCGCTTTGTACACCTCGCCCATTCCGCCGGCGCCGAGTGGCGTGGAGACCTCGTAGGGTCCGAGGCGGGTTCCTGAAGGAATCGTCATGGTGGCTACAGAGATCCTTCGCGCCTCACGGCGCGCTGTTCATTTGAGGTTGTCCTGGAGCCAGCGCAGGAGGGCGGTGCGGTGCTCCTCGGTCGGAAGCTGGTGGCCCGTCTCGGCCCAGAGAATCGTCCTGGGCTGCTTCGTGAGCCGTTGAAGCGGCTCGACCGACGTCTCCTTGATCATGTCGGTGTCGCGGGTGCCGTTGATCATGAGTAGCGGACGCGGACTGATGCGGCCGATGTAGTTGGCCGGACAGGCCGCGGGCAGGTGTTCCCGCTCGAGAGCGTCGAAATGGCCGCCGTACAGCATGACGACGGCGGCGAGACGGCGGTCGGCCGCGCCCGCGATCACCGCCGCAATTGCGCCGCGGGAAATCCCAATGAGGGCGACACGCCGGGCGTCGGCGTCCCGCTGTTCCACCAGCAGGTCATACGACCGGCTCACGTCCTTCACGGACTGGGTGACCCAGGCGAGATAGACCGGCGGTTGGTTATAGAGGCGCTCGTGCTTCTCCTGCTCGGTGAACGTCTTCAGCAGATCGGTGGACCGCTCGCCGAAGTACTGCATGTCCACCGCGAGCACTATGTAGCCGGCACGGGCGATGAGGGGAGCCATCAGCTGAATTCCGGGGTTGTCTTTGCCCGCCGGCCCGCCGCCGTGGAGCAGGATCACGGTCGGCGATTTCCCGGACGTGGAGCCCGCGGTCCGATAGAGATTCGCGAAGACCCTGGAGTCTCGCGTGCTCTGAAACGACAGGTGCTCGCGTTTGACCCCATCCTTCTCCTCGGCGCCGAGAACGCGCAGGTCGAAGGGCAGCTTCTTGTCGTAGGCGAAGAACTCGAGGTACGTCTGGAACGTCGCGTCGTCCACCGGCCGCGAGAGCCAGGTGTCGGCGGCGGGAGCTTCCGGCGTCGCCGGCAAAGCGGTCACGGCCGCGAGGAACAGGAGAAGAGCCGCGCCGTGTCGTTTCACGAGGAGCATTCTCCCCGATTCAGCGGCCCGGGACAGGCCGCACGAGCCGGAAACCGATCGAGTTGTTCGCGAACGCGGGCTCGAAGGTCTCCGTGTGAGAGGACTCGAACATGTAAGCGGGGTCCTCCCAGGATCCTCCGACGACCGAACGCAGCGAGGGGTCGGAGGCGGGCTCGCGCAGCCACTCCCGCACGTTTCCGGCCATGTCGAAGCAGCCGAAGGGACTGACGCCGAGAGGGTAGGACCCGACCGGGCGGGTCCCGACGAGCCCGAAGTTGGCGCGGCTCTCCGCGGTCTTGACGTCGTTGCCCCAGGGGAATGCCCACCTGGTCTCGCCGATCGCGGCCCGCCACCACTGCTCCCGTGTGGGGAGCTCCTTTCCCAGCCAGCGGCCGTAGGCGGTCACCTCGTACCAGGACACTCCGACGACGGGATGGTCTCCCTTTCCTTCGGGAAACGTCCCGCCAGACCAGGATCGCGGGCCGGGAAGGCCGGTTCGGTCCACGAACGTCTTCACCGCCGCGCTCCACGGCGCCGGCTTGCCGTTGACGATCAGGGTTTCCGGCCAGAACGTCTGGTCCCGGTAACCCCCCGCCGCGATGAATTTCAGGAACTGCGAGCTGGGGACTTCGTTCTTGTCGATCAGGAATGCCGGAACGGCCGCTCCGTCGGGGGAGACTGCGGACTTTCCTTCCTCCACGAACTCCATGCCTTCGGTGGCGAGGGTTGTCGGGATGAGCTTCCTCGTGATCCGAAGCTCCTTGCCTGCTTCGACCGACTGCAGGAACGCGACCGGGTTCATCCCGCCCGCCTCGAGGCGAACGAGGTACTCTCCGCCGACCAGGCGCGCGGTCACTGGAGCGCGTCCGATCGCGACCGGACGGCGGGAATCGAATCCGGCGACCGGCTGCGCTCGCGTCACGCTGACCGCCGCACCGGCGGGGTCGGTCGCCAACGACAGCGTTCCACCGACTTTGCCGGCCAGGGCCGCGAGCCGCGGATCCCCGAGCTCGAGTCCCTTCTCCTGCAGAAGCGCGAAGACCTCGTCGAGACGCCCCGCCGCGGCAGCGGACTCGAGGCCGGCCGTCATGGCCCGAAACCGTGCGGTCTCGCGGGTCCTCCGCAAAAAGAGACCCGCGGCGGCGAGGAGAATGAGGATCGCCGCGCCTCCGAGGAGAAGCGCGCGCTTGCCGCGGAGCGAAACGGCCCTCTCCTGCAGCCGGTCGGCGACTCCTTCTTGCGTCCGGCGGGCGGCTCGTGGGGAAACCGGCACCGAGGCGTTCGCACCGAAGCCGGAGGAGGTCTTTTCGATCTCGGAATCGCTCAAGATCGAGCGCAGGTCGAAAGCCAGATCCCGCGAGGCCTGAAGTCGCTCCTCCGGGTTTTTCTCAAGGCAGCGCCGCAGGAGCCGGGTCAATCCGACTGGCACCACCTTTCCCGATTCCGAAACGTTCGGCGGATCTTCGTTGAGGATCGCCGTCAGGGTTTCCGGCGCGGTCGGGCGCGAAAACGCGCGGCGTCCCGTCAGCATCTCGTAGATCACGCAGCCGAGCGCGAAGATGTCGCTTCGGGTGTCGGCGGAAGCGCCGCGCGCCTGCTCGGGAGACATGTAACCCACGGTCCCCATGAGGAGCCCGGGCTCGGTCTGGGGAGGCGTGGTCGGTGCCGACGTCTGGTCCTGTTGCGCGACGGCCGGCTGAAGCCGCGCGAGGCCGAAGTCCAGGATCTTCACGCGGCCATCGCGAGTCAGGAAGACGTTGTCCGGCTTCAAGTCCCGGTGGACGATCCCCTTCAAGTGCGCTCCAGCCAGCCCGTCGGCGATCGCCGCCGCGATCTCGACGGACTTTCGCCAGGGAAGGCCCGAGGAGGCGAGCCGCGTTCGAAGCGTCTCTCCTTCGAGCAGCTCCGTCACGACGTAGAAGACGCCGCCGTCGGTGCCGAGATCATGAATGGCCAGGATATTGGGGTGCGAAAGAGCGGCGATCGCCTGGGCTTCGCGCTCCATGCGCGCCAGGGCGTCGGGGTCCCGGGCGCGGCTCGCCGGAAGGACCTTGACCGCGACCTCCCGAGCCAGCCGTGTATCCCGGGCGCGATAGACCTCTCCCATTCCGCCCGCCCCGAGGGGCGACAGGATCTCGTACGGTCCGAGGCGGGTACCTGTGGGAATCGTCACGGGATTGCGTTGATTCTATGTCCGGCTTGTCGCGGACTAAGCTAGGAGGCAGTGGAGGGGAGGGCGGAGAGAACGGAACTGCCCGCCGGGGAGTTCACTCTCCGGGCGGTCGTCGCGGGCATCGTGCTGGGGCTCGTCTTCGGCGCGGCCAACGCGTACCTTGGGCTTCGGGTCGGGCTGACGGTCTCCGCGTCGATCCCGGCGGCGGTGATGGCCGTAGCTGTCTTCCGGGTCCTTGGGCGCCGCGGGACGATCCTCGAGGCGAACATCTCGCAGACGATCGGCTCGGCTTCCACGTCGCTCGCTTCCGGGACGATCTTCACGATCCCGGCGCTTTTCCTCTGGGGAATGGCACCGCCGTACCTGCAGGTCGTCGTCCTCTGTTTCCTGGGAGGCGTTCTCGGCCTCGCCGCGATGATCCCGCTGCGGCGGATCCTGATCGTGGACGCGCGCGAGGAGCTGCCGTACCCCGAGGGGACGGCTTGCGCCGAGGTCCTCAAGGCGACCGGGAGCTCCATGGGCGCCGGGACATGGATCTTCCGCGGGATTGCGATCGCCGCCGCCGTCAAGCTCGCGTTCGGGCTGCTGTTCCTTGTGCCGAGCGAGCTCTCCGTGAAGCTGCCGGTCCTTCCCAACGCGATCCTCGCCCTGGAGGTCGCGCCGGCGCTCATCGCGGTCGGCTACATCCTCGGCTACCGCCAGTCGGGCGTCCTCGTCGCGGGCTCACTCGTCTCCTCGCTCGTCCTGATCCCGCTGATTTCCTGGGTCGGTGCCAGTCTTCCGGCTCCTCTGTTCCCCGAGACGGCGCGCCTGGTCTCGCAGATGGGCGCCTCCGACATCTGGTCGCGCTACGTGCGCTACGTCGGCGCGGGCGCCGTGGCGGTCGCCGGCTTGTTGACGGTCGTCAAGAACCTGCCGACGATGGGGGACGCCTTCGCCGGAGTCGTGCGCGGGCTTTCGAGGAAGCGCGCCGCGGGGTCTTTTGTGGCCGTCTCGACCGACCGAGACCTGCCAGGGACCTTCGTGCTCGGCGCGATCGCCTTCGTCGTCGCGGTTGCCGCGCTCGCGCCGGGCGTCTTCGCCGGTGACATGGGTCCTCTTCCACGCGCCGTCTGTGCGGCCGGCGTGGCGGTCTTCGGCCTCCTCTTCGTGACGGTCGCGGCGCGCATTGTCGGTATCGTCGGCGTCTCCTCGCAGCCGACATCAGGGATCACGCTCGTCACCCTCCTCGGCGTCGCCTCGGTCTTCGCCGCGGCCGGGTGGAGGGACCCCTCCGCTCGCGCCGCGGTCCTGACGGTCGGAACGATCGTCGCCATCGCGGCCTCAAAGGCTGGCGACATCTCGCAGGATTTGAAGACCGGCTACCTCGTCGGCGCGACCCCGGCCCGCCAGCAGCTCGGCCAGCTGATCGGCGCGGCCTTCGCCTGCTGGGCCGTCGCGGGAACGGTGCTCCTTCTCGGAGGCGCCTACCAGTTCGGCTCGAAGGAGGTCCCGGCGCCTCAGGCCGTCCTGATGAAGACGATCATCGAGGG
>DATFQY010000011.1:0-57440 GCA_035263845.1 Thermoanaerobaculia bacterium | reverse complement strand
CACCGAATCGCACGGGCCCTTGACCTTGCGGAAGTGATGGCGGGCGAGGAACGTCAGGACACCGCCCTCGCCCTCGATCGTCGGGCGCTCCTGGTTCGTGACGACCTCGATCGAGTAGAGCGGCCGCCTCGCCAGGCGGTTGACCGAGCGGAAAACCTGGAGAGGCCCGACTAAGTCGAGCTCGTCCACGGGCGGCACCGCCACAACGACGATCCGGCGCCCTGCGGGCCTGGAAGCCATCGTCCGCGGACTATCGCCCCCGCGCGGGCTCTTCGCAAGCGAAACGGCGGAGATGGCGGATTCCGACGGATCCGTGTCGCGAAAGGACGGTTCGGTCTCCGTAGCATCGCGGCGGAGAAGAAAACATGATCAGAACTCACGGGCTTTCGATTCTCGGCGCGATCTTTCCGGCTCTCGCCATCGGGCAGGCCGCGCCCGCATCGGCTCCAGCCAGCGAGCCGGCAGCGCCGGCGGCAGCCGGTCCGTACGCCCGCATCGCATTCCTCAAGCCGCACGAGGGACAGACCGTGGACTTCGAAGCCGGCTACATCCGTCACCTGGAGTGGCACCGGCAGGCGAAGGACCCGTGGACCTGGTACGGCTGGAGCATCTGGGCGGGGGAGCGGCAGCGATGGCTCGTCTACGCGACGTTCGGGCACGCCGCCGCCGACTTCGACAACCCCGTCTCGCCCGCGGACGACGAGCGGGACAACGTCGTCAACGTCGTTCCCCACGCCGAGTTCGCCGGCAACGGCCTCTACGAGTTCCTTCCCGCCCTCTCGCGCGGCGCCGGCGTGCCGGAGCCGGACGCGCGAGTCGAGCTCACGACCGTGGATCTTCAGCCCGGCGCCGCGAAGGCCTTCGAAACTGCCATGATCGCAGCCCGTTCGAGCCTGCGAGGCGAAGCGCTCTGGTACCGGATGGCGGCGGGCGGCCCCTCTCCGCGATATCTCCGGCTGCGTCCGGTGCCGAGAGTCTCCGCCGTTTTGGATGCCAGGACGGAACAGACGCTCCCGGAGGAAACCCATCGATGGATCGCGAAGGCGACCGTCGAGATCCTGGCCCTCCGGCCGACCATGAGCTACAACCTTCCGGGGTCCTCCCCGAAATAGAGCGAACGATGTAACGTTGCGCCTCGTGCTTCGAGGGGTTCGGACGCGACTGGCCGCTCTGTCTCTTGCGGCGTCGCTGCTCGGCGGGGCGCAGGAGCTTCTCCGGGCTGCCTGCGGCCCCTTCAGCGACGTGGCTGCAGATGCGTTTTGTCCCCTTGTGCTCGAGATCTTCTATCTCGGGATCACGACCGGGACCACGCCTTCCACCTACGATCCCTCGAGCCTCGTCTCGCGGCTCCAGATGGCGGCATTTCTTTCGCGGTCGGTGGACGGAATCCTTCGGCGGTCCGGCCGGCGTGCAGCGCTCGGGCGGTTCTGGACGCCTCAGAATGAGGGAGTCCTGGGCGTGACGACCGTCGGCGACAACCCCCTCCATCCGGTCGCGGACGGCGCGGACGTCTGGGTGCCGAGCGCCAACAGTGGCACGGTGTCGCGGGTCCGGGCGAGTGACGGGCGCCTGCTCGAGACCTGGACCGGCGCCGCGAGCGCCGCGGCGGCGGTTTCCGCGGCCGGGATGATCCTCGTGACGGGAGCGACTCCTGCCGGGAAGCTCTACCGAGTCCTCCCTACGGAGCCGGCCGGCTCGGTCACGACCGTGGCGGACCTCGGGGACTCGTCCTTCGGCCTCGCCTTCGACGGCGCCAGAATCTGGACCGCCAACGAGGGCTCGGTCTCGATCGTGACACCGGGCGCGGCCCTGCCCTGGACCGTGACGACGGTCGCGGGCGACTTCGGCGTGTTGAACGGCGTCGTCTTCGACGGCGCCAGCATCTGGGTTACCGACCAGAACTCCCGGGCCCTGGACAAGCTCGATTCGAGCGGAGCGATTCTCCAGACGGTCACGGTGGGGCAGGCGCCGCAGCTTCCGGTCTTCGACGGCGCGAACATCTGGGTGCCCAACTTCGGGTCCGCCTCGGTGTCGGTCGTCCGGCCCGCCAGCGGCGTCGTGATCGCGACGCTGACCGGCAACGGCCTCGACTCGCCGACGCAGGCCGCGTTCGACGGGGAGCGCGTCCTCGTGACGAACATCGTCGGCGGCATCGTGTCGCTGTGGAAGGCGGCGGACCTTTCGGCGCTCGGGAGCGTCTCGACCGGGATCGGAAGCCAGCCCGTCGGCGCCTGCAGCGACGGCGTCAACTTCTGGATCGCCTTCCGGGGAAACCAGCTCGGCCGTTTCTAGCCGGCGGCGGGCGTCTTCGATTTCACGCGGGAGAGCTCGATCCGCTCCCGACTCTCCTTGCCGGAGGCGACGAAGTGGAAGGTCAGGGTGATGTGGTCAGCGTCCTGGAGCCGCATCTCGAAGCCATCCACGTGCGGGGCATCGGGCGAAGGCGCGTTGGTGATGTCCACGAACTCGAAGTCCAGGATGCCCTGGGCCGGCTCGATCCGCTTCGCCTTGAGCCTCGGCTGGTTCTGCGCCCCGCAGTAATGGGTCATGCGGAGGTCGCCGCCGTCCAGGTGATAGACGCTCGTCATGGTCGTGACCCCGTCCACGATCAGGTTCTCGACGACCGCCGAGCCGTAGCCCGTGACCGAGTAGGTGACGTTCATCCGGCCGCCGCCGGTCCGGGCGCCCGACCATTCGAACGTTCCCTGCCACTCGCCGGCGAGCGCGCGGAGTTTCGCGAGCGCCGCGGCGGCGGGGGATTCGCCTCGTGAGAGACCGGCCAGGCCGAGGCAAAGGGAGCCGAGAAGAAACGCGCGCCAGGTTCTTTTCATCGGCGCCATCCTAGAGCGGCGCGAGCGGCGACCTCCAGCTCCCGGCTCGTCCCCGGATCGGGCCGGTTCGTCCCCGGTTTGCCGAGCGGGCTCGCGAGGAACGGATAGACTCCGCCTCCAAAACGGAGGAGAGTCATGAAGCCCATCGTCGTTTGCCGCATCGCCTTCTTCCTTTTCGGCGCCGTCGCCGCGACGGCGGCAGCCCAGCAGAAGCCGGCCCCCACCCTCAGGGCCGCTCTCCTCGAGCAGCTCAAGATGACGCACACCGAGCAGGACTGGTACGTGCCGGCCTCGAAGGCGGTCGTCGGCCTGACGTTCGAGCAGGCGATCTGGAAACCCGGCAAGGACGACCACTCGATCGCGCAGCTCGTCCATCACCTCGCCTTCTGGAACGGGCGGGCGCTCGTTCAGCTGCAGGGAGGCAAGCCGGGAGCCTTCAGCGGCAACAACGAGGAAACCTTCGAGCCTCCGAAGGACAAGGCGGGCTGGGACGCGCTCGTCAAGGAGATGGACGACGTGATGACGCGGTGGGAAAAGGCGGTCGAAACCGCCGACGACTCGAAGCTCGCCGGCTGGCAATCCACAATCGCCCACGTCGCCACCCACAACGCGTACCACACGGGCCAGATGCTCTACGTCCGCAAGCTCCAGGGCTCCTGGGACCCGTCCAAGGGCGTGAAGTAGTTCGACCGTCCGGGGATTCCGGGCCTCGATAGAATCGCCGGAGCCTTGGCTCTCTCCGTCGGAACTCGCCTCGGCCCCTATGAGGCCCTCGCCCCGATCGGCGCGGGCGGAATGGGTGAGGTTTACCGGGCGCGGGACACCCGGCTGCGGCGTGAAGTCGCCATCAAGGTCCTTCCGGCGGCGCTTTCTTCCGACCCCGAGCGGCTGAAGCGTTTCGAGCGCGAGGCGCGGTCGGCCTCGTCGCTCTTCCGCGAGAGCTCCGACGTTGTCCTAATCGACCTGCCGTCGCGGTGACCTGTGGATCCTCACGTCCTGAGGCAGATCGTTGTGGCGACCCTGTCGATCGGGGCGGCCATCCTGGTGGCGAGGCAATGCCGAAAGCCCGCCGGCTGGCTCGGGCAGCTCAACGTCTCGCTCATGAATCTCCGCCACTCCAGGGTGACGGACTGGGGGCTCGGGAACGTTCGGTTCGAAAAGGGTTTCACGATTCTCGACGTGGGGTGCGGCGGGGGAAGAACGATCGAGAAGCTGGCGGCGATCGCCGGCGAGGGAAAGGTCTACGGCATCGACTACTCCGCGGCGAGCGTCGCCGTGGCGCGTAGGAAGAACGCGAAACAGATCGAGGCGGGACGCGTGGACATCCGGGAAGGCTCCGTGGCCAGCCTGCCGTTTCCGGACCGCACGTTCGACGTCGTCACGGCGGTCGAGACCCACTATTACTGGCCCGATCTCGTGGCGAACCTTCGAGAGATCCTTCGCGTTCTCAAACCCGGCGGGAGGCTGGCGGTCATCGCGGAGACTTACCGGGGAAGGCGGCTCGACGCGCTCTACCTCCCGGCGATGAAGCTGCTGGGAGCCACATACCTGACCGTCCAGGAGCACGGCGACGCTCTGCGGGCGGCCGGCTTCGCCGAGGCGGAAGTCGCCGAAGAGCGTGCCAAAGGCTGGATCTGCGCCGTCGGCCGCAAATCCTCCGCTGAGGGGGCCTGAGCGGGCCGGCTCTTACATGGGCGGCGGCGAGGACTCCTGGACCTCGGCTCGGAGCGGGTGTTCTGCCGGCGTTTGCAGCACCGCGTCTTTCAGGAAGCCGGCGATCTCCGCGAGCATCTCCTCGTTGTGGCCGACACCCAGGTGGCCTCCGGTAGGGAACCCGAGGAACCGGGCGTTCGGGACGTGCTCGGCGGTGTAGCGCGCTCCCTCGAAGGTGCCGTAGAGGTCGTCCTTCATGCTGATCGCCAGCGTCGGCGCCGTGATCCGCTCGAGGTCGTAACGCTCGAGGGAAGCGGCCACCGTCCCATCGTTGAGCAGTCCGGCCCGGCGCGCGGTCACCGGAAGGATCTCCTCCATCATCCGGGCCACGCGCTTCCTTTCGGCGCATTCGGCGCGTTTCACGATTCCCGGCGGCGTTCCGAGGATCGCGCGGGTCACGAACGGACGCGCGATCTTCGTCGCGGACCAGAAGAGGAAATCGGACTGGAGGGCGGTTTCGAAGAGGAACCGGGTTCCGCGCGGAATCCGGACCGGCGCGGTTCCCTCCGGCCGAGGTGCCCAGGCGAGCGGGACGAGCAGAACGAGAGCGGCCGTCCGGTCGGGATGCCGCAGCGCGAACTGCATGGCCGACGGGCCGCCGGCGGAAGCGCCGAGGATCGCCGCGCACGAGACCCCCAGGGAGTCCAGGAGATGAGCGTGCGCGTCGGCCTGCGCCTGCGGAGAGGCGTCGTCCGGCAGGGGAGTGCGAAGGTAGCCGAATCTCGACATCGCGATGACGCGGAATCCCCGCTCCGCGAGCGTTTCGCCGAAGGTGAGGCCCTGGTCAACTCCCCCGCCCGCGCCATGAACGACGAGGACGGGTTGGCCTTTGCCGGCTTCGGCGTACTCGATCGGGCCAGCGGGCGTCTCGGCGATCTGGCTGCCCGTCGAGGCGCGGAGGCGCTGACGGCGAATCTCGCGCCGGTAGCGGGTCCACGCCACCCCGAGAAGGGCGGATCCGCCGAGAACGGCCGCTGGAAGCACGCGATTCTTCTGTTCTCTGAACATGCCGCGAACCTATCGCTGGAAGCTCCGGTTGTCTTGATGCAGGTGCGTCACACGGCAATGGAACCTGAAGCCGAAGCTCTTCGTATTGCTCCTGTAAGGGGGATTCCCCATGACAATCCGAACGAACGCCCGGGTCGCCGGCCTGGCTTTCCTCCTCTACATCGTCACGGGTCTGACGGCGATGGTGCTGGCGGGAGCGGCGAAGGCGGGCGAGGGGACCGCCGCCAAGCTCGCGAGCGTCGTTCAGCACGCAACGGGGTTTCGCGTCTCGCTGGTTCTCGTGCTCGTCGGGTGCTTCTGCGCGCTGGCGCTGGCCGTCACGCTCTGGTCGATCACCCGGGACGTGGACCCGGACCTCGCGATGATGATCCTGGTCTGCCGCACCGCAGAGGGGATCGTCGGCGCGATCTCGCTCGACCGAGCCGCGGGGCAACTGTGGCTCGCGACCGCATCCGGAGCGGCATCTCTCGATCTCGCGGACAGGGCCGCGCTCGGTGCGTTCCTCCTGAAGCTGCCGGGGAGCGTCGCGGTCTCCGCCATCTTCTTCGCGGTGGGCAGCCTGATCTTCACGTGCCTGCTGGTTCGCGGGCGCCTCGTTCCGGCGTGGCTGGCCTGGCTCGGAGTTGTCGCTTCGGTGATCGTGGTCGTGGGCCTTCCCCTCGACCTCGTGCGAGTCCTCCCGTCGCTGGCCGGTCAGATCATGTGGATCCCGATGCTCCTCTTCGAGGTGCCGCTTGGAGTCTGGCTCATCGCCAAAGGCGTGTCAGCGCGCGGCCATTAGTGGCCGCGGGCTAGCCCGCCTGCCGCGAGGAAGACTCCCGCGAGGACGAAGTCGTAGGCCGCGCAGAACGCGGGATACCAGCCGGGAAGCTTCGTCGTGACCACGTTCGGCCGGTGCGCGAGATCCCAGAAGGCGTGCAGGATCAGGCCGGCCGCGATGAAGACCGGCGCCTGCCAGAGGCCCAGGAGCGCAAGAACGATGAAGACCGTCCCCACCGCCAGCTCGATGATCAGGATCGAGATCCGGCCGTCGGAGAACGCGAACCCGAGGTAGATGGCCGCGATCATGGCCAGGGAGACCGCGTGGAAGGCCAGGGGATCCGGAATCCACCGTGACCACGCGATCCAGGCATTCAGCGCGCCCCCGGCGATCCCCACGAGAATTGCAGGAATCCGCATTTGCCCCTCCTTGCTGCGTTCAGACCATTCTGCACCAGCCGGATGGAGGTCGATTAGAGTGTCGGCATGTGCCGCAATATCCGTACTCTCGCGAATTTCGAGCCTCCGGCCACCACGGACGAGATCCGGGCTTCCGCCCTTCAGTTTGTCCGGAAGGTGAGCGGGGCGAACAAGCCGTCGAAGGCGAACGAGGAGCTCTTCCACCGAGCCGTCGAGGAGGTCTCCGAGGCCGCCATGCGGCTGGTCCGGGGATGGGTCACGAGCGCCCCGCCGAAGGATCGGGACGTCGAGATCCGCAAGCACATCGAGCGGTCGCGCTTGAGGTTCGGCAAGGAGCCGAAGACCACTCCGATCGGGCCCATCCGGTAACCGGCCCCCGCAGGCTCCCGCGATGGAGAAGCTCGAGAGAAGAGCCTGGGCCGCGCTGCTTCTCACGGTGGCCGTCATGGGCCTCCTGGTGTTCCTTCCCGCCGGAACCGCTCGGTACTGGCAGGCGTGGGTGTTTCTCTCGATCTTCCTCGCCGCCTCGACCGTCATAACCCTCGACGTCGCGAGACGGGACCCCGCGCTCCTGGAGAGGCGCATGAAAGGAGGGCCACTGGCGGAGAAGGGCCGCGCCCAGAGGATCGTCATGGCGCTCGCCTCGGCCGGGTTCGCCGCGCTTCTCGTCGTCCCGGGGCTCGACCGCCGCTTCGGCTGGTCGCGCGCGCCGATTGCCGTGGCGATCGCGGGAAACGCCCTCACGCTGCTCGGGCTGTACGCCACCTCCCGCGTCTACCGAGCCAACACGTTCGCGGCCGCGACGATCCGCGTCGAGCCAGGCCAGAGAGTCATTTCGACGGGGCCCTACGCCATCGTTCGGCATCCGATGTACGCCAGCGCTCTGCTGTACCTGGTCGGGATGCCGCTCGCGCTCGGCTCCTATTGCGGGCTGCTGGTCGTCCCGGCCTTTACCGCCGTTCTCGTCTGGCGGCTGCTCGATGAGGAGAAGCTCCTCGGGAGAGACCTTCCGGGCTACCGGGACTACCAGGCGAAGGTCCGATGGAGGCTGATCCCGGGAGTCTTCTGACCACGCTCGTCGTGACGAAGTCCTAAAATGTCGGAAGGATGTCATTGCGGACTTCGCGGCGGAGGCCTAGCGTTGGTCCTGGAGCCAGGATGTCGCCGCGGCGGATCGCCTTCCTAGGATTCGACGGACTGACGGCCCTCGACCTCGTGGGCCCGGCGGACGCGTTTGCGAGCGCGTTCGTCGAGGGCGAGGACGGGCGGCCGCGGCCCTGCTACGAAATCGCCGTCATCGGGCTGAAAAAGGGGCCGTTCGTCGCGCAGTCCGGCGTCGTCTTCAAGCCGACGGCGACTCTCGAGACGGCGGGAGCCATCGACACGCTTATCGTTCCCGGGGGACCGGGCCTTCGCCGCGGATCGACGGCGCGGCGCGTCTCCGCCTGGATCGCGGGCCGGGCGGGGCAGATCCGGCGAATCGCCTCGGTCTGCACCGGGATCTACGGCATCGCGCCGACCGGGCTCCTCGACGGCCGCCGGGTGACGACGCACTGGAACCACGCCGCCGACGTGGCGGTCAAGTTCCCGAAGCTAAAGCTCGAAGCCAACGCGCTGTTTCTGAAGGACGGGCCCTTCTACACGTCGGCCGGCATCACCGCGGGGATCGACCTCTCGCTGGCGCTGATCGAGGAGGACTTCGGCCCGACGGTGGCGCTCTCCGTGGCCCGCGAGCTCGTCGTCTACATGAAGCGCTCGGGAGGGCAGGAGCAGTACAGCGAGCCGCTCAAGTTCCAGGTCCAGTCGGCGGGCCGCTTTGCCGACATCGCGGCGTGGATCCCCGGCCACCTCCGCGCCGACCTTTCCGTGGAGGCTCTCGCCGAGAAGGCGTTCGTCTGCCCGAGGCATTTCTCCCGGCAGTTCAAGGCAGCCTTCGGCTCGACGCCGGCGGCCTTCGTCGAGGCGATGCGCCTGGACGAAGCGAGGCGCCGCCTCGTCTCGGCGAATCGGTCCATCGAGGCGACGGCGGCGTCGGTCGGGTTCCGCAGCGCGGACTCCTTTCGCCGGGCCTTCGAGCGCCGTTTCGGGATCCCGCCCAGCATTTATCGAAGCCGTTTCGAAACGGGACGGCTTCCAGGAGGGACACGATGAAGAGAAGAGATCTGTTCAAGGGCGCCGCGGCTGTTGGTGTCATCGCCGCCATACGGAGCTCCTCGATGGGAGCCGCGCCGGCCCCGGCGAAGGGGGCTTCCCTGGCTCCGGCTCCGTTGAAGCCCCCCGCGAAGGGAAGCATCCCGGTCGCCTTCCTCATCTCGGACGGAGCGGTCGTCATCGACTTCTGCGGCCCGTGGGAGGTGTTCCACCACGCCAACGTCTCCGGGCGAGACGAGGCGCCATTTCAGCTCTACACGGTCGCCGAGTCGTCGAAGCCCGTTCGCGCGAGCGGGGGAATGATGATCGTCCCGACCTACACGCTGGAGACCGCGCCGCCGCCGAAGGTCACCGTCATTCCGGCGCAGGGCGACCACAGCGACGCCGTTCTGAACTGGATTCGAAAGTCGGCGGCTACGGCCGACCTGACAATGTCGGTCTGCACGGGAGCGGCTCTGCTGGCGAAGACGGGGTTGCTCAACGGAAAGTCGGCCACGACCCACCACGCGGCCTACAAGGAGCTGGCGCTTAATTTTCCCGACGTCCACGTCAAGCGCGGGCTGCGGTACGTCGAGGACGGGAAGATCGCCTCGGCCGGCGGGTTGTCGTCGGGGATCGACCTCGCGCTTCGCGTCGTGGAGCGGTACTACGGGCGCGAGGCGGCCACCCAGACCGCTTACGGGATGGAATACCAGGGCGAAGGGTGGTTGAAGCCCGAGTCCAACGCGGTCTACGCCGTCGTCCGGCCGTCGAAGAGCGGAGCGCCGCTCTGCCCGGTCTGCGACATGGAGACGGATCCGAAGGACTCGCCCAAGTCCACGTTCCAGGGGAAGACGTATTACTTCTGCCAGCCGTCGCACAAGACGACGTTCGACGCCGACCCGAAGAAGTGGATTGACGGTTAAGCCGGGGCGCGGCGTTGGGGCTTCGCGCCCCAGACGAGGAGCCAGACGATGATCGGCAGCTCCGCGGCGGTCAGCACGCTTGTGACGCGGCTGATCGCATGCGCGTCCTGAGGGAGGAGCAGCTCCGCAAGGGAGGCGGCGATGTAGCCGCAGCCCGCGACCATCAGGAGAACGCCCAGGAAACGCGGGATGAAGCCGGAGCGGATCACGCAGATTCCGAAGGGGAAGAGCCACAGGCCCCAGAAGACCTGGGCGACGACGATCAGCCCCAGGCCATGCAGATGAAGAGACAGGTACGCCAGGGCGTCGCGCTGGCGCGGATCGAGAGGCGACAGAACGGTCGAGGCTGTGCCGCCGCCCGCGAAGTCCAGCGCCGCGAACTCGGTTGAGACGTTGAGAAACGATACCGGGATCGACAAAAGGATCAGCACCATCATCGCCAGGGCGGCCTTCTCCCGGACCGGCTTGAAGAGCCGGTAGAGAACCAGCGCGACGAAGATGAAGAGGGTCATGCCGAGAAGCTCCGCCGCGATGCCCACCCGGAGGAGCGTCTCGGAGGCGCGGATGCGCTCGGCGGTCGCGGCGGCGTCTCCCTTCACGAAGACCTTGCCGGGGACGTAGAGGAGCGCGAACGCGCCGGGGATGCTGCTGACGAGGTACAGGAGGCCGGCGAGCCGGGCGGTCCTTTTCGTCTCTTCCATGCCCTGACTCCTGATACGCAGCGGCCGCGGCGGTGTTCTTGGATCCGTCCCTGGAAACCCGCGGAGGGCCGGTCCGTATGAAGAGACATGGTACCGAAGGGACTCCGCTTCGCGCTGGCCTTCTCCCTGGCGGCGACCTCGTCGGCCATGGAAGCGCAGGACGCGAAGGCGATGCTCGGGGTCTGGCGAGGGACCTCACTCTGCGCCAACCGGGAGGTCACGCCGGCCTGTAAGGACGAGGAGGTCGTCTACGAGTTCCGCGAGACCTCGCCTCCGGCCGCCGGGAAGCTCACGATGGCAGCCGACAAGATCGTCAACGGCGAACGGCAGCCGATGGGCGAGCTGGACTTCGTCTGGGACCCGAAGGCGGGCGCCTGGGTCTGCGAGATCCAGAGCCGGTACCACGGGCTCTGGAGCTTCGCGCCGCCCAAGGACGGAGAGCTCGCCGGCACGCTCGTCCTGCTGCCCGAGAAAACCGTCGTCCGAAAAGCCGCGGCCAAGCGCGCGAAGACGCCTTAACCGCTGTGGCGGATGTTCATCACGTCGCCGTCTGAAACGACGTAATCCTTCCCTTCGAGCCGCAGCGTACCCCGGGAGCGGGCGTTGGCCTCCGACCCGGCTTCGAGGAGCTGGTCCCAGCGGATGGTCTCGGCGCGGATGAAGTGCTTTTGCAGGTCCGAGTGGATCGCGCCCGCCGCGTCCTGCGCTCGGACTCCGCGGGGCACGGTCCACGCTCGGCACTCGTCCTCGCCAACCGTAAAGAAGGAGATCAGGCCAAGCAGCTCGTAGGTCTTCCGGATGAGCCTCGTCAAGCCGCTTTCCGCGAGCCCGTAGCTCCCGAGAAACTCCGCCGCCTCTTCGTCGCTCATGTCCGCGAGCTCGGCCTCGACCTTGCCGCAGACGGCTGTCGCGCCGGAGTTGGGATGCGAGGCCATCTCCGTGACGTTGTAGCGGGCCACGGCGGCTTCCAGGTCCTTGCCGAGGTCCGAGCTCTCGCTGATGTTGACGACGTAGAGGATCGGCTTCTGGCTGAGAAAGTTGAAGCCGCGCAGGCGCTTCCGGTTCTCCGCATCGAGCCCGAGCGCGCGGATCGGCTGGCCGCCCTCGAGCTGGGCCTGGCAGCGGAGCAGCAGCTCTTGCTCCCGAACCAGGTCGTCGGTCCTCATCTTCTTCAGGTCCTTCTCGAGCGCGACCATCCGTTTCTCGATCTGCATTAAGTCGGAGAGGATCAGGTCCTCTTCGACCTTGCGCGCGTCGGCGGCCGGATCGATCTCGCCGGCCCGGGGAATGGCCGGGTCCTCGAACGCGCGCAGGACATGGGTGATCGAGTCCACCTCGCGGAGGCGCTGCGCGTACGCCGACTCCTTGAGCGCCTCCTGGCCGATAGCGGCGAGGTCCACGTACTCGACCGTGGCGTGGATCGTCTTCTTCGGCTTGTAGAGAGCGGACAGCCTGTCCAGCCGCTCGTCGGGGACCTTCGCGACGCCGACGTGGGCGTCGCGCGAGTGTGCGGCGCCGGCGCCGAGCTGCGCCTTCGTGAGGATCTTGAACAGGGACGTCTTGCCCGCCTGCGGCAGGCCGATGATTCCGCTCTTCACGAGGCTTCGAAGCTCCGGCGGATCAGGCGCCCGGGGCGTGAGGGGGATAGAGCCGGTCGAACTCCGGGTCGCCGTGAAGCGATGCCAGGTCGGGGTCCCGGCGCGTCCACTCGGCGTCCTGGTAGCCCGCCTCCCAGGCCTTGCGCAGCGCGTCGACCGCGTCAGTCTTCCGGCCGATGTTGGCGAACGTGCACGCGGCGTTGTACAGCACGGTGGCCTCGTTGGGCCGCAGCGTCATCGCGAGGTTCGTCTCGCGGATCGCGTCGTCGATGCGATGCTCCTGGGAGTACATGCCGCCGAGCAGGATCCTCGCCCGAGCGTCCTCCGGCACCTCGCGCAGGTGATTCTCCAGTGCCTGCATCAAACGAAGACGCACGTTGCGAGTGGCTTCTTCCTTCCCAAGAGCGCCGAGTGCGTTCATGATCGGAATGTAGACGTTGTAGTCGGTCCCCGCGGCCTCGATCGCCTCCTCGGCCAGGGTCGCCACCTCCTGGTACTTGCCGGAGGAAAAGTGCGCCCGCAGCAGGAGGTAGTACGCTCCCTCGCAGTCCCGCTTTCTGGAGATCGCGGCGCGGGTCAGCCGCACGGCGTCGTCGTAGCGGCCGCCGGCGTAGAGGATCCACCCCTGAGAGACGAGGACCTCGGGGATGTCCGGCGCCAGGGCGACCGCGCGAAGCGATGCCGCCTGGGCGCGGTCCATGTATTGCCCCTTGCCGCTGCTGCCGCTGGACCAGTACTGGGCGTGGGCGCAGCCGTTGGCGATCGCAGCCCAGGCGAGCGCGAAGTTGGGGTCGAGCTGGACGGCGTTCTCGAACATCTGGAGGGCGAACTCCATGTCGCGCGTGGTGCGCCGGCGCGCGTAGCTCCGGCCGCGCAGGTAGAGGTCGTAGGCCTGGAGGTTCTCCGTCGGCTTCGCGGCGAGCTCCGCCTGCTCCTGCGGCGTCAGCTTGATGCGCAGCGCCTCGGCGATCTTGTGCGCGATCTCGTCCTGGACCTCGAAGATGTCGGACATCTCGCGGTCGTAGCGGTCCGACCAGACCGGAAACCCCGTCGAGCCGTCCACGAGCTGCGCGTTGATCCGCAGCCGGTTCCCGGCGCGGCGCAGCGTTCCTTCCAGGGCGTAGCCGGCCGAAAGCTGGCGGCAGACGTCGGCCGCCGTCGCCTTCTGGTCGCGGAACGTCAGGACCGTCGTTCGCGGGAAGACGGAGAGGCCGGCGATCTTCGAAAGGTCCGTGAGGATGTCCTCGGTGATCCCGTCGCGCAGGTACTCGTCGTCCTTCTCGCGCGAGAGGTTCTCGAAGTAGAGGACGGCGATCGAGCGCTCGGCGTGGCGCGCCCCCGGCTTCGAGTCGGAGGACGGCGCGGCGCCAGAGCGGCTGCCCTCGAGCTTGCGGCGCAGGCGCATCAGGTCGGTCTTCAGCTCCGTGGCGGTCTGGTAGCGGAGCGTGCGGTCTTTCTCGAGCGCCTTTTCGAGGATCTGGGCGAGGGCGCCGGGCATCGCCGGGTTGGCCTCCGCCAGAGGCTTCGGCTCGCGGTTCAGGATCGCGTCGAAGACCACCGCCTCGGTGTCCCCCTCGAACGGCCGGTCGCCCGTGGCCATCTGGTAGAGGATCGCGCCGAGGGAGAAGAGGTCGGTTCGAGCGTCGGTCGGGAGGCCCCGCGCCTGCTCGGGCGACATGTACTGGACGGTGCCGAAGACGGTCCCGGCGGCGGTCAGGTCGCGGCGATTCGGAGGCGCCGTCGGCGAGACCGTCTCGTCGCTGGGCGAGTCGGTGCGGTCGATCTTGGCCAGGCCGAAGTCGAGGATCTTCACCTGGCCCCGCGTGGTGACCATCATGTTCATGGGCTTCAAGTCGCGGTGGATGATGCCCTTGCCGTGCGCGGACTCCAGGGCGTCGGCGATCTGGATGCCGTAGTCGAGCACCTGCCCGACTTCCAGAGGTCCGGCGGCCATCTTTGCGGAAAGCGATTCGCCGTCCACGAGCTCCATCACGATGAAAGACTGCCCGTCGGCCTGGTCGATCGCGTGCACGGTGCAGATGCCCGGGTGGTTCAGCGCCGAGGCGGCGCGCGCCTCGCGGTTGAACCGCTCCAGCATCGGCCCGTCCTGCGCAAGTTGCGAGGAGAGGAACTTCACGGCGACGTTGCGCTTGAGCCTCGTATCCTCCGCCTCGTAGACCACTCCCATGCCGCCGGACCCGAGCTGCCGCAGGATCCGGTAATGCGAAACTGTTTTTCCGAGCACGAGCTCCTCCTCAGGGGCCCCCGGCGCCTGTTCCAATGTGTCACCCGGGTGCTGTCGCTGAGCCCTTAGTCTACCGCTTCGGACGTGCCGGCGTGAACGCGAGGATTTGAGGATGGCGTCTTCCAACAAACGAGGCGACGGAGTGGTCGTTTTGACCGATTTTGCCGCCGCCGACGCCGCGGCGATGCGCGATGCCGACGGGGATCCGGAGCATCGCCGGCGATTTGATTTCCCGGACGATTTCGTTCCCTCGCTCGGCCACTCTCTCGCGGTCGTCGCCCGCTGGGAGCGCGAACGGGAGGCCGGGACCCGGTTGACCTTCGCCGTGCGGTCCGTCGAGTCCGGAGCCCTCCTCGGCGGCTGCGAGCTGCATCCGTTGGGTTCAAGCGCGGCCAACCTCTCGTACTGGACGTACCCGCCGCATCGAAACCGAGGCGCCGCTTCGCGCGCCGTGGCCATCGCGATCCGGATCGCGTTCGAGGAGCTCGAGCTGGCGCGCCTCGAAGTCGTCGTGGACCCGGACAACGAGCCCTCCCGGAAGGTCGCCCTCCGCAACGGGTTCGTCGAGAGCGGGACGCGGGGCAGCCGGCTCCTGTACCTTCGGCAGAGGGATCCGGCGTATCAGACCGTCTGACGTTCCAGGAGCGAGCGGACGCGCTCCAGCGTCGAGGGGCGGGGCCTTCGGCGCGTGGAGAACGCGACGTAGCCGTCCGGCCGGACCAGCGCGAGGCCCCGGCGAGGCTCCGGTCGCAATTCGAGGATTTCGGGGAAGGAGGCCGCGAGCCGCTTGGCGGCCTCGTCAGCCTCGGGACCGGCGCGGTCGTCCATCAGGAGGAGAAAGCGGCTGGCGATTCCCTTGCCGCCGCGCATCCAATCCTCGAAGCAGCGCTCTCCGGTCCCTTCGACGATCGGGCTTCCGCTGTAGGTCACCCCGAGCTGGGAGAGCCTCTGCACGAACGCGTGACGGAACGGGGGAAGGCGCGTCACGATCGGGATGAGCGTGTCGCGCAGCGCCTGCGCGACCCGGCTCGCCGTTCCCATCGCCTCCGTCAGGAAGTGGGCGGTGCGGATGACGCCCCGGATCACGGGCCGGCGCTCGGCGCTGTAGGTGTCGAGAAGCCGGTCGCCGGCGCGGCCGTTCACCGCGAGGTCCAGCTTCCAGGCGAGGTTCCACGCGTCGGCCAGTCCGGTGTTCATCCCCTGCCCGCCAAACGGACTGTGGATGTGGGCGGCGTCGCCGGCCACGAACAGGCGGCCGACGCGGAGGTTCGCCACCTGCCGGTGATGGATGCGGAAGTAGCTCGACCAGTAGAGGTCGGTCGCTTCGAGCCCGCGCGGCGCCCGCTCGGCGAGGATCCTCCGGACGAGATCGAGCGAGGGGACGTCTCCCTCCGGCCTGTCCACCGTCGCCACGATGCGCCGGCGGGTCGCGCTCATCGGAAAGATCGCCGCGGGGCCGAGGGCGCTGGGGCAGAGCTGCATTTCGCCGGCCGGGAGCGCCTCGTTGGTCGCGACATCGGCGAGAAGGAAGAGCGCTTCGTACTGCGCCCCCTCGAACGTGAGGTTCAGCAGGTGCCGGACCGCGCTGTGGGCGCCGTCGCTGCCGACGACGTAAGCGGCCGTCGTCTCCAGGCGCTCTCCCTTGCGTTCGAGTGTCGCGCTCACGTGATCGCCCTGCGGGGCCGCCCCGACGAGCGAAGTCTCGTATTCCACTCTTGCGCCCTTGCGCCGCAGCTCCTCGACCAGCAGCTTCTCGGTGACGTCCTGGGGAACCATCGCGACGAAGGGGTAGGGGCTGTTCTCCGGGGCGAACGGGATGCGCGCGAGCGTGCGGCCCTTTGACGCGATCGCGACCCGCGTGACGCGGTTGGCCGCCTCCAGGAACGGCGCGGCGACTCCCGCCATGTCGAAGATCTCCAGCGTGCGGGGAAAGATGGCTAGCGCCTTGGAATGCTCCGACTGCGCCGCCCGGGCCTCGACGATCCGGAAGCGGAGACCCCGGCGAGCGCACTCGTTGGCGAGGAAGAGGCCCACCGGCCCCGCGCCGACGATCAGGACATCGGTCTCGAAAGCGCTCTGCGGCAACCGGCGGGCATCCTACGGCCGCTTCCTCCCCGCCGCAAGCAGGGCGGCCAAGAACCTTTGGGCGTCGGGGCCGTAACTGCCCGCAGATGTTTCTGACTCGAAGACGAACCTGGCTCGGCCTGGCCCTGGCGCTTCTTTCCGTCTCGGTCGCCCGCGCGCAGACGGCATCACCGCTTTCCCTTCCGCCGGACTCGCCCCGGTGGCAGCTCGAGGGAGAGGCGAAGGCCGCCGAGTACCAGGGGCGCCGCTGCCTCGCCCTCGACGGCGGTGCGGCGATCGTCAAGGACCTGGAGATGCGCGACGGCGTCATCGATGTGGACGTCGCGACGCCGGCCGCCCGGGGTTTTTTCGGTTTCGAATTCCGGATCTCGGAGGGCGGCGCCAACGGGGAGCGCGTTTATCTCCGCCAGCACAAGTCCGGGGCGCCCGACGCGATGCAGTACACGCCGGTCCTGAACACCGGCATGAACTGGCAGATCTACAACGGGCCGGGCTTCACGGCCGCCGTCGACATCCCCAGGGATACCTGGTTCCACCTGCGCCTGGAGGTGGCCGGAGCGCAGGCGAAGCTGTTCGTCAAGGACATGGAGAAACCCGCCCTCGTGATGACCGACTTGAAGTCCGGCATCCAGAAGGGGAAGGTCGCGCTCTACGTCCTGACCGGCGCGACGTACTACTCCAACTTCGAGTACCGGGAGACGCCCCCGGCTCCATGGGAGCGCCACCTTCCGCCGATGCCTCCGGACACGCTGACGAAGTGGAGCATCTCGCCCGCTTACGACGCCCTCTCGCGCAACCTCGAGCTGCCGCTCCCTGCTTCGGAGGCCGCCGCGATCCCGTGGCAGGAGGTCGAGGCGGAGCCGCCCGGCTTCGTCGTTCTCTACCGCTACCGCGAGGCTCCTCACCCGAGGGTCACGTTCCAGAGCGACTTCTCGACCCGCCTCCAGCCGCAGCCGGGTATGAGGGTGGTCTACGCGAAGACGACGATCGTCTCGGACCGCGACCAGGTCCGCAAGCTCTGGATCGGCTACAGCGACGACGTCAGCGTCTTCGTCAACGGAAAGATCCTCTGGCGCGGCCGGAGCGCTCAGAGCTTCCGGGACCCGGGCTTCCTCGGGATCGTCAACCCGGAGAACGACGCGGTCTACATAACGCTGAAGAAGGGGAGCAACGAGCTGATGCTGGCCGTCAGCGAGCTCGGAGGCGGCTGGGGCTTCGTCTGCCGCGTCACCGACGTGCCGCGCTGAGCCCGCGAGGGAGATAATCGCCGGCCGGACCGGATTTTGAGCTCGAATCGCACCTCCGGGCGCCCGCGGAAAGGGGAGTACGCCGCATACGGTGAGGCCGACGTCGCCCTGGTCGAGGGCGACGACGCCGTCGCGGCCCTCATCCGCCAGCGCTCCCGGACCGTGGAACTCTTCGAGAGGTTCGGGGAAGCCGGCGGTCGCCTCGCGTACGCCGCCGGCAAGTGGACGGTCAAAGGAGTGCTCGGCCACCTCGCCGACGACGAGCGGATCTACGCCTACCGGGCGCTCTGCATCGCCCGCGGCGACCCGCGGCCCCTGCCGGGGTTCGACGAGAACGCGTATGCGCGGGCCGCCGGCTTCGGCGCGCGGACATTTCCCGACCTGCTGGCCGATTACGAGGCCGTGCGGAGCGCGTCCATCACGCTCTTTCGCGGGCTCGACTCCGAGGCGTGGCTCCGGCGGGGCGTCGCCAACGATCACGACGTGACCCCGCGAGGGCTGGCTTTCCACATCGCGGGCCACGAACTCCATCACCTCGCGATCCTGAGCGAGCGGTACCTGCCGCTTCTCTCTGCGGGGAGGAAGTAGGACCGTGCCCCGCCGCCTGGAGACCTACCGCGGAGCGGTGTATCCCTCGCAGTGCGACCACATGGGGCACATGAACGTGGCGTCGTACGTCGCGAAGTTCGACGAGGCGACCTGGCAGCTCTTCGCGGCCATCGGCCTGACGCCGTCACGGCTGAGAAGCGAGAACCTGGGAATGGCCGGCGTCGAGCAGCACATCGAGTACGAGCGGGAGCTCTTCCCCGGCGACGTGGTCGCGGTCTCTTCCGCGGTCCTGGAGATCCGGGACAAGGCCATTCGCTTCGCCCACGAGATGACGAGCTCCGAGACCGGCGAGCCGGCGGCGAGGATGGTCGTCGTGGCGGTCCACCTGGATCGGGCGACCCGCAAGGCGCGCTCGTTCCCCGCCGACGTCCGCGACCGCGTCCGCGCGATGATGGAGGGATGACGGTCATGGCCACGGCCTCGGGAAGGGTCCTGTCGGTCAGCGTCGGCCGTCCGAGGGAGTTCGAGTACGGCGGGCACCCCGTGCGAAGCGCGATCTGGAAGACGCCGGTGGCCGGACGGGTCGCGGCTCGCGGAGTCAACCTTGCCGGAGACGACCAGGCCGACCGCGCGGCGCACGGCGGGCCGGACAAGGCGGTCTACGCCTACGCCATCGAGGACGCGCGGTGGTGGGAGAGGGAGATGGGCCGCCCCTTCGCCCACGCGGAGTTCGGCGAGAACCTCACGACGGAGGGAATCGACGTCAACGGCGCTTTCATCGGCGAGCGGTGGAGGATCGGGACCGCCCTCTTCGAGGTCTCCGAGCCGCGGGTTCCCTGCTGGCGCCTCGGCGTGAGGATGAACGATCCCCGTTTCGTCGGCCGCTTCACCGAGGCGATGCGGCCGGGCGCCTACCTCCGAATCGTCGAGGAGGGAGAGGTCGGCGCCGGCGACGAGATCCGGATCGTCGAAAGACCCGACTCGGACCTCACGGTGCGGGACGTCTTTCGCATCTACACGCGCGACCGCCGCGAGGCCGCCCGCCTGGTTTCCCATCCCGCGATGTCCGAGGCGTGGAAGAGATGGGCCGCCGACTACCTCGAGAAAGGGAAGAAGCGTCCGGCCGAGACCTCCGCACCTTCGTGCTGCTGATTCCTTTGATCCGATTGATCCACTTGTGAGTTAGGCTATCCCTCCATTCCAATAAGGAGGGAAAACATGCGTGCTCCGGATTTCCGGATGTGGATCACTGTCGCCCTTTTCGCGGCTTCCACGGCGGGAGCGCAGACCGAGGCGCCGAAAGCCGCCGCCAAGTCGGCCCCCAAGATGTCCGCCTCCGTGGTCCAGACCAAGGACTCGCAGGCCGCCATGACACCGTCCAAGGCTCTCGACGCCTTGAAAGATGGGAACGCGCGGTTCCGCGCCGGCCAGACGGTCCAGAAGGGCCTCCCGGCGAAGGTCAAGGCGTCGGCCGGCGGGCAGTACCCCTTCGCCGCCGTCCTGAGCTGCATGGATTCGCGCGTCCCGGTGGAGTTGGTCTTCGACCAGGCCATCGGAGATCTCTTCAGCATCCGAGTGGCCGGAAACGTCGTCAACGCGGACAACCTGGGATCCCTCGAGTACGCGGTCAAGGTCGTCGGGGTCAAGCTCATCGTGGTCATGGGCCACACCGCCTGCGGCGCGGTCAAGGGAGCGATCGACAACGTGAAGATGGGCAACCTGACCGAGCTGCTCAACAAGATCCAGCCGGCGGTCAAGGCCTCCGGCCCCGGAACGACCAAGGACCACGCCTACGTGGACAAGGTCGGCGAGGCCAACGTGCGGCAGGCCATGAAGGAGATCCGCGAGAAGAGCCCCGAGCTGAAGCAGGCGCTCGACTCCGGGGCCGTCGGGATGGTCGGAGGAATGTACGACCTCGAGACCGGCGCGGTCACCTTCTACAAGGACTAGCTCGAAAGAGCTCCCCGGCTCGAGATCGCGGGCCGCCGTCCTTCTCGTCGCTCTCGCTGCGGCGGGAGCGGCCGTGGCCCGTGCCGGGGAACCCTTGGAGATCCGGCCGAGCGAGACGGACCGCCGGATCACGAACTTCGACTCGCCCCACCTGGCGTGGCTGCCCCCGAGGCTCCGCGCAACCGGCCGCACGCCTTCGCGGAGACCGCGACGGCCGCGGGCTACCACGTCGTACGAGCCGGCCGACTGACCGGCGGCGGCGACGTTGGTCAGTGCCCCGGCGAAGAACGAGCCGTGGGAAGGGTGGCGGAGCGGCGCCGCACACGCTCGGTCATCGCGCGAAAGACGCCTCCCCGGTCGTCCGAGAAGTGGTAGAGCTTGGCCACCTCGATGCGCACTGCGAGGAAGCTCAAGACGAGGATGCCGGCGAGCGTTCCGAGAAGGGGGCCGGCCCAGTAGATCCACCACCCCTCCCAGCGGCCGGAGATCACGGCCGGACCCAGGGTCCGCGCGGGGTTCGTGCTCGTCCCCGAGACGCCGGCCTCGAGGCCCACCATGACGGCGAAGAGAAACGGGATCATGAACGGAGTAAAACGCCGCAGGTTGCGAAAGCCGAGGAAGACGCACAGGGCCGCGACCAGGCCGAACGTCGTGATCACCTCACCGGCGAGCGCCGCCGCCGTCGAGTAGCCGTCGCCCGGCACCGTCGCGCCGAAGTCCACGCTCCGGCCCATGGGGCCCCAGAGGAGGAGCGGCAGGCTCCCGAGCACCGCGCCAACGAGCTGCGCGATCGTGTAGCCGAGGGCCGCGCGAGGCGTCAGTTTCCCGGCCAGCAGGAAACCGAGAGTCACCGAGGGATTGATGTGGGCGCCGCTGACCTTCCCGATCGGAGAGAGGGTGATGGCGCACCCTACGGATCCGAAGAGAAAGCCCGTGATCACGCGGCGCAGGCCGACGCTCGGAACGAGTTTTCCGGCCGGACTGCCCGTCCCGAACATGAAGATGACGGCGGAGAGGCCGCCGAAGACGAGGAGCGCCGTTCCGATCAGCTCAGCGAGGAAGAGGCGCAGGGGAGGCCGTGCGCGGTCCATCTCATCCGCGGGTCGGGCGCGCTCGCGGCCTCGCCCGGCGGCGAGGCTTCGGCTCGACGAAGGCGACCTTGCCGCGCTCGAGCAATTTCTCCGCCGAGGTGGTCGCGAACAGGTGCATCATCCGCGCGATCCCGCCGGTCCATCCGGTCTGGTGGCTCGCGCCGACTCCGGCGCCGTTGTCCCCGTGGAAGTACTCGTAGAAGAGGATCAGGTCGCGCCAGTGCGGGTCCTCCTGGTACTTCCGCGCCGCGCCGTGAACCGGCCGCCGGCCCGAAGCGTCCTTGAGGAAGATGCTCGTCAGCCGCCGGGAGATCTCCTCGGCCACCTGGTAGAGAGTCATCTTCCGGCCCGAGCCGGTCGGGCACTCGATGGTGAAGTCGTTGCCGTAGTACAGGTAGTACTGGAGAAGCGCCCGGACGATGAGCCCGTTGACCGGCAGCCAGATCGGGCCTCGCCAGTTGGAGTTGCCGCCGAAGAGGCCGGTGTCGGACTCGGCCGGCATGTACGACACGCCGTACGCCTGGTCGCCCACCCGGATGACGTACGGATGCTCGGCGTGGTACCGCGAGATGGACCGGATTCCGTAGGGGCTGAAGAACTCGTTCTCGTCGAGCATCCTCGCGAGGACCCGACGCAGCCTCGCCTCGTTCAGGACCGCGCTCATCCGGCGGCCCGCGTTGCCTCGCTGGACTGGGTCGTGTGAGAACTCCCGCAGCTCCTTGCGCGCCAGCAGGAACTGGCGCAGCCGCGCCTCGAGCTCGGCGTCCTTGCCTTCTAGGTGTCCCTCGAACACGGCCACGGCGCAGAGCGGTAGCAGGCCGACCATCGAGCGGACCTTCAGCCTCTCCGAGCTCCCGTCGGGCTTGCGCAGCACGTCGTAGAAGAAGCCGTCCTCCTCGTCCCACATGCCGGCGCCCTGGCCGGCGATCAGCATGGAGGAGGTGATCCAAAGGACGTGTTCGATGAACTTCTCGACGAGCCCGAAGTAGGCCGGCCGTTCCAGCGAGATCTCCGCGGCGATCTCCAGCATGTTCTGGCAGAAGATCGCCATCCAGGCGGTGCCGTCGGCCTGATCGAGGTAGCCGCCCGTCGGCAGCGGGGCGCTGCGGTCGAAGACCCCGATGTTGTCGAGCCCGAGGAACCCGCCCTCGAAGACGTTGTTGCCCTCGGGGTCCTTGCGGTTGACCCACCAGGTGAAGTTGAGGAGGAGCTTGTGGAAGCAGCGCTCCAGCCACTCCATGTCCCCCCGTCCGCGCTGCGCCTTGTCGAGCCGGTAGGCGAAGAGGGTGGCCCACGCGTGCACGGGAGGGTTGACGTCGTTGAAGTTCCACTCGTAGGCGGGAAGCTGGCCGTTGGGGTGGATGTAGCGGGACTTCAGCAACAGCTCGAGCTGGTCCTTGCCGAAGTCCGTGTCCACGAGCGTCAGCGCGAGGCAGTGGAAGGCGAGGTCCCAGGCCGCGTACCAGGGGTACTCCCACTTGTCCGGCATCGAGATGACGTCGGCGTTGTACATGTGGTGCCACGCCTCGTTGCGGGGCGCGCGGCGCCGCGCCTGGAACGGCCCCGCGCCGTGCTCTTCGAGCCAGCGCTCCACGTCGTAGTAGTAGAACTGCTTGGACCAGAGCATCCCGGCGAGCGCCTGCCGCATGACGTTGCGCTCGTCGGCGCTCAGTGACGCCGGGATGACCGAAGCGTAGAAGGCGTCGGCCTCTTTCCGGCGCTCGTCCATCGCCGCGTCGAACCTGCTCCCGAACGGCTCGCCCGACGGCGCTCCCGGCGCGGCGTCCGTCAGCCGGAGCCGGACGGAGACCGACTCACCGGGGCCAACGGTCAGGAGGTAGTGCGCCGCCGCCTTCGTGCCGGTCTGCGCGGGGTTGACGGCGTCCCGGGCGCCGCGGACCAGGTAAGCGTGAAACGCGTCCTTGACGTAGGGGTTCGGGTTGGGGACCTTGAGAAGCGCCTGGAGGTTGGTCTCGTTCTCGGTGAAGAGGAGCGCGCCGGCCTTCTCGGCGTGGAGGAAGCGCTGGCCCAGCTCCGGGTGGGAGGCGGCGACGACGCCGGGCGAGGCCTGAGACAGCTTCGGGCGCTCCGGGATCGCGCCGCCCCACGACCAGTTGTTGCGGAACCAGATCGTCGGCAGCAGGTGGAGGGGGGCGGGCGCGGGCCCGCGGTTGCACGCGGTGATCCGGATGAGGATGTCTTCAGGCGCGGCTTTTGCGTATTCGATGAAAACGTCGAAGTACCGGTTGTCGTCGAAGACCCCGGTGTCGAGGAGCTCGTATTCGGGAGCGCGTCGGCCGGCGTCCCGATTGGTCCGGACGATCTGGTCGTAGGGAAAGGCGTTCTGCGGATACTTGTAGAGGTACTTCATGGACGAGTGCGTCGGGGTCGAGTCCAGGTAGAAGTAGCACTCCTTGACGTCTTCGCCGTGGTTCCCCTCGCTGTTGGTCAGGCCGAAGAGCCGTTCCTTGAGGATCGGATCTTTCCCGTTCCAGAGGGCCAGGGCGAAGCAGAGGTACTGGCGGTCGTCGGAGATCCCGGCGAGCCCGTCTTCGCCCCAGTGGTAGGCGCGCGAGCGGGCCTGGTCGTGGCTGAAGTAGTTCCACGCGTCGCCGTGCTCGCTGTAATCCTCGCGCACGGTTCCCCACTGGCGTTCCGAAAGATACGGCCCCCACTTTTTCCAGGGCCGCTTTCCCTGCCTCGCTTCCTCGAGGCGCGTCTGTTCGGCGTTCATGGCCGGATTCTAGGAGCCAGAGTCGCAGCGGAACCGTGGGACGAAAGGGCAGATCGGGGGAAGAGAAGCCTGAAATCCCTGTTAGAACGCGTGTGAAGGGGCTCGGAACGAGACGGTGCGCCGCCGCGCTGGCGCTTGCGTCCGCTCTGCTGCTCGCGGCGACCGGCCGCGCGACGGCGCAGGAGACCGAGGAAGAGAAGCCACAGCCCCCGCCCTCCATCCCAAAGCTCGCCGGTCAGGCGGTCGTCAAGGAGGTCACGCGCTATCTGTCCGATTCGATCGCCTACGTCGGCGCGCCGCTTCACTGGGAAAAGAGCGACATCGACAAGTTTGCCGGGTCCGCGGTGATCGTCGGGGGGCTGATCGCGGCGGATCCCACCCTCTACCGCAACATCCAGAACACCCGGTCCAACTTCACCAACAACGTGGCGGCGGCGACGACGGTCTTCGGGGCCGGCGGGGCGTGGGGAACCGCCGGCGGCCTGATCATCGTCGGACTCGTCTCGGGGTCCGACGGCATGCGCGACATGGGGCGGGATTCGCTCGAGACGCTCGTGTTCGCAACGACCTTGAACGACCTGATCTTGAAGCCCGGCTTCGGCCGATGGCGGCCGATCGAGGCCGACGGTCAGAACAAGTTCGAGCCGTTCTCGAAGCACAACTCCTTCCCTTCGGGTCACGCCGTCACCGCCTGGTCGGTCGCGTCGGTCGTTGCGATGCGCGCCCCCGGCTGGATCATCCCGACGATCGCGTACGGCCTCGCCACGGTCGTCGCCTTCGACCGGGTCAACGACCAGGCCCACTTCATGGGCGACGTCGTGGCCGGGGCCCTGTTCGCGACGGCGACCGGGCGCTTCCTCGTGAAGCGGCACCTGGGCCTCGCCCACACCGCCGGGACGGACAAGGAATCCTCCCTGTCCATCGAGGTCGTTCCGATCCGCGACGGCGCCGCCCTGCGATTCGTGTTCTGAAGAACTCCCGATACGGGATCGGGCGGATAATCTCCTCAAACAGGAGGTCGAGAGATGTCCACGGTACCGCCGGGACCCGTTCCTCCGCCCAATCCCCTTCCCTGGGAAGCGCGAGAGAGCCGGGGGCTCATCGCCGCATTCTTCGACACGCTGGGTCTTCTGGTCACCAGGCCCGCGGAGGCCTGGGAACGGATGCGCGAGACCGGGGACACGACTTCGCCGCTCCTCTTCGGGGTCGCGGTCTGCTGGCTGTCGACGGCGGTCCAGGGAATCCTGATCCGTGCCGTCGGGATGCCGATGCTGCCGCCGTTTCTCGAACGCCGTTTCGGCCAATGGGCAGCGTTCGGAGGGGGAATCTTCGCGGTGAAGCTGATCCTGGCGCCGATCTTCATCGCCATCGCGCTCTTCATCGGCGCGGCGATCCTCCACGTCTGCTGCATGCTGGTGGGTGCGCTCCAGAATTCCCGGTCCGGCTTCGAGGGTTCGCTGCGCGCCGTCTGCTACTCGGAGGTGTCGAGCCTCGCGAGCATCGTGCCGGTCGTCGGGCCGCTCGTTGCCGTCGTCTGGTGGATCGTGCTGGCTGTGCAGGGAATCGAGCGGCTTCACCACACGACGTCGGGGAAGGCGGTGGCCGCGGTGCTGATCCCGGTCGTGGTCTGCTGCGGCGGGCTGATGCTGATCCTGCTCGTCGCCGGCGCGGCCCTGCTGACCCGCTTTGGCCACCACTGATCGCAGCGCGAACCTCAGCGGGGAACCTTGCGGTCCCCCGAGCCCCCTGGGAGTCCTCTGGGGAGGCGCCGCGCTCGCGGCGGTCCTCCTCGCTCCCTTCGCGGCTCAACTGGTGCCACCTCTGCCAACCTGTCTCTTCCGGGAACTGACGGGGCTGCCCTGCCCGACGTGCGGGACCGCGCACGCCGCGATGGCGCTCGCGCGGATGGACCTCGGCGCGGCGATCGCGTTCAATCCGCTGGCGGCGACGGCAGCGATCCTGTTCCTCGTGGGCGGTGCGGTCGCCGGTGTCAAGTCTCTCGCGGGCAAACCGCTCGCGGAGCCCCGGCTCTCGCTCCCGATCCTTCGCGCCGCGGTCCTCGTCGCGGTGGCGGCGAACTGGGCGTGGCTTCTCCTTCATCCGCCTCCGTCGTAAACTGGAAGAAGGATTCGCGGAAACGTTCGGTCGAGGAAAGAAAATCTTCAGGAGGAACCATGAGATCGCACCGTATCAGCCTGTCCGCCGCGGTTTTCTCGCTCCTGGCCCCGGTTCTCCTTGCGCAGGGCGCCGGGAAGACGTCGGAGCTGTCGCCGGAGCTCGCGAAGGTGAAAGCGGCGCTGGACAAGTACAAGGATCCGGTCGCCGCGGTGCACGACGGCTACTTCTCGACGCTCGGATGCGTCGAGTATCCCAAGCCGGGCGGCCCGGGCGAAGTCCCGTATCCCGCCGGCGGAATGGGCGTCCACTTCTTCAACGTCGCGCTTATGGGGCCGGAAGTGGATCCGATGAAGCCGCAGGTGCTGGTCTACGAGCCGCAGGGCGACAAGCTGGTCCTCGTGGCGGCGGAGTGGTTCGTTCCGCTTTCGACCGGAGTCAAGGAGCGCCCGAAGCTCTTCGGGAAACCGTTCGACGGGCCGATGGAGGGGCACCACCCGCTCATGCCGCACGCCATGTACCACTACGACCTGCACGCCTGGTTCTGGAAGGACAACCCCGCCGGCATGTTCAGCCCGACCAACCCGAGCCTGAAGTGCCCGAAGGCGACCTACACCCTCCAGGAGCAGGCTCCCAAGATCGTCCCGCACCCGTAGGCGAAGAAAACCCGAAATTCGAAACCCGAAACCCGAAACCCGAAACAAATCCGAAAATCCGAAACGGGCCCACACGGGGCTGTTTTGAAAATTCGGATTTCGTGCTTCGAGGCGGAGCGCGGCTAGGGCTTTGGGAGCGCGATGTTCAGGTCGGTGAGGTTGAAGATGCCCGTCCCGAGGGAGTACCGCCCGGCGAGGTACTCGTGGACGTACTGCACGGCGACCGCGCCCTCGCCGACGGCCGAGGCGACGCGCTTGACCGAGCCCTGGCGCACGTCGCCCGCGGCGAAGACCCCGGGGATGCTCGTCTCGAGGCGGGTCGGCGCACGGTCGAGGTTCCAGAGCGCCTTCGCGCGGTTGATGGCGCGTCCCGTCAGGATGAACCCCTTCGGGTCGCGCTGCACCGCTCCGGAGAGCCACTCGGTGCGCGGATCCGCGCCGATCATGACGAAGAGGGCATGGGCCGGATGGGTCTCCTCCTTTCCCGACACGTCGTCTCGCAGGGTGAGGCATTTGAGCGACCGCTCCCCGGCGACGCCGACGACGCGGGTCCGCAGGCGCACTTCGACGTTGTGCAGCCGCCGGATCGACTGGATGAGGTAGTCCGACATCCCCCTCTCGAGCGAGTCGCCCCGGACGAGGAGCGTGACTTTGCCGGCGCCCCCGACCGCGAAGAAGAGGACCGCCTGTCCCGCGGCGTTGCCGCCCCCGGCGATGAAGACCCCGCGGCCCTTCACGACGTTGGCGACGGCGGGGGTCGCGTAGAAGATCCCGGCGCCCGTAAGCCGCTCGGAGTCCGGCACGTCGAGGCGGCGGTAGCTCGCCCCGGTGGCGATGATGACGGCGCGCGCCGTGATCTCGATCCCGTCGGAGACCGTCAGGATCCTCGTGGCCCGGTTCACGGAGAGCTTCAACCCTTCCCGAGCGAAGACGAACTTGGTCCCGAAGAGCCATGCCTGCTCGTAGGCGCGCTGCGCAAGCTCGCCGCCGCTGATGCCCCGCGGAAAACCTAGGTAGTTGCGGATGAGAGAGCTCGCCCCCGCCTGGCCGCCGACCGCTTCCCGCTCGACGACGATCGTCCGCAGGCCCTCGGAGGCGCCGTACACCGCCGCGGCGAGGCCCGCCGGTCCCGCGCCGACGATGGCGAGGTCGCAGTCGCGATCCTGGGGGTCGAGGTTGGTCGCGCCGAGAGCATCGGAAATCTCGGTATTGGAAGGGTCCACCAGCGTCCGGCCGTCGAGCAGGATGACGACGGGTAGCTTCGAGGCGTCGAGGGCGACGGTTTCCAGCGCCGCTTTGCCGGCGTCGGTGCCGGCCTCGATGTAGCCGTGCGGGATCCCGCTGCGCTCCAGGAACGACCGGACCTCGTGCGTCCGGCGCGCAAGCTCTTCGCCGATGACCCGCACGAGCTCCATGCGCGGCCCGTGCCTGCGGGTCCAGTCGGCGAGGAACTCGCCGATCGCCGGGTAGAGGTGGACCTCCGGGGGGAACCAGGGCTTGCGCAGGTAGTTCTCGAGCTGGCCGAAGGCGCAGCCCTCGAGGATCGCGGGGGCGGCCGCCCGGTCGCCCCAGTCCACAAGGAGCGCGCGCTGGGCAGAGGGGTGGATCTTGTGGACGCGGCCCAGCAGCTCCACCCCCTGCATCTCCGGCATCCACTGGTCCGCGATGATCAGCGCGACGCTCTCGCCGGCGTCGCGCATCCGCTCGAGGTCCTCGCGCGCGCCGCGCACAGTCGCGTGGAAGGCGATCCGGTAGTCGGCCCCGTAGCGGCGCGTCAGGGCCTCGGTTAGCGAGGCGAGCGAGGCCAGGTCGTCGTCCACGACCAGGATGACCGGTTTCATCCCGCAAATCCTATCCGCTCGCCGCGAGCGGGTCTCACCTACTGGCCCTCTCCTGCGGGGGAGGTGAGAAGACTGCCCCAAGGTGCAGTCCGCCGCTGTCGCCGCCCGGCCGGAGAATCGTCGCGTCGCCTGGTTCGACTCCAAGGGAGGTTGACGCCAGTGACCACGACCCGGGAGCCTGCCCCGCAAGAGTCGCGGTCGGAGCCGTCGCCGGTCTTGCGCGACCGGCGTCCCGGCCGGCGGCCGGCAGAAATCGTCGAGCGATTCCTCCATCCTCGCGCCTCGGTCGAGAAGCGGATGGCCGCTGGCAAAGAGCTCCGCAAGCGCGTCCCGCGAAGCGACCACGGGGTCTACGCGCCTCCGCGGTCGCGGACCGACCCGGTCGAGGTCCTGATCGGGCAGGCGAAGACCCGGAATCCCGCCCTCGTGCCCCTTCGCTACTCCCGGATGCTCGCGTCGCCCTTTTCGTTCCTGCGCGGGGCCGCGGCGATCATGGCGGCGGACCTGCGCCCGTCGCCGGTGACCGGGCTGGACGTCCAGGCCTGCGGCGACATGCACGTGGCCAACTTCGGAATCTTCGCTTCGGCAGAGCGCAACCTGATCTTCGGCATCAACGACTTCGACGAAACGCTTCAGGGCCCGTGGGAATGGGACGTCAAGCGCCTCGTGGCGAGCGCCTGGGTCTGCATCCGATTCCTGGGCGGGAGCAAGGCGATCGCCGAGGAGGCCGTCCGCGCCGCCGTCTCGGCCTACCGGACGCGCCTGCGCGAGTATTCCGGGATGGGGCACCTGAAGCTCTGGTACTCGCGCATCGACGAGGAGGCCGTTCTCGGCGCGCTCTCGGCGCACCCGCATTCCCGCAAGCGCGCCGAGAAATATTTCAGCCAGGCCAGGCGCCACACCAACCTCCAGGTGCTCGACAAGATGACGGCCATCGTGGACGACCGGCGGCGCATCATCGAGGACCGTCCCCTGATCGTGCGGGAAACGCGCACGACGGATGGGCGTCCCATCCTGGAGGGGCTCGAGCTTCTTCTTCGGTCCTACCTTCCGACGCTGAACCTGGACCGGCGGCGGCTCCTCGAGCAGTACCAGATCGTCGACGTCGCGCGGAAGGTGGTCGGCGTCGGCAGCGTCGGCACTGCGTGCTGGGTCGTCTTCATGCATGGCCGCACGGACGACGACCCGCTCTTCCTCCAGGTCAAGGAGGCCCAGCCTTCCGTGCTCGAGACGCATGGCGGCCTCAAGTGCCGCGCGGAGAGCGAAGGGCGAAGGGTCGTCGAGGGCCAGCGGCTGATCCAGGGAGCGCCCGACATCTTCCTCGGCTGGGGCCAGGTCGGGCGGTTCCAGCTCTACGTCCGGCAGCTTCGCGACATGAAGGGGGGAATCGACTTCAACCCCGCAACCGCCGATGTCGGGATGGTCCCGGACTACTGCGCTCTTTGCGGGTGGGCCCTCGCGCTGGCGCATGCGAGGAGCGGCGACGCCTCAGCGATCACCGGCTACGTCGGCACGAGCGAGGCGCTCGACGACGCCCTCTCGAAGTTCGCCCGGGCCTACTCGGACCAGACCGAGCGGGACTACGACCTGCTGGTCAAGGCCGCGCGAGCGCGCCGGGTCCCGGTCGCCCGCGCGAAGACTCAGAAGTAACGGCGGCCGTCGAAGAAGATCCGGAGGAATCCGAAGTAGCGGGTCTTCAGCGGCGGCGGCGGCAGCTCGGGGTGGCCCACGATCTCGGAGTCGAGAGGGTGGTCGAAGCCGCCCCCGATCTGGAGAAGGGCGCTGAAGGCGTAGCGCGTCCCGTACTCCCGGAAGGGACGGATCTCCAGGACGGGGAAGTCCCACTGGATGGTCTTGATCGCGATCGGCGCGAGGACCTTGCTGCCGTCGGCTGTGGTCAGCAGGGTCAGGAACGCGTCCTTCGTCCCGAACCCGAAGAGTGTCGCTCCGACCTCGCGTCCCACGACGAACTGGACCTTCCCGACGGGCGTGTTGAGCTTCGTCTGCCAGGGAATCAGGCCGCCGTCGGTCGCCGTGATCGCCATCTTCTCCAGCGTCTTGGGGCTCGTGAAGGCGAGGATCGGAGTGGCCAGCAGGAGATCGCCGGGGATCAGGTAGAAGGGAATGCGGAACCGGAACTGGGCGCCCGTGCGCGCCGGAACCCCGGGTACGAACTGCTGCAGCAGAGGATCGCTCGGGCAGTGGGGCTCGCACGTTCCGGACGACGACGTCTGGCTGACGACGCCGCCCTGCAGGTAGAGAAGCCCGTCGCCGGAATCCCCGAGCAGGCCGTCGAGGCCGACGCCGATCCGGGCTCCGACGTCGAGGGCGCCCTGCACGCCGCCCGTTGCGGTCTCCGAGAAGCCGCCCCCGGCGCCATTGCCCGAGATCCCGCTGACGACGCCGATGAACGGGCCGAGCTCGGCGCGGAACCTCGGAAGCGAGGCGAAGCCGGGGCCTCGGAACGGGATCGGCGATTCCAGGAGGACGGCGCTCAGGGTCTCCTTGAGCGAGGGCGGCGCCTGCCAGTCCGGCGCGCGCTCGGCCTTGCAGACGTTGAAAGAGCCGGAGAGGAGGTCCGGAGGCCGCTCCATCGAGGAGAGCAGGCGGTGCAGCTCGGAGCCGGTGTCCGCCGCGTCGGCGACCTGGGCCACCGAGTCGCGCACCGCCTTTCCGGCGCGCTCGAGGTCCGTCACAGTCATGTGCCCGTCGCCAAAGAGAAGCATCGGCTTGTGGGCCCAGGTTTCGGCGTCGAGCCCGTGCTCGTTGTAGTAGTCGTGAGTCCCCTTTCTTACGGCCGCGTTCCCCCAGGATCCCGCGATGTGGCCCGCGGCGAAGGCGTCTTCCAGGAAGTGGAGGGCGAAAAACTCCAGGGCCATCACCCCGCGGACCCCGGCGCTTCGCGACTCAGGCGTGGCATCTCTGCCGAGCGCCGCGGCGGCGTGGAGCGCCGCGACGTGGTAGAGCACGTAGAGGCCGTAGGCGTTGAGCTCCGCGCCGCGCCCGAGGGCGAGCTGAACGTATTCCGCCGGGTCCTCGCCCTGCCGCGCGAGCAGGAAGTGGGCGTTGTTGCTGCCCGCCCGCGTCGAGTATTCGCGGTCGGCACGCTCGAGGCCGAGGTCCCCGTTCATCTGAGCGTTGCGGCGCTGGTTCTCGTTCTTCGCCACGAGGATCTTCGCGCTGGTCCGCGAGGAGACGGCGGCGACCGGCAGGATCCAGTCGCTCTCCAGAATCGCCTGGAGGAAGTCCTTCGGCGCGCAGGAGTGATCGCCGGCGATCGCGGGCCACGCCGCGAGGTCGATGCAGGCGGGGTCGGGGCCCTGGCCTCCCGCGTCGGGCTGGCTGCACAGGCGGCTCTCGTATCCCTGCCGCGCCTCCCGCCACAGCCGATCGAGGGCGCCGCGGCGCCTCGGCTCGAGGCCGTCGATCCCCTGCGCCGTGATCGCGCGGTGCTCGGAGTAGAGCCACGCCTTCGCCGGAGAAACCGCGAACGCGAGCCCGCAGACCAGGAAAACTCCGACTTTCCTCACGCAGTCATCTCGAGATGTGCGGCGATTCTACGGGCGTCGGTTTCGGCCGCCTACTTGCCCCCTAGGGCACGCAGGTCGCGGGGATCGAGAACGTGTTTGGGAGCGCCCTTCCGGGCCAGCCGGATCATCGCGCGGCCGAGCTCTTCCGTGGTGACCACGGCGCCGGGAGCAACCGCGCGGAACACCGGCGTCAACCACCCCAGGGCGGCGTAGGCGATCCTCGTCCAGCGCGTCTTCGAAACCTCGCCGTGCATCGGACGGAGCAAACTCAAACGGATCATGTAGGCCGACGGGAACAGGGCGAGCAGATCGTCCTCGGTCCGCTTCTTGACGCGGGCCCACATGGCCTCTCCGCCGGTGCCCGCGCCGGAGACGTAGACAAAGGTCATGGCCGGGTTGAGGGCGGCGAGCGATCGCGCCCAGCCCAGTGTCAGGTCGTACGTCAGGCGCGTGTACTCGGCCTCGCTCATTCCCGCCGACGAAACGCCGAGGCAGAAGAAGCACCCGTGGAGGCCCCGGAACTCCGCGCCGGAGGCGTCGAAGTCGAAGAGGTCGTCCCGGACGATCTCTCGCAGCTTCGGATCGGTCCGCCTGGTCGGGCGCCTTCCGACGGCAAGAACCCTCTCGACGCCGTCGTCGAGCAGGCACTCGCGCAGGACGCCCTGCCCGACCATCCCGGTGGCGCCGAAGAGAAGGACCTTCACCGGGTCCTCACCTCAGCGCCTCTTCGAGGGCGGCGCGGGCAAGGAGGCAGGTTGAGTCGAGGGTGGGCAGGGGACACTCCTCGGAGCGGACAAGAAGAGGGATCTCCGTGCAGGCGAGGGCGACCGCGTCGCAGCCGCGGTCAGCGAGGCGCGCGATGGCGCCGTTGTAGAAACGCCGCGAGGCGTCCGTGAAGACGCCGTCCACCAGCTCGGCGAAGATGATCCGGTCCACCTCGTCGAAGTCCGCCTTTTCCGGGATGACGGCCTCGATCCCGAGCTCGCGGAGGCAATCGGGATACATCGGCGATCCCATCGTGTAACGCGTGCCGAGGATCCCGACGCGGCGGAAACCGCGCCGCCGCGCCTCCTCGCCGACGACGCGGGCGATGTGCAGCCAGGGGAGCGGCGTCTGCTTCTGCAGGTGGTCCCATGCAAGGTGCGCGGAGTTGTCCGGACAGATTGCGAAGTCCGCGCCCGCCGCGGCGAGGAGCCTCGCGGAATCGAGCATGAAGCGAGCGACGCCGGCGTAGTCCTTCGCGTCGAAGGCGGGGAGCCAGCGCGCCATCGGGATCGAGTCGAGCGTGATGCGCGGATGATCGTTCTTGCCGACGACGGTCAGCGCCTCGCGGCAGATCGCCTTGTAGCAGAGCGCGGCCCCTTCCGCGCTGCAGGCCACGATTCCGATGTGCTTCATTGGGGTCAACCGTATCCGAATCGCCGAGCGAGGTCGGCGACCGCCGCGTGGCTTTCGCTCCAGGCCCGCCACGCGGACGAGGACCACGCCTCGATCGCGCGGTTCCTCTCCGGTCCGGCAGGCGCCCCCATCACGTCGGCCGCGGTCATCGAGCCACGGCCGGCGGGAAGCGGAAACCGTGGCCAATTCTTCGAGCGTCTGCCCATGGCCATGTGCGCCCGCTGGACTTCTTTGCCCGAAAACCCTTTCTCGAAATGGAGGTACATGCCGATCAGGGCGAACGCCACCCCGATTGGCTTCGTCGTCTCGTTGGCGTGTTGCAGCATCCAGGCATCGACCACGTGCTGATGGATGAACGCCGGGTCGCGAAGCTCCAGCGAGTACGCCTGGAGCTCGTTGTAAGCCTCTCTTTCCGAAACCGGCACCGCTCTCATGCTCGCGGATGGAGCCTACACGGTGTCACGGAAAGGCACCGACCGGGCGGGAGGGGCAAGCCCCTCCCCTACGACGGAAGGAATGGGAACGTGCGGGGGGCTCCGAGCCCCCCGCACGAAAGAACCGTTAGAAGGCGAGGCGCGCGGAGAACTGGAACATGCGGGGCGGGTCCACGTTGGCGAAGGCCGGAACCACGGTATCGGCGGTGCCTGCCGCCGCGAGCTGTCCGAACGTCGAGACCGGCGCTTCCGCGTTGCCGTAGATCGTCTGTCCGCGGCCCAGGTAGTTTCCGTGGTTGAAGAGGTTGAAGCCCTCGAAGCGGAGGATGACGGCCGCGCCGCCGCCGACCTTGATCTGTCCCTCGAGGAAAGCGTCCACCTGCTGGGTCGGGCTCCCGCGGAACGCGGACTTGGAGAGGACCTGGCCGTTGACGACGGGGCGATCGTTGGTGACGCCGTCGCCGTTGTTGTCCACGCCGGTCGTGGCGTTGAAGGGACGCGCCGAGGCGAACTGCCCCAGGACGCCGATGGAGATGTCCCAGGGGAGGCGATAGACGAGCGAGACGACGCCGCGATGCCGCTGGTCTACGACGCTCGGGCCGCGCTCCTGTTCGCCGAGGCTCACGATGTTGCCGTCGTTGGGACCGATGCCGTTGCCGTCCGGCTCGGTCGTGTTGGTCGCCTTGGAGAGCGTGTAGGTCACAAGCGCCTCGAGCTTCGGGTTGCGGTAGCGCAGCTGCGTCTGGAGGGCGTTGTACTCGGCCTCGCCGAGGTTCATGAGGACGTTGACCTGTCGGACGCCTCCGTTGACCGGGAGGATCGGACGGGTCGCGTTGGCGGCGGCGACGCTGCGAACCTGTCCGGGCGCGGTTCGGTCGAACGGGGTCGGGGCGTTCAAGTCCACGGTGCGATCGATGTTGTCGAGGCGCTGGTGGACGTAGTCTGCCGCGAGGATGAATCCTTTCGAGAGGTCCCGCTCTGCGCCGATGGTGATGACCTGGCTCCTGGGATTGACGAGCTCGTCGGGATAGTTCGGCAGGAGGTCGAAATTCAGTCCGTAGCGGGCGAACTGGGCCCGGTAGAAGTCGCGCTGTCCCGCCTGGATGGTGATGTCGCGCGCCGGCAGTTGTGACGGCGGCAGCACCTTCGGATCGAACGCGATCGGGACGCACGTCAGGCAGGTTGGGAACCCGAACTGCCCCGGGACCGCCGTGTAGGTGGTCAGGCCGTCCAGGCCGTTGACGAGGTAGGCCGCCACGGCGTTGGAGCGGATCTGCGTGTAGTACATGCCGTAGCCGCCGCGGACCGACGTGCGCGCGTCTCCGCCCGGGTGCCAGCCGAAGCCGACGCGCGGCGAGATATTGGTCGTGGCGTCGGTCAGCGACTGGTAGTCGTAGCGCAGCCCGACGTCCACGGTCACGTCCGGGTGCGGCCGGAGGGTGTCCTGAGCGAAAACCGCCACGAGCCACTGCTTCAGGTCGTAGCTGTGGATCCCGAAGTCGATCGGCTGCGTGTAGCTCTGGACGTCGTTGATCGTGAGCTGGTCGAGCGGCGCCGTTGTGGAGGGCTTGAAGGTGAATGTGCCGAGGACCGCGGTGCCCGGCTCGCTGCCGGTCCCGCCGGACTCGTGACGGGCCAGTGTGAACCCGAACCGGAAGGATTGCTTGCCCGCGGTCCAGGAGAGCGTGTCGGCGATCTGGAACTGTCGGCTGAAGAGATCCGAGAGCCGCGACTGGCCGACCGTGAAGGGGACATTGCCGGCGCGCGTGTAGACCGTCGAGAGGTTCTGCGCCTCCCAGGAAGTGACCGGGTCGCCGTCCAGGTAGCCGGCGCGCGCCTCGTTGACGAGGTCCGGCGAGAGGACCGCGGTGTCGTTCGCCTGCGCCGTCCACCCCGTCCGCGAGTACCGGCGGGCGACGCTCGGGGCGCTGGTGCCGCCGACGGCGTCCTGTGGGTTGTCGTCGTAGAACCAGTCGTAGTTGAAGCGGAACATCAGGTTCTGGCTGTCGGTGATCTTGTGGTCCGCCCGCGCGTCCACGAGAGTCTGCTTGTAATGGCCGGTGTACTCGAGGCTGCCGTCCGCCGGCAGGACGAAGGAGGGAAGCGTGGAGGAGAGCTGCGCCACCCGGTTCTGCTGCGTGTAGTCCGCCGCGAGGAAGAAGAACGTCTTGTCGCGGAGGATCGGTCCGCCGATGGAAGCGGAGCCCTGGTTCAGCGTGTCGGGGATGTCCACGGGGCTGACGGCCTTCAACGTCGCCGGCGTCACGCAGGTGGAGACGGAGTCGGGGCAGAAATTGTTCGTCGAGAACGATTTCGCCTGGAAGTCTCCACCCGGGCGGCCCAGGTACAGCACGTCTCCGTGCAGGTCGTTGGTTCCCGACTTCGTCACCATGTTGAGCGCGGCGCCTGAGGTCCAACCGTACTCCGTCGAGAAGGAATTGGAGAGGACCGCGACCTCCCGGACCGCGCTGATCGGTACGGTCGCGATGACCGTCTGGCGGCCCCACCCCTCGTCGTTGGTCGCCCCGTCCACGGTGAAGGTGGTGGCGCGGCGCGAGCCGACTCCGGTGACGAAGTAGGTCGTGTTGACGAAAAGGTCTCCCGTTCCCTTGCCCTGACGGAAGGCCGAATTCATCAGCGGTAGTGTCGAGACCTTGCGGCCGAGGATCGGAAGCTCCTCGATCTGGTTGTCCTCGAGGCGGAGCCCGAGTTGCGCGTCGGCGCGGACCCCTTCCGTCGTGCCGAAGACGGTGACCTCGCTCTGCGCACCGGCGACCTCGAGCTTGATCTTCACGGTGGCGTTCTCCCCGTCCCGCAGGGTCAGGCCGGTGACGTCCTTCGCGGTGAAGCCCGGGATCGCAACGGCGACCTTGTAGAGGCCGTTCAAGGGGAGGGCGGCGAACTTGGCCGAGCCGTCCTGGCCCGTGGTCGCCTGCCGTGAGGACCCGGTGGCCGTGTTGGTGACGGTCACCGCCGCGCCGGGCACGAGCGCACCCGAGGGATCGGCGACGACCACCACGATCCCCGCGGTGTTCGGCGCCTGCGCCGCCGCGGGAAGCACGGCGAGCAGGACGCCGGTCAATATCAGAAGGACCCGTTTCATTTCGATTTCTCCTCTCTTCCGGTTCGTTGGGAGAGCCCAATGCGGGGCTCGCCGGCACGGGAAGGCGAAGCGGAAGGGCTTCGCGGCCGTGCCGAAACGTCGGCTCCGGGGGAGAGGAGGTCTACTCTCTTCGGGGAACGCTTAAGGGAATGCGGTCGGAGACGGGCGCGCCGAACCGTTCAACGGGAACCGCCTCGGCCGGCGCGGGATGGCCTTCGGGAGGAGCGCCGTCAAGCGCGGCGTACGTGGTCCTGTCGAGGTCCGTCTCGTGCCGGACCGCCTGGAGCGATTCCGTGACGCCGCCCAGGCCGGGAGCGTCGAGAGGAGCCGTCGAACGGATCTCCTCGAGCGCCTCTCCCGCGCGCCACTCTCCGTGGAACCTGCGAAGGACTTCGAGCGGCTCGGAGCGCGCCGGGACGATCGTGAATTCGTCGGAGATGAAGCGGATAACTTCGTTCTCGTTCTCGTCCCGGACGCGAAGGGCGAGCCGCGCGCGCCTGGTCGGGAGGTTGGGGACGCGCCAGGTCACTTCGCGGGTGCCGCCGGGCATCTCGCGGCTGACCCGGAGCTGGAAGGTTTGCCCGCCGTCGAGGGAGAGGAGGACTTCCATCTCCTCGATTCCTTCGTCCGCGGCGAAGTGCATGGTCGTGACGTCCCCGGCGCACAGCGCCTCCCCGGGACCGATGTTCGTCTCCAGCCGAGCGGGGGCCGCCGCCAGCGCCGGCGTCACGCCGAGCGCAAAGAGAAGCAGCGCGATGCGGATTCTGGCCACTGAGGTGGGAAGTTTAGCGCGGAAGGTGGGAAAAAGATCTGGGGTCCATCCCCTACGGGACCTCAGCGGGGGACAGGACGATGTTTCGCGAGATCTTCCAGTCTCCGTCCTGCTGGCGCTGCCAGACCGTCAGGAAACGGGCTCGGCTAGTCGCCCGCTCGCCCTTGACGAGGAGGGTGATGGAGCCCTTTCCCCGTTCATAGGCGACATCTCCGTCAACCATCAACTCCTCCGACTCGATGTGGGTCTCCTGAGCCGGGCCGGACTTGGCGAAGCGGTCGCGGTAGAGCTGCTCGATCCTGTTCCGCCCCTTCGTCGCGGTTCCGTCCGCGCCGACGAACACGGCGTCCGCGGTGTACGGGACGACGATCGCCGCGACGTCGCCTTTCGTCATCGCAACCTCGAATTCGCCGTTGGCCTTCCGGATCGCCGCGAGCAGCCGGGGATCGGTTCCGGGCGGCGCCGCGGCCGCTACCACGAGCGCGAGGACCCAGGCGGCCGCCCTCACTTCGCCGCCGAGCGGAAGACCGGCTTGCCGTCCGGGGGCTTGGCCGTGAGGTCCTCGAGCTTCAGCCCTTGGTTGATCCGGGCCTCGTCGAGGGACTTGGCGATGGCGACGCGGCGGCCGGAGCGCAGGACCGAGAAGCGGTCCGGAAAACGGACGCCGTCCGAGGTAGTCCACGCCTCGAAGACCTTGTCGCTCGTCACCGGGTGCGCCGGATCGGAGAGGCTCAGGGACGTCTCCTTGACCAGAAGCCCGGTCTTCGGATCGAGCGTGAAGTCGAGCTGGTGGGAGAGATCGCCGTCGGAGATGCGAACGACGTTGGCCTCGGGCGAGGTGAGCTTGTAGCGCGAGTCGCGGTCGGCGAGCCACATGAGGAGGAAGAACCCGCGCACGTAGCCTCTTGCGAACTCCAGCTCCCCGCCCGTCAGTTCCACGGCCTTCGTCGTTCCGGGGAGGACCTCCCAGCCGGACCTGCCGTCGAAGTAGAGGACATAGGTCGAGCCCGGACCGGTCTGGTCGACCCGGATGGAGCTCGGCCGGATCCAGCGGGTCCTCTTGCGGACGTCGCCGATGGAGTTGCCGGAGCCGTCGAAGGATTCCGCGCTCTGGGTCTGCTCGAAATCCTTGATCGCCGCGATCTTCTCGGCGCCGCCCAGCGCGGCCTGCATCTTGTGGAGAAGAGCGACGCCGGCGTCCTCGGAAAGAGCCGGTCCGTCACGACCCAGCGACACCAGGAAAACCGCGGCGGCGAGGTTTCGTAGTTTCATGTGGCGGAGTCTAGACCCGCGGGGCCAGGGCGTGCGGGATACTTTCGCCGGAAAAGGAGCCACGATGCGACGCTGCTTGCTCCTCGCCTTCCTGGCGGCCCTGGGCCGGCCCGCGCTCGCCGCCGGCTCGGAGGCGACGCTCGGGTCGGAGACGCGCAAGTTCGTCCGGGTCGGCACGCCGAGGGTCGTGCTGGAGCACGTCCGGGTGATCGACGGCACCGGCGCTGCGGCCGTCGAGGACCGAAACGTCACGATCGAGAACGGGAAGATCGCGGCGATCTCCGCTGGCTCGGACGAGCGCTCGACCGAGGGGACGACCGTCCTCGACTTGCGCGGCTATACGGTCATGCCCGGCATCGTCGGGATGCACAACCATCTCTTCTACCTGGCCCGGCCCGGCTACGCGGCCGACGGGAGCTCCAGTGGGCCGGCAATCTTTCAACAGGTGGCCTTCTCGGCGACGCGGCTCTACCTCGCCAACGGCGTGACGACCATGCGAACCGCGGGGTCGATCGAGCCCCAGACGGACGTCAAGTGGAAACGCGCGATCGAGGCGGGCATCGTTCCCGGGCCGCACATAGACGTCACCGGTCCCTACCTGGACGGACCGGTGCATGTGAGCCTCCAGATCCGCGAGCTGACGGGGCCGGAGGATGCGCGCCAGACGGTCGCCTACTGGGCCGACCGCGGCGTCACCTCCTTCAAGGCGTACAAGAACATCACCCGGGCGGAGCTCGCCGCCGCCGTCCAGGAGGCGCACAAGCGCGGCCTGAAAGTGACCGGCCACCTGTGCTCGGTGACCTACGAGGAGGCAGCGGAGATCGGGATCGACAACCTCGAGCACGGCTTCTTCGTCAACACCGCCCTGGACCCCGGGAAGAAGCCGGACACGTGCTCCCAGAGCCAGGGCGACTACACGCTGGAGCACATGGCTCCCGGAAGCGCGGAGGCGAGCCGCCTGTTCGCGGCGCTCTTGAAACATCACGTCGCCGTCACCTCGACGATGCCGGGCACGGCCGCGGGCTTGCAGAACGCAGAGGCCTCCCCGGAAGGAAGGCCGGCGATCCGGCCGGCGGTTCTGGAAGCGATGTCGCCGTCGCTTCGGGAGGCGACCCTCTTTTCTCGCAGCCGCCCCCTCAACAAGGCCGCCCACGACACCAACGCCATGCTCCTGCGGCGGGAGATGGAGATGGAGCGCGCCTTCGTCGCGGCCGGCGGTCTGCTCCTCGCGGGACCGGACCCGAGCGGCTTGAACGGCCATATTCCGGGCTTCGGCGACCAGCGCGAGATCGAGCTCCTGGTCGAGGCGGGGTTCTCTCCGGTCGGGGCGATCCGGATCGCGACGTTGAACGGAGCCATCTACCTGGGGCGCGACAAGGAGATCGGCTCGATCGCGGCCGGGAAAAACGCGGACCTCGTCGTGATGAATGGGGATCCGTCGTCGCGCATCACGGACATCGAGAACGTGGAGATCGTCTTCAAGGACGGGATCGGGTACGACACCGCCAAGCTGCTAGCGTCCGTGAAGGGACGCTACGGCGAGTACTGAAGGAGAGACCGATGGAACTCACGAGGATTTTCCCCGCCCTGGCCGCGCTTGGTTTGACCGCCGCCCTGCCTCTCGCGCTTAGCGCGCAGCAGTCCGCGACTCCGTCGCCCGCCGCCACGCCCGCTCCCACGACCGTCGCGTCGGTCGTGGACCGCCAGGTCACCTCCGTCGAGAAGCTCGTCCTCGAGGCGGCCGACGCGATGCCGGAAGAAAAGTACGGCTTCTCTCCGGAAAGCCTGAAACTCGCGGGATCCGAGTACAAGGGCGTGCGGACCTTCGCGCAGCAGGTCAAGCACGTCGCCGCGTCCAACAACATCCTGTGGTTCCGGCTGACGGGCGACAAGCTCCCGGACGACTTCAAGGGGGGCAACGGTCCCGACGCGGTGAAAACGAAGGCCGAGATCCTGAAGTTCCTCAAAGACTCCTACGCGCTGGGCCACCGGGCCGCCGCGACGTTGACCGACCGCAACATCCTCGAGCCGCCGGAAGGGAGCAAGTCCACGCGCTTGCAGCTCGCGACCTTCGGCGTGGCGCACGCCTACGACCACTACGGCCAGATGATTGAGTACCTCCGCATGAACGGGATCGTCCCGCCAGCGAGCCGACAATCCAACTGACTCCGACGCCGGGCGATGGTCCTTGGACAACTCTCACTCGGTGCGAAGGGCGGCGTTGGGGTCGAGTCGCAGGGCGCGCCGCGTCGGGATCCAGGAAGCGGCCAGGGCCACGAGGGTCAGGACCGCGGCGACGGCGAAGAAGGTGCCGGGATCCGTGGCTCTGACCCCGAAGAGGAGGCTCGAGAGCAGGCGTGTGACGGCGAAGGAGGCGGCGACGCCGATGGCCACACCGACGACCGCGAGCCGGGCGCCCTCGCCGACGATCAGCCGCGTGACGTGGCTCCGCTGCGCCCCGAGCGCCATGCGGACGCCGATCTCCTGCGTGCGGCGCGCCACCGAGAACGCCACCACGCCGTAGATGCCGACCGCCGCGAGACCCAGGGCGGCGCCGGCGAACAATCCCGTGAGGAGAAGCAGGAACCGGCGCCCCGCGAGCCAGCCGCCGAGCTCCGCCTCGTAGGTCGAGAACTTCACCGGGGCGTCGGGAGCGAGCTCGCCGAAGATGGCCCGCGCGGCCGGGACAATGGCGCCCTCGGACGCGGCGGTCCGAACGAGAAACGTCGGATCGGAGTTGGCGTGCATTCCCCGCTGCCGGTAATGGACGTAGATGACGGAGCTCGGCGGGCGATCGAGGCCCGCCGCCCGGACGTCGCCGGCGATCCCGACGATCGTCAGGGGCTTCAGGTTGCCGTCCATGTTGCCGAAGTCGATGACTTCTCCGACGGGATCCCGGCCGGGCCAGCGCTTCCTGGCGAGCGCCCGGCTGATGATCGCGACGTGCGTCGAGTCCGCGGAGTCGCCCTCCTCGAACATCCGCCCGCGGACGAGAGGGATGCCGAGCGTCCGAAAGTGGCCCTCGCCGGCGACGCAATAGGAGGCATAACCGACCTGGGCGGGATTCTTCGCGATGCGGCCCCACTCTTCGAAGTTGGCCGGCGGCTTCTGGCCGTTGAGGATCAGGAATTGCCCGTCGGCGAGGTCGTCGCCGCGCGCGACCGGAAAGGCGCCGGTCAGGCCCACCGAGTTCACTCCGGGAATCCGGGCGAGCCTCGCCTGAATCTCGTCGAAGAGACGGGTCTGGCGGGCGTCGAAGGGCTGCTGCATTCCCGGCTGCCACTGCGGGATCGGAGGCGAGAACTCCATGGTGATCAAGTTCTCCGAGCGAAACCCGGGGCTCGTGGCCACCAACCGCAGGAAGCTCCTGCCCAGGAGGCCGGCCCCGACGAGGATCAGCAGCGTCACCGCGATCTCGCCGATGACCAGCGTGCGCCGCAGGCCCTGGCTGGCGCCGGTGTAGCCGCGGGAGCCCGCGGTCAGCGCCTCCTGGACGTCGCCGGAGGACGCCCGCCACGCGGCCAGAAGTCCGAGCGAGACGGCGACCGCCGCGGTCGCGGCCACCGCGAACAGAAGCACGGGAAGGCTGACGGAGATGCTCTGCTGCCTCGGGAGACTCGCCGGAAGGATCGCGGGCAGGACGCGTACGGCCCACGCCGCGACGACGACCCCCAGGGCCCCTCCCGCGAGCGACAGCCAGAAAGACTCGGCGAGGAACTGCTGGATGAGGCGGCCGCGGCCGGCCCCGAGCGCCAGACGCACGGCCAGCTCCTTGCGGCGGGTGGAGGCGCGGGCGAGCAGAAGCCCGGCGACGTTGGCGCACGCGACGAGGAGAAGCAGGCCGACGGCTCCCAGCAGAGTCAGCAGGCCCGTCCGGACGTCGCCGACGAGCGCGTCGGAGAGGGGCGTGACCACCGCGCCAGTCAAGTCCACGTCCTTCCCGAACTGGTCCCGGATCCGGCGGCCAATCGCGGAGAGGTCGGCGCGCGCCTGCGCGAGCGACGCACCGGCCCGAAGCCGGCCGAGAACCTGCCAGTTGTGAGCCGTCCGGCTGGGCAGTGGGGGGTCGAGCTCGCGAGGGACCCAGGCGACGACGCCGGCGGGGAAATCGAAACCCGGCGGCATCACTCCGACAACCGGATAGACGGCCCCTCCCATCGCGAGGTGGATCCCGGAGAGATCCGCCGCGCCGCCCAGGTACCGCTGCCAGTAGCCATGGCTGACGATCGCCGCCGGGGCGCCGCGAGGACGCTGCTCTTCCGGGGCGAAGGCGCGGCCGCGGGCCGGCTCGACGCCGAGCGCCTTGAAGAAGCCGCTCGAGACGTCCGCGATGTTGACCCGCACCGGCTCGCTGCCGCCCGACACCGAAAGCAGCCGCGAGTCGTACTGCGCCAGGCTCGCGAACGTCCGACTCTGTGTCCGGAAATCCCCGAAGTTGGGGTCCGCGAAGTTCATCCGGTGTCCGTCGGCCGCCTGCTCCCAGACGCGTACGATCTCCTGCGGGTTGGGGTAGGGGAGCGCCCGAAGCAGGACCGCGTCCACGACGGAGAACATGGCCGTGGACGAGCCGATGCCGAGCGCCAGCGTGAGGACGGCGGTCGCAAAGAAACCGGGAGATCTCGTGAGGATCCGGGTGGCGTAGCGCAGCTCACGGACGAAACTCTCCATGGGAGGCCTCCCGTTCCTTTGGACGTACGAAACGGCCCGGAGGTTCCAAGAAAAGGACGGGGCCCGCCCGGCGAGCCCCGTCCGATGAGGCGGTGGAAGCTAACCCGTCACGGCGTGATGCTCCAGGTGCCGAACGAGGTGAAGGGCCGCGCCGGGCAGGGCACGCTGCTGTCCACGAACTGATCGGTGGAGGTCCGCGACGTTCCCGGAGTCGTCGAGAGGACGAGCCCGGAACGCAGGTAGTAGTCGCTGTTCGAACCGCCGATCGTGGCATCGAAGCGAGTGCCGGCGTCCGCCCTGTTCCCGTTGTCGATCGGCTGGCCGTCGTACCAGAGCCTCGCGGTACCCGAGGCGGTCTGCCCGCCCGACGCGCACGAGCGGCGCGCGGAGACGCGCATCTGAAGCTGCGCTCCCGCGGGAAGCGCCACGGACCCGTTGGTCAGGGCCAGGGTGAGGGTGTTGAGCATGTTGCTCTTGAAGGGTCCGGCCGGGGTGTTGTCGCCGTCGAGCTCGCCCGTGCCCACTACCGTTCCGTTGACGAGGACTTCCGCCAACAGGTCCAGCTTCAACCCGGAATCGGCGGTGTTCGGCAGGCCGACCCAGAGCTTCGCGGGCGAGAGCGACGTCAGGAACCTGCCCGACGGCGTGATCGTCGGCGTCGGCGTGTTCGTGGGAGTGTTGGTCGGCGTGTTCGTCGGGGTCCTCGTCGGGGTCGGCGTCGGCGTATTGGTCGGAGCGCTCGTCGCGGTGACCGTCGGGGTGTTGGTCGGCGGCCCCGGTGTGGCGGTGGGAGTCGGCGTCCGTGTCACCGTCGGAGTCGGCGTGGGACCCGAGCCGCCGCACGAAGCGAACTTGAAGCTGCCGATTCTCGTGCGCCAGTTGAAGCTCGACGTCGTCGAGTAGTACTCCTGCGTGTACCAGAACGTGCAGTCGTCCACGGGGTCCACCGTCAGATCGCTGTAGTCCCCCCAGCGGCTGCTCGTGCCCGTCTGGCTGCCGGTGCCGTCGAAAAGGTGCGCCTCCCCCTGCGCCAGGCTGTTCAACGGATCGGTCGCGAGCCGCCCGGCGTAGCGGATCTGAGGATTGATGCCGGAGCTCGAGGCGCTGAAACCGAGGGCGAGGTTGCCCTGCTGGTCCTGCGCGGCACTCCCCATCCAGCGCCAGGTGGTGTCGGGCTGGTAGGTGCTCTCCTGGAACAGGGTGACCGGGCCGGAGGTCACGTTGCGGAGCTCGAACCATCGGATGCCGGCGACTCCGCCGGCGCTGACGGAGAAGTTGCCGACGACCGATTCGTGGTCGCCGAAGTTGCGGTAGGCCAGGCGGAACATCAGCCGGTCGCCGATCCCGTCGAGGTTGCTCGTGCTGCCGAGCTGCGGGACGCAGCTTCGAGTCCCGGGACAGAGCTCGGTGAAGCCACCCGCGGCGGGAGAGGCGAAGAGGGTGAAGGTCGTGTTGGAGGGGATCGTGAAGTCGGCATGGAAGTGGAAGATCTTGTAGGTCCCGTTGCCCGGCCATTCCACGAAGGTCGCGGGGGCGCCGGGGGCCGGCAGCGTGGAGCCGTCGAGGTCCGCGGGCAGGTAGGCGTCCTCGAGGGCACCGCCCGTGATACCGGTGCTGACGAAGGTGGCCGGGGTGCCCGCGAGCATCGCCGCCCGGTCGAACGCAAAGGGCTGCGGACCGAGGAACGCCGTCCCCGAAGAGTTGAAGACGTTCATCGACATGTAATAGGCGTCCGGCCAGACGGAGAGGTGGGGATAGTCGAAGAAGTTCGACCCCAGGTGGAACGCGTAGCGGTTGTAGGAGCCCGTGGCGTCGCCGGTGGTCGAGACCGCGACGCACTCGTCGGTCGGGACCGAGACGCCCGCGAACTGGCTGATGATCCACCGGTTGGCGATCTGGTCGAAGAGGACGACCGGGTCGCCGTGTCCGTTGCTCTGGCAGACCCCGCCGAAGCCGCTCCAGAGCGTGGCGATTCCGGACGGTCCCAGGACGGAGGCGCCGGTGGACTTGTTGAAGACCTGGTACCCCTCGTTGACGATCTGGACGTACTGGGTCTGGCCGACTTCGCCGTTGGTGTCGGGCGGCGCGCAGTTGCATCCCACGCCCGGGTACGGAATTCCGTCGAAGTTGAGCGTGGTCGCCGGGATGTTCGCCGACGGGCCAGCCAGCGGGACCTGGACGCTCGCGTCCGGCACGTCCTTGTGATGGCGCGGCGTTCTCGGGTTCGGGTTCGCCTCGCGCTCCGGCATGGCCTCCACGGGAAGCTGCGGCATCTCGCGCAGCGGCGGCGACGTGTCGTTGTGGTACGAGGAGCCGACGATGACTCCGTTGGGCGGCCCGGCCTGGAGCAGAGCGCCCGCCGGAATCCTGGGCAGGAGGCGCGCGCCTGTCGAGCTTCTGTTCAGTTGCGAGCCTTTCAGGGGCACCAAAGCGACAATCGTGACGGCCAGGACAATCACGAAGACAAGGATCCGGCGTGTACGCCTGCGCATGAATACCTCCCTCCCCGGAATGTCGGTGCGGAGGACACCCCGGTTACCGGGGTCAAGCCTATTGACACCGAAGCTATCCGGTCAAGGACGAGAGGGCCAAAAACCCTGACGAGGGCTAGCGGATCTTCGCGACGCGCCCCTGCGCGGGGAACTTCTCGAATTGGCGCGGGTCGTGACCGGGGACCACCCGGTCGGCGGAGCCGGCGAGCTGGATCATGCGCTCCTGGTTGCGGATGTTGGCGGGCTGGTCGGCCTCGCTGAACGTGGCGCCGGCTTTGTGCTCGGCGAGGTTCCTGTAGAGGTAGCAGTTGTCCGAGGCGAGGACGACGGACGCTTCGCCGTCCACGCGGATGTACTGCGAGGCGAAGGTGTGGCGCGCCCCGGTATAGGCCCGGATGCCCGGCAGGATCTCGACGTCGTCGCCGTCCACGAGACGGAGGCGGCCCTCTGTGTTCAGCCGGACGAGGACCTGGACGTCCTCCTTGTCGATGCCGCCGTGCTTTCCGCCCTGCTGCCAGGCGTCTCCGGTGTAGTAGGCGAACTCCTGCTTCTGGATCCAGACCAGGGCCTTCGGGAAGAGATCGATGCCTCCCATGTGGTCCCAGTGGGCGTGGCTGATGACGATGTCGGTGACGTCCTCGGGCTTCACGCCGGCGGCTTTCACGGCCTCGTCCGGACGGAGGTAGTCCTCGGTCGGGAATTGCTTCAACCAGGACTCGCGGTGGAATCCGCTGTCGAAGAGGACGTTGTGCCCTCCGCCGCGGATCAGCCAAACGACCATCGCGATGTCGGTCTTCTCCTCCTTCGGCGCGCCGATGACGAGCGCGGAGACCGGAAAGGCCCTGATGGTTCCGTAGCGGATCGCCTCGATCGTGTAGCCGGGTTTATCCGCCGGAGCGGCCGCGAGTAGAGAGGAGACCAGGAAGGCGAGTGCGGCGCGGTTCACGCCGCCAGCTTATCCTCGCGCGGCCGTGGTCCGAAGCGCCAGGCGGAGAGCGCGATCGGCAGGCCGACGCAGACGATGTGGACGAAGAAGGGGACCGGCCAGACGTCCGGCAGCGGCCTCTTCGGCGCGTTGGCGAGGTACAGCGGCCGCAGCTCCCGCATCAAAGGGATGACGCCGCGGTACATCACGAAGAGCCAGACGATCCCCCAGACGATCCCGCCGAGAACGGGCTGTTCTGCCAGCAGAGGAATCCTGCGGCTGACCCAGTAGAAGAGGACCGCAGCCGCGAGCGCGACGCAAAAGTGCATGACGAGGCCCATGGCCGCCGTCGCGAACCCGTAGTCGAAGGTCTTCGGGCCGAGTACCGCTCCGGCGATCCCCTGGAGCATTCGAACGGGCGAGCTGTTGGCCCTGATCGAAATGATGACTGCCGAGGTGATGTCGAGCACCCCGCAGAGGATCCATCCCCAGAAGATGGCGCGGCCGCCGCTCCGGCCTCCGGCGTCCTCGTTCACGCGAACCCCCTTCCTTGGGCCAGATGATAGCGAGGCGCCTCGGCCGGACTCTCTCACCCGGGTGCGGGCGCGAGGGAAACGGGGACGGTTGGGGAAAACTCAGGGATTAGGAGTGGTTCCGGGCTCGGGCGTGGGCGGGACGCCGCAGCGGGCGTTCAAGCCCCTGATGAACTCCTCGCGCTCGGCGGGAGTCATGCGCTCCCAGCGGCGGTACATGCTGTGGCGCCAGGCGTTGCTCATGGCGGGGCCCCGGAAACCGCGGAAGAGGATCCAGGACAGGACGATCAGCCCGAGCCCCTGCCAGTAGGTGATCGTCCGCAGCCCGAAGATGTCCGGCATGAGCCCGTTCCAGAGCGCAGAGAAGGCCCAGACCATGAGGGCGGCGAGGACGAGGAACGCGGGCAGGACGAACACGAACATTCTCAGGAGCCGGCGGCGTCGGGTGGTTCTCATCATGGTCATTTCTCCTTGTATTCGTCGTAAATGGACTGGAGCCGGCGGCGCAGGTGGAGCACCGCGTAACGCTTACGCGAGAGAAGCGTGTTGGTCGAGCTGCCGGTTTCCGCCGCGAGCTCGCGGAAGCTGCGCCCCTCGAGCTCGTGCGCGATGAAGACGAACCGCTGCTCCTCGGGGAGCTCCTCCAGCGCGGCCTCGATCTCTTCCAGCAGGACGCGGCGCGCGTAGGCCGCCTCAGGCCCGGCGTCGGGCGAGGGGAGCAGGTCCTCGAGCGAGGCAGGGTCGGCGAATTCCGGCCTCTTCCTGCGGAAGCGGTCGATGATGCGGTTTCTCGCCACCCGGAAGAGCCACGCGCCGGCCTGCTCGATGGGTTTCATCAGCCGCCGCGCCTCGACGAGCTCGAAGAAGACGTCCTGCAGGACGTCCTCGACGTCCTCGCGGGCGACGCTCTTGCGGATGAAGTTCCGCAGCCGGCCGCTTTCGCGGGCGACCGTGTCGGCGAGCTGCCGGTCTTCGTCGGGCATGAGTTGAAGTGCTGGGATTCTGCGCCTCTCACGGGTGAAGACGGATGAGGTGGGAAAATATTGTTGGGACTTCGCAACAGGGCACGACCTGGCGGGAGGGGCGCGGCCCCCCCACCCCTCCCCTACGGCTCCGCCGCGGTGTGGATCAGGGTTCCCAATACAAAGCCGGAAGGCGCCCCTTGTCATCCTGAGGGAAGCGAAGCGGCTGAAGGATCTACTCGACCGAGCCGCGTGAGAGAGAGACAGGAAGACACGGATCCTAAACCCGAGAGCCGAATCTTCGTATCTCCCCTTGATTACCGAGAGGAAGTCCCTTAGACTCCCCTCGGAAACCGAGATGAGAGATGAGCAAGCCTAGCGATCTGGTCCAGGGAACCCTCGATCTTCTCCTCCTGAAGATCCTGGCGCTGGAGCCTCTGCACGGGTGGGCGATCAGCCTGCGGCTGCGGTCCATGTCCGGCGACGTGCTCCAGGTCAGCGAGGGATCGCTCTATCCGGCCCTCCACAAGCTCGAGCAGGAGGGCTGGATCAAGGCGGAGTGGAAGACAACCGAGAACAACCGGAAGGCGAAGTTCTACTTGCTGACGCGCCTGGGCCGCAGGCAACTCGAGGCCGAGGCGGCCAACTGGAAGCGGCTCTCGGCCGCGATCTCCCAGGTCGTCGCGCTCTCCGAGGCCTAGAGGCATCCAATGAAACAGAGCACCCGGTTGACCATCGCGTCACTGCTTTCGATCCTCTTCCTGTCGCTTCACCTCGCGGATGACATCGTGCGCGGGATTGAGAAGGGAAACCTCGCGAACCTGACGGCGGTTCCCATCATGGTGATTTGGCTCTCCGCAACGCTATTCCTCGCCGGACGGCGAACCGGCTACGTGATCATCCTCCTCGGATCGCTCCTCGGCTCGGTGGTTCCGGTCATCCACTTCATGCGCGTGGGGGGCGTTGTCGGCGGCAGGATGGCGAGTTTCCCATTCTCCGGAAACTTCTCCCCGTCTGGACGATGCTCGCGATCGGCGTGACCTCCGTCCTTTCCCTGGTCCTCGCGGCGCAGGGAATGTGGAGCGCCGTCCGAAGGGGGGGTCCGAATCCCGCCAGACGCCCATGAAGCCCGAGCGTTGGTGGTTCACGGTGCCGCTTAAGGTGAAGTCGCTCTTCCTCCGCGGCCGACTCGAGTCCGAGCTCGACGAGGAGCTGAGCTTTCACCTCGAGCACAAGATCGAGGAAGGCATCGCTGAGGGACTCACTCCGGAAGAGGCGCGGCGCCGGGCGCTTCTCGCGATGGGCGGCCTCGACCAGCGTAAGGAAGAGATCCGCGACACGCGCGGGATCCACTGGCTGACGGACTTCTTCGACGACGTGCGTTACGCGATCCGGACCATTCGCCGGACTCCGGCCTTAACCGCGTTCATTGTGGTCACGATCGCCCTCGGGATCGGGATGACCGCGATGCCTTTTTCCATGCTCGACGCGCTGGTCTTTCGCCCGTATCCCGTGCCACGCTCCGGGGACGTGCTGACTCTCGTGGGCACCTCCCGCGACAATGCCTTCGAGAACTTCTCTTACCTCGAGTATCGGGACATCCGGGACAACGTGAAGAGCTACGAAGGCATCATCGCCAGCACGACGGTTTTCGGCGTCGGTTTCACCGCCGACGCGAAGACACCGGCGCGCGTCCGCGCGGGGATGCTGGTTTCGGGCAACTACTTCCGCGTGCTCGGCGTCGAACCGAAGGTCGGCCGGTCCTTCCGCGACGACGAGGACCAGGCGCCGGGCCGCGACGCCCTGGTCGTTCTGGGGCGGGACTTCTGGAAGCGGGAGTTCGGGAGCGATCGGTCGGTGGTCGGCCGGGTCGTTCGCGTCAACGGCGCGGCCTTCACCGTGATCGGAGTGGCGCCCGAATCCTTCCCGGGGATGTCCATCTTCGTGCAGCCGGAGCTGTACCTTCCGCTGGCGATGGCAAAGACGTTCTCGACGAACCCGGCCAAGTCTTTCTTCGACGACCGCGACGACCGCGAGCTCACCGTGAGGGGGCGGATCCGACCCGGTACGTCGCTCCGCGAGGCTCGCCGCGAGCTCGAGACTCTCGCCCGCAACCTCGAACGGGAGTACCCGAAGACCAACCGCGGCCGCGGAGCGGCGGTCCACACGGTGCGGGAGATGCGGACGCGGCCGGACGAGGGCAACTGGAAGTTCGGCCTGGTCTTCACGATCCTCGCAATCGCGGTCCTGCTCGTGGCCTGCACCAACGCCGCCGGGCTTCTCCTCTCGCGCGCCCGCACCCGGACCAGGGAGATCGCCGTGCGCCTGGCGATCGGCGCCGGCCGCTTCCGGCTGATCCGGCTCCTCCTGACCGAGAGCCTGGTACTCGCCCTCTTCGGTGGTCTCGGCGGAATCGCGGTCGGCTACGCCGGCATCGAGTTCCTGCGCACTTTCCAGATCCCCGCCGAGCTCCCCGTGGAGATCCCGTTCCGCATGGACACCCGGGTGCTCCTCGCGAGCCTCGCGCTGTCGGTCGTGAGCGCGATCTTCTGCGGCCTCGCCCCGGCGCTCCAGAGCACGCGAATGGACCTCGTCCACGGACTGAAGTCGGCGGACGGCGACGGGACCGAACGGCGGCGTCTGTGGGGGCGCAACGCGCTCGTCATCGCGCAGGTCGCGATGTCGATGATGCTCCTGGCCGCCGCCTTCCTGATGGCGCGGGGCTTCCACAACAGCCTCGTCGAAGGCACCGGTTTCTCGAAGGATCGCCTGCTGATGGTTCGGTTCGATCCCCGCCTGGTGCAGTACACGCCGGTGCAGACGCGTCAGTTCTACGAGAAGCTCTCCGAGCGCGTGAGGGATCTGCCGTCCGTCCAGGGCACCGCGTATACGAAGAGCCCTCCCCTCGGTCTCGACAACCCGGACATGCTCGCTTTCGCGCCGGAGGGATTCACGATGCCCCGCGAGCGCGAGAGCTTCAGCTCCATGACGGACTCCGTGGACGAAGGGTTCTTCGAGACGATGGGGATCCCGATCCTGCGTGGCCGCGCCTTCCAGAGGGCCGACACGGCGGACTCGCCCCGGGTTGCGATCGTCAACGAGCACTTCGCGACGCATTACTGGCCGGGCGCCGACGCGGTGGGCAAGCGCATCCTCCTGGAGAACTCCGCCGGCGCCGCCGTCGAGATCGTCGGCGTCTGCGGGGCGGTCAAGTACACCCCCGGAGTGAGACGGTCTTCGGATTTCGTGTACCTGCCGCTTTCTCAGAACCCCGCGGCCCGGCTGGTCCTGCTGCTCAAATCGAGCGGCGATCCGCTGGAGCTCGTTCGACCCGTGACCGAGGCGGTGCGGACACTGGACGCCAACATGCCGATCTCGGAGACGAGGACCTACGAGGACCTCTACCGCTACTCTTTCGTGAACGGACCGGGAGTCGCGATCCACATCGTCACAAGCCTCGGCGCCGTGGCCCTGGTCCTGGCGATCGCCGGCCTCTATGGCCTCGTCGCCTACAACGTCGTCCGGCGCACGCGGGAGATCGGCATTCGCATCGCGATCGGGGCGAAGCCCTCCGACGTCCTGCGGCTGGTGATGCGAAAAGCCCTGACGCTGGTCGGAATCGGGACCGCCATCGGGCTGGTCCTGGGCATCGCCGTCGAGCGCTTCATGAACTCGATGCTCTTCAACGCCGGCGGCGTTGACCTGTTCGCCTACTCGATCGTCGTGCCGGCCATGATCCTGGCCACGATGCTGGCGGCCTACGTCCCCGCGCGGAAGGCTTCGCGGATCGCGCCCACCGTGGCCCTCCGGTACGAGTAGGACCTCCGTTGCTCGCCGACGTTCTTCCCCGGAGCGCCGACAACACCTATCGCGGCCACAAGCTCGCCCTGTGGGTCTTTGGCCTGCTCCTGCTGATGAACACCGTCATTGGCCTCAACTCCATCTTCAACGGCAAATCCGTCGCGAGCTCCGCCGATGGAATCCCCCTGTCCGAATTCGGGGCCGCCGGAGCGCAGACGGTCGTCTCGCTCTTTGCGCTCCTGGGCCTGTCCCGACTCACGGTCTGCGTGGTCGGCGTCGTGGTCCTGGTTCGATATCGCGCTCTCGTTCCTCTCCTGTTCGGGCTGTTTCTCCTGAGTCACTTGAGCGGGAGATTGATCGTCGCCTTCGTGCCCATCGCCCGGACCGGAGCGCCGCCCGCGTCGATGGTGAACAACCTTCTACTCGGCCTCCTCGTCGTCGGGCTGGCGCTGTCATTGTGGAACGGAGCCGAGTTTCGCGCGTCCAACTGAGGGAGGTGCGGCATGCCGATGACACGCCGGAAAAACGCGAGGCTCGCCGCGTTCGTGATGCCCCTTCTCCTGGGGACCTGTGCCCTCGCCGCCGCGGACGTCGAATCAGTCGCCACCGGCCGCGCGGCTCTCGATCGCGGTGACCTCGATGCGGCCATCGCGCAGCTCGAGAAAGCGGTCGCCGGCGCGCCGTCCAATGCCGAGGCGCACTACCTCCTGGGCGTGTCCTATGCGCGCAAGGGAGAAAAGGAAGGCCTGTTCGGCGGCATGTCGCTGTTCAAGAGGGCCAAGGCCGAGTGGCTGCGCGCCGTTGAGCTCAATCCGGATGGCATCGACGCGCGCTTCAGCCTGATCGATTTCTACATGAACGCTCCCGGCATCGCCGGCGGGAGCGAAGCGAAGGCCCTGGAGCATGCCGCGGAGATCCGGAAGCGCGACGCGCTCGAAGGTCACCGCGCGTATGCCCGCGTCTTCACGTTCCAGAAGAAACACGACGCGGCGGCGAAGGAGATGGCCGAAGCGGTCCGCGAGCAGCCGGGCTCCGCGAAGGCGCACTACTTCCTGGGCAACGCGCTGCTCAACCAGGCGGACTGGAAGGGCTCGCTGCGCGAGTACGAGACGGCGGTGTCGCTCGACGCCGCGTACATGCCGCCGTACCTTCGTATCGGGCAGCATGCCGCGCGGTCGGAATCGAACTACCCGCGCGGCGAAGAAGCGCTTCGGAAATACCTCGCCTACAAGCCGGCCTTCGACGAGCCGGGGCTCGGAAACGCCTGGTACTGGCTTGGAGTGATCCAGGAGAAGAATGGGCAGAAGGCGGAAGCGCGAGAGAGCTACCTCAACGCACAGAAGCTCGCGCCTAACCTGAAGGAGCTCGCCGAAGCGCTGAAGCGAGTTCGGTAACGCCGATGATCTCTGGTGACGGCGGCTAACGCCCGCCGCGGAGGGCCGCGACGGGGTCGATCCTGAGGGCGCGGGCCGCGGGGATGGCGCTCGCCGCGGCGACGACGAGGAGCAGGAGCGCGGCCGCCCCGGCGAGCGTCCACGGGTCCGACGGGGCGATGCCGTAGAGCAGGCTCGAGACCGACCGGCGCGCCGCGAACGAGCCCGCGAAGCCGAGCGCGACGCCGGCCAGCCCGATGGAGAGGCCGTAGCGCAACACGAGCCAGAGGATGTCGCCCGGGCCGGCGCCCAGGGCGAGACGCACGCCCAGCTCCTGCGTCCGCTGCGCGACCAGGTACGAGACGACGCCGTAGGCGCCGATCAGGGCCAGCGCGATGCCCAGCCCGGCGAAGAGCCCGAGCAGGACCGTCGTGAAGCGGCGGTCCGCCGTCTGCGTGCCCATGTGGGTCTCCATGCTCCGTACCTCGCCCAGCGGGATCTCCGGATCGAGCGACTTCACCTCCCGCGCCACGGCCGGTGCGGCGCCCTCGGGAGCGCCCGAGGTGCGCGCGACGATATCCTTGAATCCGAAGTTCAGGCCCGGCACCTGCCGGTAGAGGGCGAAGAGTTGCGGCGCCGGAGGGCGCGCCAGGCCGTCGTTGACGAAGTCCCGGACGACGCCGACGATCGTGATCTCGCGCCGGCTGCCGCCGAAGTCCTGGAGCGGGACCGGCTGGACTCCCTCCGGCGGACCGGGACGGATCGTCCGGCCGACCGGGTCCACGCCCGGGAAGAACCGCCTCGCGAACTCCTCGTTGACGATCGCGACCGGCGCGCCCTGCGCGGTGTCGGAGTCCGAGAAGTTCCGCCCGCGCAGCAGCGTCAGGCCGATCGTCCGCAGGTAGCCCGTGTCCACCGCCGCGAACCTCGTCACCGGGACGTCCTCGGGCCGCGAGACATCCGAGCCCGGGAGCGTGAACATCTGGCGCCACGGAAGCGAAGGCGGGTAACTCGTCGTCACCGACGCTTCGAGCATCCCGGGGATCGAGCGCAGCCTCTGCGCGAGTGCGTCGCAGAACCGGGAGATCGCCTCCGAGTCGGGGTAGCGCGAGGGAGGAATGTAGATGTGCGCCAGCAGCAGGTGGTCCGAACGGAAGCCCGGATCGCGGCGGCCGAGCCTCACGACGGTCTGCGCCAGCAGCGCCGCCGCGAAGACGAGCACGAGCGAGAGCCCGACCTCGGCCGTCACGAGCGCGCGGCGGAGGCGCTGGCGGCCGGCCCCGGCGTCGCCGCTCCTTCCGCCTTCCTTCAGCGTGTCCATCAGGGAAACGCGGGCTCCGGTCATGGCGGGCGCGAGGCCGAAGAGGAGCGCCGTGACGACCGAGACGGCCAGGGCGAAGGCCAGGACCCGCAGGTCGAGCGCGGCCGGCCAGAAGTGGGGCAGCGCGTTGGAGGGAGAGGTGTACGGGAGGGTCTCGCCGGACTTGATTCGCGCGAACGCCTGGCCTGCCGCCCACGCCACGGCGAGGCCCGCGAGGCCTCCCGCCAGGGAGAGCAACCCTGTCTCGAGAAGGAGTTGCCGGGCGAGCCGTCCCCTTCCCGCGCCGAGCGCGGCGCGGAGGGCGAGCTCCCTCGACCGCGCCGCGTTTCGGGCGAGCAGGAGGCCCGCGAGGTTGGCGCAGGCGATCAGCAGGACCATCGCGACCGCGCCGCAGAGCGTGAAGAGCAGAGGCCGGACCGGGCCGGCCCGAGTGTCCGCGAGCGGCACGATCGTCGCGCCGAGGCCCCGGTCCACGGGGTGGTCGGCCGCCAGCCGGCCGGCGAGCGCCGCGATCTCGGAGCGCGCCTGCTCGACGGAGACGCCCGGTTTCAGGCGCCCGAGGCAGACGTCGTCCCGGCTGGTCCGCCCCCTCTCGTCCCACATGTCGGGCGCGGTGTAGGGCGTCCAGATGGAGACCGGCGCGCTCGTCTGGGTCATCCAGGCCGGGACCGCATCGGGGAGGACGGCGACGATCGCGTAGCTCTCGCCGTTGATCCGGAGGGTCCTGCCGAGGACGGACGGATCGGAGGCGTACCGCGTGCGCCAGAGCGACGCGCCGATCGCCGCCACGTAGTGGTTGCCGTAGACGTCCTCCGCCGGCGTGAAGAGCCTCCCCAGGATCGGGCGGATGCGCAGGATCTCGAAGTAGGCGCCGGGGGCGAGGCCGACGGCCGTCTCCTCCGGGTCAGAGGAGCCGCCGATGCCGGCGACGTTCTTTCTCCAGCGATCGGTCACGACGGCCCCCTCGAAGCTTCGCGACGCGGCGGCGAGGTCCCGCATGTCGAGGCGCGACATGCCGGCAAGCGCCCCGCCGTTGCTCGTGGAGAAAAACCGAACCAGGCCGACGGAGTCGGGAAACGGGAGCGGGCGCAGAAGCGCCGCGTCCACGACGCTGAAGATCGCCGTGTTGGCGCCGATGCCGAGGGCGAGCGTGGCGACCGCGACCAGTGTGAAGCCGGGCGCTCTCCGCATCAGCCGAAGCGCGTAGATCAGATCCTGGCCCATACCCCTATGTACGAAGATTCGTGCTTTGTGATTTGTGATTTGTGAACAGGGCGAAAAGGCCTTGTTCTGCCCTAATCACAAATTACAAATTCTTCCTTCTCAGGGACACGAGGGGAAGGCGGACGTGTCCTGAATGGGGGCGGCGGGGTTGCCGTCGGGGTTCGTGTAGACCTTCTGAGCGCCGGTCGTGACGTCGGTGACGGTCAGCGTGAAGCCGACATTGGTCGCTGCCGACGCGAAGAACCACTTCGATCCGTTGACGCTGCACCCGTCCAGGATCTTGACGAGGAGCTCGGGGTTGTCCGGCGAGAAGAACCAGAAAGCGCCGCCGCGCGTCAGGCCCACGGTGGTCAGCGTCACGGCACGGCCCACGCCCTGGAGCCCCCCGCCCTGGGAAGTGCGGTACGACACCTGGACCGAGTAGCGCTTGTCGCCGGGCTGGTCGTCGAGGGAAAGCGTGGTGTTCGGGGCGAGGAGCCCGGCCGGCAGCGCGGGAGGCGAGGCCGCTTCCGCCGAGCGGCAGCCGTTTCCCTTGCAGTTGATGAGCGACGCGGCGTACGTCTTCAGGGCGATCGCGAAGGCCGGCTCCACTTTGGGCGCGAGGTTGTCGAGCTCGAACGTGTCCGACGCCGCGTAGAGCTCGGTGGCGGAGAAGACGCCCGAGTCGTCGAGGTATTCGACGTACTTGTAAGCGGGGGTCTGGAAGCCGTAGAAGCTCGGGATCGGGATCGGCTCCTCGAGGATGTCGGCCGGGTCGGCCGGCTCGCGGATGCCGAGCTTCGATGCCGGGTTTCGCGCGTCCGGCGCCTTCGGGATGACGACCATGCCCCGCTCGAACTCCTCCAGCAGGATGGACTCGCGCCACTCGGCGGGCGGCGGGCCGACGAGCAGGCTTTTCAGGGACCGGCCGTCGGAGAAGGACAGCGGCGGGACGCCCGCCAGGTCCGCGAAGGTTGCCGCGAGGTCGGGGCTGACGGCGAGCTCGCCGCGCACCGCGCCGGCCGGGACCCCCGGGCCGCGGACGATGAGCGGC
>DATFQY010000010.1:0-18183 GCA_035263845.1 Thermoanaerobaculia bacterium | reverse complement strand
CTCGGAGATCGAACAGACGCTGCGCGATCTTCGTACCGGCCACTTCATTCGCGAAGAGCCCAAAGACCAGTAAAATGCCGGCGTGACCAACCGCCGGACTCCGGAGATCCTCGAGCGGACCCTCTCCGGGGAGCGCCTTTGCTCGCCGGACGCGGTGACGCTCCTCGAGGAGGGGAACTTGCTCGAGCTGGGAGCCGCGGCCGACGCTGTCCGGCGGCGCAAGAATGACCCCGGCGTCGCGACGTACATCGTGGACCGGAACATCAACTACACGAACGTCTGCGTCTACCGCTGCCAGTTCTGCGCGTTCTACCGGCCCTCGGCGGACCACCCCGAGGCGTACGTCCTCTCCTTCGACGAGATCGGCCGCAAGATCCAGGAGACCATCGACCTGGGCGGCACCGGAGTCCTGCTCCAGGGAGGCGTCCACGCGGGGCTGCCGTTTTCCTTCTACGAAGAGATGTTCCGGTTCATCAAGACGACCTTTCCGGCGATCCACCTCCACGCCCTGTCGGCGCCCGAGGTCTACTTCCTCCAGAAGATCACGAAGCAGCCGATGCGGGACGTGATCGCCAGGCTCCGGGACGCCGGGCTGCAGTCGATTCCGGGCGGCGGCGCGGAGATCCTCGAGGACTCGGTCCGCAAGCGCATCTGGTCGCTGACCAAGGCGCCGACGGACAAGTGGGTCGAGGTCCACGAGTCGGCGCATTCGCTCGGCATGCGGACGACCGCGACGATGATGTTCGGGGTCGGGGAGACATGCGCGGACCGCGTCGAGCACTTCCGGGTCGTCCGCGAACTCCAGGACCGGACCGGTGGGTTCACGGCGTGGATCCCGTGGACGTTCCAGAAGGAGAACACCGTCCTGGACGGCAAGGTCGAGGAGTCGGGCGGCTTCGACTACCTGAAAACGCTCGCGGTGTCTCGCCTGTACCTCGACAACATCCGCCACGTCCAGGGCTCCTGGGTCACGCAAGGCCCGAAGATCGGACAGGTCTCGCTCTCCTTTGGCGCGGACGACCTGGGCTCGATCATGATCGAGGAGAACGTGGTGTACGCCGCCGGCGCGAGGAACCGGATGACACAGGAGGAGATGCGGAGGCTCATCGCCGACGCCGGCTACGAGGCGGTCCAGCGCCGCACCCTCTACGACGCCTGCAAGGACTTCTGCTGCACCACCCCGATCCCGGAACCCAAGCCGCGGGGCGCGATGCTTCCCGCCGCCTCCTCGTCACTCGACAACAACCTCGCGTCGGCGTAGCGATCCGGGCACGACCGGGCGGGAGGGGCAAGCCCCTCCCCTACGACACCGGGCACGATGAGAGCCCTACTTGGGGGCCGTGTTGGTATGTCCGGCGGGGGTCGTCGCCATCTTCCAACGGTTCCGCTCCCAGCAGGAGCCGGCGAAGAGGCCCAGGACGAACAGCAGTGCGCCTCCGATGGCGCGGATGTAGATCCGTGTGCGCCTCTGCTGCCAGGGCGGGACGCTCCGGACCGTGGTCCTCATCGCGGCTTCCTGAGTCTGCTCCGCCTGCCAGGCGCGCAGGTCGATCAAGACGTCGCGGGCCGACTGGTAGCGGTCCGCCGGGTCCTTCTCCAGGCACCGGAAGAGGATCGGCGCGAGCTTGGGAGGGACCTTCGCCGAGTCGGGCGACTTGCGCGGATCGTCCCGCAGGACCGCGCCGAGCGTCTCGACCGGGCTGTCACGCACGAACGCACGGCGCCCGGTCAGCATCTCGAAGTACACGGTGCCGAGCGAGAAGACGTCGCTTCGCGCATCGGCCCGCTTGCCCCGGACCTGCTCGGGCGAAACGTACCCGGCCGTCCCGATCAGGATCGCGCTCGAGGACTTCTGGCTCGCCCGCCCGGGAGTGAGCGTCGCGAGGTTCTCGATCCGGGCGATCCCGAAATCCAGGATCTTCGCCCGCCCGTCGTGCGTCAGGAAGATGTTCTCGGGCTTGATGTCGCGGTGGATGACCCCCTTGGCGTGCGCCGCCGCCAGCCCCTCGGCGATCTGGCAGGCGATCTCCGTCGCGCGCGGCGGGGCGAGCGGGCCCGAGCGCAGCCGCTCGGCGAGCGTCTCTCCCTCCAGCAGCTCCGTGACCGCGTACGGAATGCCGTTGTGCGAGCCGGAGTCGTGGATCGCGAGGATGTTGGGATGATTCAGGGCGGCGACAGCGTGCGTCTCCCGGTCGAACCGGGCGAGGCTCTCGACGTCGTTGACGGCGGAGTCCGAGAGCATCTTCAGGGCGACCTCGCGTCTCAGCCGGTTGTCGCGTGCGCGGTAGACGTCTCCCATCCCGCCCTTTCCGAGAGGGCCGACGATCTCGTAGGGGCCCAGATGTTCTCCGGGAGACAGGGGCATGGCGGAAGGATACGACAGGTGATTTCTGAATTCGGAATTCGGATTTCGGAATTCTCGGGGCGGCCGCCGTAGACTCTGCGCCGTGGAGCTCTGGGTGCTGAGACATGCCGAGGCGGAAGAACGGGCGGCTTCCGGGCGGGACGAGGACCGGAACCTGACTGCTCCCGGGCGAAAGGAGGCGGCCGCGTCGGGACGCGGAATCGCTGCGGTCTCGAGCGGGATCGGCCTGGTCCTGACGTCGCCGTACGCTCGGGCCCGCCAGACCGCCGAGGCGGCGGCGGAGGCGCTCGGGGGCCCGGAGGTGCGCGAGTCGGAGGCCCTCGAGCCGGACCGGGATCCCGAGGAGATCCTCTCGGAGATCGAGGAGATCGACGCGGTGGCAATCCTCCTCGTCGGGCACGCCCCGCTTCTGGGGAACCTGCTGGGGCGCCTCGTCTGCGGCGAGGAGGACGGCGATCTTCCCCTGTCCAAGGCTTCCGCGGCCTGGCTGTCCGTCGGCGGAAACGAGCGCGGGGCGCGCCTGCGGGCGTTTCTCCCCGCGCCGCTTCTCGATCGGCTCGGCCGGAGAGGGTGACGCGCCGCCCCGCGTTGTCGGGCTTTTCTATACAATCCCGGCCCGCGAAGGAGGAGCACACATGGGCAAGCTCGGCCTGGGGTGCGTCGTCATCCTCGTCATCGTCGTCCTGGTCGTCGGGATCTCCATGGCAGGCACGTACAACAAGCTCGTCACCCTCGGACAGGAAACGGACAAGCAGTGGTCGCAGGTCGAGAACCAGTACCAGCGCCGGATGGACCTGATCCCGAACCTCGTCCAGACCGTCCAGGGCGCCGCGAATTTCGAGAAGTCCACGCTCGAAGCGGTCGTTGAGGCCCGCGCTTCCGTCGGCCGCGCGCAGATCAACCCCGGCGCCGCCCCGACCGACCCCGCCCAGCTTGCTCAGTTCGAGCAGGCGCAGCAGGCCCTGGGCTCCGCGCTCCAGCGGCTGCTGGTGGTCGTCGAGCGGTACCCCGAGCTGAAGGCCAACGCGAACTTCCGGGACCTCCAGGCGCAACTGGAGGGGACGGAGAACCGCATCGCGGTCGCGCGCATGGACTACAACAAGGCCGCGCAGGACTACAACACGGCGCGGCTGCGCTTCCCGACGAACCTGATCGCCGGCATGCTCGGGTTCAAGGAGAAGGCCTACTTCAAGGCGGCGGCGGGAGCGGAGCGCGCTCCGAGCGTCAACTTCAACTTCCAGAACACGCCGGCGGCCGCGGCGCCCGCGCCCGCGAAGTGACGAGGGGCCGGGAAACGGGAAACGGAAAACGGGAAACGAGGTAGGGCGGTGAGGCATCGGATCTTCACCGTTCGAAGATCCGCGCCCGCCGGGCTCGCCGCAGCTCTGGCCGCCGTGGCCCTCCTCGCGGCGGCGTCGGCCCGGGCGGCGAAGGAGGACACCCTTCCGCCGAAGCCGGCCCGCTACGTCACCGACAAGGCCGGGGTGCTGGGCGGCCGCGCCGAGTCGATCAACTCGCAGTTGGAAGAGTTCGAGAAGGAGACTTCCAACCAGATCGTCGTCTGGGTGGACCGAAGGATCCCCGAGAACTTCACACTCGAGGAGTTCACGGTCGCGGCGGCGCGCAAGTGGCAGGTCGGACAGGCGGGACGGAACAACGGCGCGGTCCTCTTCGTCTTCACCGAGGACCGGAAGATGCGCATCGAGGTCGGCTACGGGCTGGAGGGGTCGCTGCCCGACGCGCTGGCTCATCGCATCCAGGAGGAGGAGATCCTGCCGCGGTTTCGAGCGGGAGACTATGGCGGCGGAATCGCAGCCGGCGTCGCCGCGATGATCGCTGCGACAAAGGGCGAGTACAAGGGCACCGGCTCGACGGTCGCCTCCCGTTCCCAGCGCCGGCGAAGCCGCGGGAGCGGCGGTTTCGGCGGATGCATCTCCCCGCTGTTCTTCCTCATCTTTTTCCTCCTGATCCCGCTGCTGCGACTCTCGAGCTGGAGGACCTACGGCCGGCGCGGCTGGTGGGGCGGCGGCGGAGGCTGGGGAGGCTTCGGGGGATTCGGCGGCGGGGGCGGTGGAGGCTGGAGCGGCGGCGGGGGAGGCGGCGGCTTCTCCGGCGGCGGCGGGTCCTTCGGCGGAGGCGGCTCCTCGGGGAGCTGGTAGGCGATGCGGCATTTCCTCTCGAAGCTGGATTCGGATCGCATCGTTGCGGCGATCGCCGAGGCGGAGAAGAAGAGCTCCGCGGAGATTCGGGTCCACGTCACGCGCCGCAAGCCCGCCAACCTCGAGGACCGCGCGAAGCGGCGCTTCGAGCTTCTCGGCATGACGAAGACGACCGACCGGAACGGAGTGCTGATCTACATCGCCCCGAATCTTCGCCGTTTCCACATCCTGGGCGACACCGCCATCCACGAGAAGCTCGGCGACGACTTCTGGAAGGAGACGGCCGCCGAGATCGAGCTGCACTTCCGCAAGGGCGACTTCACGGAGGGGATCGTGCGCGGGATCTCCAGGGTCGCCGTCGTGCTGGCCGCCCACTTCCCCCGATCCGCCGGCGACGTCAACGAGCTTCCCGACGAGGTGACCGAAGACTGAGGCCGGGCGTCCTCTATGGGTTCACGGTCACCTGGTAGGTCCCCGAGGCGCTGGTGACTCCGTCGATAAGGACCACGTGGGTATTGCCGGCCGGGGCGATGGAAGTCCCGATCGTCGTGCAGTCCGGCGCTATCATGAAAAAGGGCCCGATCGCGGTGAAGAAGTTCACCTCTCCGCCGGACACGCACACCGTCACCACGACCTGTTGGGCCGCCCCTGACGCGTTGAGGTAAAGGATCTGGATCGGGTCATTCGTGGTCACCTTCCACTTCCCCTCTTGGACGAATCCGGAGGCCAGCATCCGGGGAGAGACCGCGAGGAAGGCGAGTGAGGCAACCAGGAGACAAGAGACGAATCGGCGCGACGGACTCCGGGACATAGCTCCTCCTTTCGAATTCATGGCGTGCATCCCACGATCGGCAGGGTGTCGGCGAGAAAGGTCGCGTGGAGAAGAGGGCTGACTCCACCCGGATCGGACAGGCCCGTCAGGACGAGGTCGTAGCAACCGTTGGTGTACCGCAGGTTCGTCCAGTTCTTCTTGTCCACGCGGGACTTCTGGTACTCGTCGTAATTGCTCGGCGGGTCGGGCAGGTCTTGCAGGTTCGGCGGGAGGGCCATCGGAAACACGATCGGCTTTTCCCCGGGCTTGGGAAGCCGCTGAGGGATGTAGACGAAGGCGCCGGCGAAGATCGGCGTATTGCCGCGGATGATGCCGGGGCGGGTCAGGTAAGGCGTGTCCAGGCCCATCCCGAAGAGCTCCATGGTGAGGAAGCCGGGGTTGAAGTGCAGGTCCGGCACCAGCCAGTCCGGGAGCCCCGGCACGGTGTTGTGCTTCTTCATGTCCGCGGCCACCTGCTTGACGAACTGCTGGGCCTTCTCCGACGCGTAGTCCGCCAGTTCCGGAGGGCACGCCGGCCTCCGAAGCGACCTGCTCCGCTATGTAATCGAAGCCCATCGAAGTCAGCTCGTCGAAGTTCGGCAGCGAGGGCGGCACTCCCATCGAGGCGAGCGCGATCTCGAGCCCCGTGACCAGCGCCTGCCGGCAGAGACTTCCCTCGCCGCAGTTGGCGATCCCGAGATCCGTGATGACGTTGGCCACGGAGTCCACGGCCTTGTTCTTGATCTCCTCCCAGAGGTTCGAGAGGTAGTTGACGAGCTTGCCCAGCCCGTCCACGACCGCCGAGAGCACGGATGCGTCGCGCCGAGAATTCGTCCCCGTTTCCGCATGGTTCCCTTCTGGACCGACGCCTCAATGGACCGGCGGGTCGAGCCGGGTGTCGAAACGGCCCCGGCCGCCCGTGGCGGGACCGTTGGCGTAGCTCTGCCATGTCCGACGGAATGTGTCGACGCGGCGGGCATCGTCCTGCCAGGCGCTCAACCTCTGACGCGTGGTCAGGAGAACGAACGCCATCGTCTTGACGTCGTTGCCGAGGCCGTCGTCGTTCTCGTCGGAGGACGCCGGCAGCCGCGGTCCCATGTCGGGATGCGCCAGGATGTCGGCGATCGAGAAATCCACGCGCTGCCCGCAGAAGAAGTTGTTGGCGCGGGCGTCGAAGAAGCGGTCGGGGTCCTCGAAGGGAAACAGGGGCGAGAAGGCATGGTCCACGTAGAAGAGGGGACCGACGTCCGAAGGCTTGCGAAGCCCCATCAGGTACTGGTCGAGCGCGCTGTAGCCGTCCTCGAGCTCGAGCGGGTCCGTCAGGAAGCCGTGCTGGCCCGGGTCGGTACAGACGATGTCGCCCGTCCGCGGGTCCGCGAGCGGCCCCGGGCCGAGGTCGCGCAGGACGTTGCCTTCCATCGCGGAGGAGCGCGGGTCGCCGGCGAACTGGCCCGGGGGGACGGCCGTGTGGAAGTAGTGGCTCCAGTGGCCGAGGCTCCGGCCCAGCAGGTCGAGGCTTTCCGGCCCGACGCCGGTCATCGGATGGTCTAGCCGCGCATACGCCATCCAGCGATGCCCCGCCTCTTCCGCCATCACGGAGATCGGCGATTCGATCCCCAGAGTCCACTGCTGGCCGGCCGGGCCGGGACTCAGCGGTCCGCCGTCTGTCAACCCCATGATTCGGAGCCGGACCCCCTGGAAATAGACGATGGGCGGGTTGACCAGGCGCTCGGCGTCCGGCCAGTAGAGCTCGATGTTGTTCATCGCCACGAGCGACTCGAGCTCGCCGGCGCTGCCAAAGAAGGACGTGTCGTCGTAGACCGGAAGCCCGAGGCCCAGCGTTCGATTGCTCACGCCGGCGTTGAAGGCGACGGCCCCGATGTTGGCCGGGAAATCGGTGAACACGACCAGGAAGTCGTAGTTGTCGGGCCGGGTCCGATAGAACTCGCGGGCCAGGGCCACGAAATCGACCGTGGCGAATCGTCCGAACGTGAACTCTTCGAAGATCACGCCGGCCGAGAGGGTGGCGGGCAGGTCGGCGGAGAAGTCGATCTCGTGGACGGGACCGGCGCCTCCTCCGGCGGCCACGCCGACGAGCCCCGTGATCGGCGTCGCGGCGTGCACCAGGCGCATGGTGCCGTTCTTCTCGAGTATCAGCTGCATCGACAGCCACCCGCCGGGGGTGATCACGGGATCCCACGTGATCACCGCTCTTTCCGGGGTCACCGCAGCACGCACCGCGAAGGACTGATCGCTCTCGTCGGCCGGAAATCCGAAGACGGTGATCCGCGGCGGACCCGCGATGAGGCTCGCGGCGGTGACGTCATCGGTGTCCGGGCCGCCGAAGGTGACGTTTCCGGAATCGTTGACGTAAACGCGGTCGTACGTGCCGCCGAGGAACGGGAAGGAGAAGCCGAGCGAAACCTCGAAGGTCTCGGGGCATCCGTCAGGGCTGCACCCGCCAACGGGGAGAAGGCCGTCGCGGAAGTCCGTATCGATCCACCCACCGACGCCGCGACTGACCGCGAACCCGCCCGGAGCGGGAATGAAGGTCAGGCTGCGGTCGGCCAGGTCCACGTGCTCGAAGCGGCGGACCCCGAAGACCTCGACGATCGATCCCGCGTCGAGCGACAGCGGCAGGTCGCTCGACAGGTCCACGAGGTGCTGCGGGCGGGCGGCGCCTCCCGCGGTGACGCCGACGACGACCGTGCCCGTAGGCGGGATCGCAGCCGGGTAGGTGATCTCGATCCGCCCGTCGGCGTGGAGGACGGCCTGTGTTGTGACTGGACCCGGATTGGGAAAGAGCGCCGGCGCCGGTACAGCCGCCCACGTGACCACGACCCGGTCCGCCTCGACGCGGGCGTGCACCGATCCGCCGAGATCGGGCCTCAGGTTCGCTCCGAAGGCGGCGACGCACGGAGGCGTGGCCAGGAGAAAGGAAAGGCTGTTTGCCGAGCACCGGCGGCCGAAGCCCAGCGTGCCGTCATCGCTGATAAAGACGCTTTCCTGCGCCCCGCCGAGGAACGGAAAGGCGAAAGGGAGCGCGACCTCGACGGCCTGGCCGTTGCCGAGCGCGAGCGTCGGGCCGAGGTCGGTCTCGTAGAGGGGAGCGCCGGAGGAGACGGCGAAGCCGCCGGCCGTGGGCTGGAAATGGAGCGTCGAGGCCGGCAGATCGAAAAGCGAAATGGTCGCCGAGAACTCCTCGTAGACGGCTCCCGGAGGAAAGACCGCCGGAAGGGAGCCTACGAAATTCGTGTCGGCGAGAGGCCCGCCGCCTCCTCCCGGCGAGACGCCGATGACCGCGTCGCCTATGGCGGCGGGGGCCGCTCCGGGCAGGGCGGAGTCGGGGTACTCGAAGCGCACCGTGCCGTCGCGGCCCAGGCGCGCGCGGACCTCCGCGAAGACCGTCTGGTCGAACCACGTGACGAGCCATGTGACGAGAGCGTCGTCGGGCCCCGGCTCGTAGATGACGAGCGTCGGGAAGAGATCCGAGTAGAGCGGCGCGATGCGCGGAGGCCCGGCGAGGAAGCGGGCGGCGTCACGCAGGCCATTCGGATCGAAGGGATCGTCTCCGGGCGCGCCGAGTGTGAGGTAGCCGCCACCATGAACCCAGATGTGGTCGTAGGTCGCGCCCTGGTAAGGGAACGCGAAGGGAAGCACGATCTCGGCGCTGTCGTCCGGCTGCGTGATGTCGAAGAGCTGAGGCGGGTTGAGAAACGCCGGCCCCGGCTCCCCGAACCGAACGTCCCAGCCGCCCCCCGACAGGGGCCGCAGCTCGATCGCCACCCGCGGCACCAGGTCGGAGAGATTCCTCGGGATGGAGGGCGTCACGATCGAGCCGTCGTCCTCGATCACGGCGACTTCGCCGAACCGGCCGAATCGCGGGAGCCCCGGCGCGGGCTTCCCGGCGAGCCGCCGCTCGTGGCGCTGATGTTCGAGACGAACGGCCGCGGAGGCCTCCGCGGGCGACAGATCGCGGCGGGAAGCGGCCGGCGTCGCTTGTCGACGGATGGACTCGCGCTCGGGCGCCGTTGCCGCCCTTGCCGGCGCGGATCCCGTGAGAAGAAAGAAGCCGACGAGGACGCCAAAGCAAAAAGTCCGGATTCGTCGCATCGCAAACCTCAGGATCCAGGCGTCCCGACATAGGACACAACGGCGGCGGCCGGTCCCGAAGAGCTATCGCGCTGGAAATCGAAGCGGGCAGGCTGGGCGGCGCTGCCAGCTCCAATCGGAATGTGCACATTCGTCAACGTACCGACGTAAGAGTCGACGGCCGGATTGTTAAACGTACCCGGGAACTGAACCTGCAACTGCAAAGGCACATAGACGGTTCCGAGGCTTCCCCCTTGGGTTTCGTTCATTGAGCACATTCCGAATATGGCTTTCTGCCCGCCAGGCATTACGGTTCGCACGCTGATCGTCTCGACGATGGTGCCCGCTGGCGCGACACGTTGGCCGTCGCAGGACTTGTAAAAGACCGTGTCGGGAAGTTCGATGACATCAAAGCCGACGAATGGCCTGGGAGTCGTGAGCTTGACGTTCCAGACTCCGGATTGAGTCGCCCCGACGGTTCCCGCCACCGATTGAATGGCGGGAAAGTTTCCGACCGTCACCGGAAGCGGGATGTTCGTGACCTCGACCGGGGTTGTCTTCTCGGCGGACGCCCTTCCTCCGGGAATGATCAAGGTTCCGACAGCCACGGCCGCTCCGATGATGAGAAGCGGGATTGCGCGTCGCATGGTGGTCTCCCTTCCGCGCGAATGTTCGAGCGCCGCGAAGAATCGCGTCCAGAGCACGGTCATGCTTTTTTTTTGGGAGCGGGGGAGGCCGCGTTAGATCAGCCCGGCCTTGATCGCCTTGCTGACGGCCTCGGACTTGGTGTGAACGTGGAGCTTCTCGTATACGGAACGGACGTAGTTGCGGATGGTGTTGACGCTGACGTGGATCCGATCCGCCGCCGCCTGGTAGCTGTGGCCGTCGGCGAGGAGAGCGAGCATCCGCGTCTCCTGCGCCGTCAGGTGGTACTCGATCCTCCGGGGAGGCCCCGTCTTCTGGAACAGGCGCACGACCTGGCGCGCGATCTGCGGCGACATCGGAGCGCCTCCCGCTCGCACCTCGGCGATCGCTTCGAGGAGCTTCGCCGGAGGAGTCTTCTTCAGGAGGTATCCGCAGGCGCCGTTGCAGATCGACTCGAAGACGCGGTCCTCTTCTTCGTAGACGGTGAGCATGACGACCGCGGCCGCCGGGTAGCGGGCCCGCAGCGGGGCGACTCCCTCTGAGCCGGACATTCCCGGAAGGCCGATGTCGAGGAGGATGACCTCGGGCGGCTCGCTCGGAGCGGCCCGCAGCGCCTGCTCGACGGAGGCGCATGCGGCGACGCAGGAGAATCCCGGCGTCCCGTCGATCAAGGTGCGCAGCCCGTCGCGCGCGACCCGGTCGTCTTCCACGAGGAGGACCCGCGCGCGGCCGACGCCCGCGCCCGGTGAGCCGGCTTCGGGTTTCAAGAGCGACACGCTTCGACGCGACACCCTACATCTCCGGCCGGCGCTGCGGGAAGCGCATGATCATGCGCCGCCCTTGAGCGGCACTTCGATCAGGATCCGCGTGCCCTCGCCGGGCCGGGAAGTCACCTGGAACTTTCCCCCGAGGCTCTCCGCGCGCCGCTTCATTGTGCTAAGGCCGTAGCCCGCCGGCTCGTCGGCGCTCTCGGAAGCGGCGCTTTCCGGAAGGCCGCGTCCGTCGTCCCGGATCTCCGCCGCGAGGTGGCCGTCCCGCACGGCGAGCCCGAGAGCGACGTGACTCGGATGTCCGTGGCGAAGGGCGTTGCGGATCGCCTCTTTGAAGATCAGGTACAACTGGCGCCTCGTCTCGCCGGCAAGGGAGATCTCCTCGGGTCTTTCCGGGCTCTCGAGCGATCCGGCGACTCCGCGGGCCTCCAGCATCTCGGAGGCGTAGCGCCGGACCCGCGAGGTCAGGTTCCCGAGGTTGTCGTGCCGCGGATCCACCGCCCAGACCATGTCTCCGGCCGACTCGATCAGATCCCGGGCCGTCTGGCCGATGTCGGAAAGCAGCGGCCGCACGTCCTTCGCCGGTTCGCCGGCCTGCCGGCCCGCGAGCTCGCTCAGGATCGAGATCCGGTAGAGGCTGGTGCCAAGGTCATCGTGGAGATCCGCGGCGATGCGCGAGCGCACCCGCTCGACGGCGAGCAGTCTCTCGACGCGCTGCCGATGGAGCCAGGCGAGCGAGGCCGCCAGGGCGGCGCCCGCCGCCGCCAGGAACCACCAGCGCCGCCAGAGCGGGGGAAGGATGCGGAACTCGACCGACGCCGGCTCGACGCTGTGGGTCCCGCTGGATGTGATCGCCTCGACGCGGAAGGCGTAGCGCCCCGCGGGAAGACTGGCGTACTGGACGCTGGCGTCGGAGGAGGGCTGGCTCCAGCCGCCTCCGCGCCCTTCCAGCCGGTAGCGGAAACGGATCTGCTCGGCCGGCGCGAGCGTCGGCGAGAAGAACTCGATCCGGAGATGGTTGCGGTCGGAGGGCAAATCCGCAAGCGCGATGGCAACCGCTCCCGAAGCGGGCACCGCCTGCCGCTTCCCGCCCGCTTCGACGCCGCGCACGAAGACGCGGGGCGGCTGTTCCGGCGTATCGGGCCCGGGATCGAAACGAAGGAGTCCCCGGATCGTTCCGAACCAGAGGCGGCCGGCCCGATCGCGAAATGCCGAAATCGACTTGGTCGAGGCCAGTCCTTCCGCCGCGGTGTAGTGCCGGACACGGCCGCTCGCGGGATCGAGGCGGTCGATCCCTCGCGAGGTCGCGACGTACAGAGCGCCGGCGAAGTCCTCGGTGACGCCGTTGGTCCGGTCGCTGGAGAGACCCTCGGCCCGACCGTAGCGTCGAAAGACGGGGGAATCGGCCGACGGATCGTCCACGCGAATCAGCCCCGCGTCCCTCGTCGCGATCCAGATCCGCCCGCGGGAATCGCGGAAGATCTGGCTGACGAAGCCGCGCCGGAGAGGGCGCTCCGAGTCGAGCAGCTCGAAGCGTCCCCGGCGGAATCGCGCCAGGCCGCCGACATAGGAGCCGACCCACACGCTGCCGGTCCGGTCCTCGCCGATGGCGGAGATCGGAACCAGCTCAGCCCTGTCCGTCTCGACACGAATCCTTCCTGTCGAACGCTCCCAGCGAGCGAGAGCCTCCTCTCCGGCTCCGATCGTCGCGATCCAGATGTCGCCCCGGGAGTCTTCGAAGACGCGAAAGATGTTGTCCCCCGGGAGGCCGTCTCGCTTCGTGTACATCCTTCGGGGAAGCGTGCTCGCCAGGTCTTCGAGACGGCGAGGAGGGGAGTAACGGGCGAGCCCTTGCCCCGTGGCATACCACCACTCGCCGAGATGGTCCTGGAGGACGATCTGGTCCCATCCCCAGCCCAGGTATCCAATGCCCGGCGGAAGCGCCGGCCGGACCCCGAGGAAGCGGTCTCCGTCGAGGCGATGGACGGCGCCGCCGTTGGTCGAGACGCAGAGAGCTCCGGCCGCGGCCTCGAAGACCGAATTGATCCAGTCGCTCGACAGGCCGTCTTCCGATCCGTACGTCGAGAAACCCGATCTGGCGATTCGGAGCAGGCCCGCGGTCTGCGTTCCAACCCAGGAGTTGCCGTGGCGGTCCTCCAGCAGGCAGGTCAGTCTGCCCCACGCGAAGGCGGCCGCTGTCTCATCGCGCCGCAGCCCGCCGGCCGCTGCCAGGAAGAGCCCGCCGCCCGCGAGAAGACGGATCCCTTCGGAACCGGTCTCCTCGATGGAGTGGAAGAAATCCGGCGGCCCGTCCGGTTCGAGAATCTCGCAGGTCTCTCCTGGGGCGAGGGAGAGCCTTTCGCCCGCCAGGCAAGGCGCTCGCGGCGTCGGCAGGAGAACCTCCGACTCGCCGTTTCGCGGCGGCGGCCAATAGACCATGAGGTCCCGGTCCCAGCCGATCCACAGCCGTCCCGCCGAGTCCAGGTGCACGTCGCGGACCCCGCGGGGCTTTTGCGGGTCCGAGGGCAGATAGCGCATCTGATGGCCGTCCTCCAGGACCCGGGAGAGACCCCAGGCCGTTCCGACCCAGAGGTCTCCTTCCGGGCCCTCCGAGAAGGAGACGGCGTTGACGAAGGAAACCGCAGGCTTGCGCAGGTCGAGCGGCACCAGCCGGAACGAATCGCCTCCGGGTTGGAGAACGAACAGGCCGTGCGAGCCGCCCGCCCAGATGCGGCCTCTTCGGTCACGATGCAATTTGAAGACGAGGTCTTCGCCGACCTCCGAGGCGACACGGTACGTCCGGAAGGCAGCTTGCGGCGGCCCGGACTCCGTCGCCGCGAAACGAGCCACTCCCGCGCCGGTGGCGAGCCAGAGAGAGCCGTCGGGAGCTTCGAGGATGTCGTTGACCCCCGGGTGCGGCAGCCCGTCCGGGACGCCGTACGCCGTGAAGTCGCGCCCGTCGAAGCGCGCGAGGCCGTCGCTCGTTCCGACCCAGAGGAATCCCCGGGAGTCCTCGAAGACGCAGTTGATCTCGTTCTGCGGGAGGCCGTCGGCCACCGTGAAGAGGCGCACCGGAAGCCGCCGCCCCGCGGCAGACGAGGAGACGAGCGTCGCGAGAGCGGCTGTGAGAAGGAAGCGCCGGAAGACCACGAGGAATCCGCCGGCGGCTACTCTATACCCCGGAAGGGCTTGACTTTCCGGGCCAAATCCTTAGAATTCGCCGTTCTGCCTTTTGGAGGAACCCCATGTACGCCATCGTCCGCGCCGGTGGAAAGCAGCTCAAGGTCGCTCCGGGCGACGTCGTCCGGATCGAGACGCCTTCCGAGAAGGTCGGGAAGGGCGGGACCCTGACCCTGACCGACGTCCTGTTCGTCGGCGGCGTCGAGGGCGAGGAGCCGAAGAAGGGAGACGGGATCGCGGTCAGGGCCACCGTCGTCGGGCCGATGCGCACCAGGAAGGTCCTCGTCTTCAAGAAGAAGCGCCGCAAGCAGTACCGGCGCACCAAGGGGCACCGCCAGACGATGCTGCGCGTCCGGATCGACGAGATCGGGTAAGCAAAATGGCACACAAAAAGGGACAGGGCTCTTCCCGCAACGGCCGCGACTCCAACTCCCAGCGTCTGGGCGTCAAGAGCTTCGGCGGCCAGCTGGTCTCCGGCGGCTCGATTCTCGTGCGGCAGCGCGGAACGAAGTTCTTCCCGGGCGCCAACGTGGGCCGCGGCAAGGACGACACGCTCTTCGCGAAGGTCACCGGCGTGGTCCGCTACAAGGACCACGGCCGCTCGGGCCGCACCATCTCCGTAGAGCCCGTCGCCGCGGAGTAGGCGCGGCGCCCTCTCCGGGCGCGCTCGATGTTCATCGACACCGCTGAGATCCGCGTCAAGGCGGGCGACGGCGGAAACGGCTGCGTCGCCTTCCGGCGGGAGAAGTTCGTTCCGAAGGGCGGGCCCTCCGGCGGAGACGGCGGCAACGGCGGTTCCGTCTATGCGGTCGCCGACGCTTCGCTCAACACCCTCTACCACCTCCGCCACCAGACCGTATACCGGGCCGGGAGGGGCGAGCACGGGATGGGGTCGAACCGGCACGGCGCCTCCGGTGAGGACTCCGCCGTCGCGCTTCCGCTGGGATCGGTCATCACCGACGCGGAGACAGGCGAGGGGATCGCTGACCTCGTGACGGACGGCGAAAAGGTTCTCCTCGCGGCGGGAGGCAACGGTGGCTGGGGCAACCAGCACTTCGCGACCCCGACGCGTCAGGCGCCGCGATTCGCGAAGAAGGGCCTTCCGGGAGAGGAGCGGCGGCTCGCGATCGAGCTGAAGCTCCTCGCCGACGTCGCCATCATCGGGTTGCCCAACGCCGGCAAGTCCACGCTCATCTCGGTCATCTCCGCCGCCAAGCCGAAGATCGCCGACTATCCCTTCACGACCCTCGTGCCCCACCTCGGCGTCGTCACGGGAGACGATCCGACGGAGACGCTCGTCGTCGCGGACATCCCGGGATTGATCGAAGGGGCGCACCTCGGGGTGGGGCTCGGCATCCGGTTCCTGAAGCACGTGGAGCGGTGTCGGCTCCTCTGCCACCTCGTGGACGCCTCCAGCGCGGGAGACGCCGAGCACGACGTGGGCGTCGTCGAGAAGGAGATCGAGGCGTTTTCTCCCGATGTCGCGGCGCGCCCGCGGGCCCTTGTCGCCTCCAAGTGCGACGCGGTCTCCGATCCGGCGAGGCTCGAGTCGATCCACGCGGCCGCCGTCCTGCGCGGGCTTCCGTACTTCGAGATCTCCGCCGTCACCGGAGCGGGGCTGGGCGAGCTGATCCGCTACTTTTTCCGCGCCGTCGCCGAGACCGCCCCGAAGACCGGAACTTAGAATCGGGCGATGCGAATCGGCGTCCTGGGGGGAAGCTTCGACCCGGTTCACTGGGGCCACATCCGCCCCGTCGAGATCGTGGCCGAGCGATTGCGGCTGGACGGTGTCCTCTTCGTCCCGGCGCGCCTCTCCCCGCTCAAAGCGGAGGTGCACGCCGACGCCCGCCACCGGGTCGCGATGCTCGCGCTCGCGCTCCAGGGTCACCCGGCGTGGACGATCGACCTCGAGGAGCTCGACCGCGAGCCTCCGTCCTACACCGTCGAGACCCTCCGCAACCTCTCGGCCCGCCGCTTGCAGGATGAAGTCTTCCTGCTGATGGGCACGGACACGCTGGCGGGCTTCGCCCGCTGGAAGGAGCCGGAGGAGATCGTCAGGCTCGCGCAGATCGCGGCCTTCACCCGGGAGCCGTTCGCGGGCGCCGGCCTGCAGGTGCCGAACGTCCACGGCCTCCGCGAGAAGCTCGAGGTTTTCGACGCAGGGTCTGTTAAAATCTCCTCGACGGGCCTTCGGGCGGACCTGGCTCGCGGAGAAAGCGCGGCCGATCGCCTCCCGGGACCGGTCGCGGAGTACATCACGAAGCACGGCCTCTACAGATCCGGGATGGCGGCGCGTTGAAGGAGCTCTCCTCCCGGGACAAGGTCCGGGAAGGGCTGTCCGCCGCGCTCGACCGCAAGGCTTCCGCGGTTCTCGTCTTCAACCTCACCGACTTGACGACGATGGCGGACTACTTCGTCCTCTCCACCGCCAGCAACGACCGCCAGGCCCGCGCCATCGCCGACGCGATCACCGAAGCGCTGGGCCCGCCGAGCTCGACGGAGGGGATGGCGGCGGCGAGCTGGATCCTCATGGATTACGGCGACGTCGTCTTCCACGTCTTCCAGGAGGAGGCTCGGAAGTTCTACGCGCTGGAACGCCTCTGGGGAGACGCCGAAAACGAAACGGGTGTTTTCGCCCGCATGTCCTGAAGCGGCCGGGCATTTTGAGCGGCCGCTTCGCGGCCGACCAAAGAGAGTAAAAGGCCGCTCCCGACGATCCCATGGCTGACAAGGGGTTGCTCGGCAGATTCCGCACTAAGAATCGGGCGCTGGCGCGGGAGATCGCTTCCCTGGGCCGGGCCGTCGAACTGCCGAGCACGGTCCTGATCGTGGGGGAGAGCGGGACGGGGAAGGACCACCTCGCCCGCGCGCTCCACGACGGGTCTTCCCGCGCCCCGCGGCCGTTCGTTCGGATCGACGCGGCGAACCTCTCCGACGAGCTCTTCGAGAGCGAGATGTTTGGCCACGAGAAGGGAGCCTTCACCGGCGCGGTCTCCGCCAACCCGGGACTGCTCGAGACGGCGGGGGACGGGACGGTGTACCTCGACGACGCCTCTTCGCTCTCACCGGCCGCGCAGGCCAAGCTTCTGCGCGTCCTGCAGGAGAAGACCTTTCGCCGGCTCGGCGGGACCCAGACCGCCAGGTTCTCGGCGAGGCTGATCGTGTCCTCGCGGTCGGACCTGTCGGAGCTCGTCGAGCAGAACCTCTTCCGGCCGGACCTCTTCTACCGGATCGACGTCCTCACGATCCGGCTGCCGCGGCTGACGGATCGTCCGGAAGACATCCTTCCGCTCGCTCGATCGTTCCTCAAGCGGTCCGCGCGGTCTTTCCGGCGGGCGGCGCGGCGCTTCTCCTTCGACTCGGAGCGGATCCTTCTTCAGCACTCCTGGCCGGGCAACATCCGCGAGCTCCTCCACGTCGTCGAGCGCGCGGTTCTCGCGTGTGCCGAATCGGAGGTCCGGCCGGACGACCTTCCCGCCGGCGCGCTCGGATCCCCTCAGGCCCTCCTCTCCGCAGCGGTCGAGAGAGGGTGGACCCTGCGACAGCTTTCCGACGCTTACATCGAGGAGACCCTCCGCCGCGCTGGGGGCAACCGAACTTTGGCGGCCAGCCGGCTGGGTGTCTCACGCAAGTCCCTGTGGGAAAGGGCTCGGAAGCGCGGACGGCGGGGTTGACCGGAAAAGGAATACTTCGGGTATCATCCCGCGTTCCCATCGGGACGCCCCGAAGCTCGGACCGGGGCGGAGAGACAAGAAGGAGAGAATTCTCGATGCCTAGCAGTACTGCCCGCGCGGCCAGGTTGCCCAAGAAGGAGCTCGAAAAGTACCGCCGGCTCCTCCTCGACAAGAAGAACAGCCTCTCCAACGAGCTGGCCAAGACCAAGAACGCCGAGGAAGAGACCACCGAGGAATCCACGCAGGACATCGCCGACAAGGCCGTCTCCTCCTACACCCGCGAGTTCCTCTATTCGCTGAACGACACCGAGCGCAACACGATCCAGCAGATCAACGCGGCCCTCGCCCGCATCGAGGACAGCAGCTACGGCTTCTGCCTGAACTGCGGCAACGCGTTGAACGAGAAGCGCCTCACCGCCATCCCCTGGTCCCGCCACTGCGTGGACTGCCAGGAGCTCGCCGAAAAAGGCCTCCTGGAAGCGTAACC
>DATFQY010000009.1:0-2699 GCA_035263845.1 Thermoanaerobaculia bacterium | reverse complement strand
CGTCCTCGCGCGGAGCGGAGGATCGTGGAACGGTCCTTCCTTCTACACGCTCGGCACGGCGAGCTTCGGGGTCCAGCTCGGAGTCGACGTCTCGGAGATCGTGGTCCTGGTGATGACGCAGCGGGGCCTCGACGCCCTGCTCTCGCCTTCCGTGCGGACCGGGATGGATGCCAGCATCTCCGCGGGGCCAGTCGGAATCGGAGCCGGACGCCCGGCGAGGCCGGACACGGACTTCGTCTATTACTCGCGGTGCAAGGGCTTCTACGGAGGCGTCAGCCTCGCGGGCGCGAGGATCCGGCCCGACCCGGAGGCAAACGCAGCCTACTACGGCCGGCTCGCCTCCGCTCGCGACATCCTGGTCCGCGGCTCGTTCCACACCGCCCGGGCGAATCGCCTGATCGAGACGGCCGAGGGCTCTGTGCGCGTGGCGCGACACTGAAGCCGGTTGTCGAATCCGGCGAAAAAGGGAAAAGCCCGGGAACGAATCCCGGGCTTTTCAATCACTTCCCCAGCGGCGTCCTGCTCTCCCATGAGGTCTTCGGGCGACAGCCGTCTATCATCTCGGATGGAAACACCGCGAATCGTTGATGACAACAGGCGCGACACAGCTGTCCGACCGCTCTGGCGCAGTCCGCAGGAGAGCCGACGATTGGATCGCCGCAGGCATCGGGTCGCTGCTCCTGCTTTACGCAATCTTGCGGGCGGCGATGCTTCCAGTGCTCTTCGACGAAGCGTTCACCTATCTCTCGTTTGTCCGTGAGCCCCTGACGACCCTGCTGAACCCGCTCGGTTCGGAGCGCGGGATCGATGCGAACAACCACATCCTCAACACCCTGCTCGTCAAGCTCTGCGTTGCCCTGTTCGGCACCTCGGAGTTCGTCTTCCGCATACCCAATCTCGTTGCCCTGGCGAGCTATCTGCTTTTCGCCTGGATGTTCTTGCGCCGGTATTCACGTACGCTGCCGCCGCTGGCGGGATTCGTCCTGATCGGTACGAATCCTTTCTTGCTGGATCTCTTCTCGGCCGCCCGCGGCTACGGCCTCTCAATCGGGCTCTTGCTGCCTGCTCTCTATCTGCTGGCGGTCGCCTCCGAGCAGGAAACGCCAGCGCGCGAGCGAGAGCTCCTGGCTTTTCTGCTTCTCTCGGCGGCGGTCTTGTCTTCGTATCTGCTCGTCAACGTCTACGCGGCCACGCTGCTGGTTTGGTTCGCGATGGTCGCGACTCGAGCTGCCGGGAGACGAGGACCTGGGGCGAGGCCGGGCGAGGTCATTCTGGACACACTGCGCGGCGCGGCTCCCGTGCTTCTGATCTCGGCGGCGCTCCTCGCGGCGACGGTGCCCGTCCTCCTCGCTCTCCATCGAGCCGGAGGTTTCTACTGGGGGGGTCAGACCGGATTCTGGCGCGACACGGTGGGCTCGCTGGTCGTGAGCACCCTTTACCGTGCGCCGTACACCGCCACCATGGCACCCCTCCTTCTGGGAGTCACCGGAGTCTCGATTCTGGCGATCGCGACAATCTCGTGCGCTCGCCCGCTATGGCGTCGAGACACTCGCACCATCCGCGTCCTCGCGGGAATCAGCGCGATCACCGGGCTTTCCTCGGTCCTCGTCCTCTTGGAGCATTCCGTGCTGGGAGCGAAATTCCCGATCGACCGGATGGGGAGTTTTCTCGTTCCGCTCTTTCTCATCTCTTTGTGGCTGGCGATCGAGTCGGCGTCCAGCGCCGGCGGCGGGATCCTCCGCTACGCGGCGCGCGCGGGCGTGATCGCTCTCGGCGCTGCCGGCCTTGTGCATCTGATCTGGGTCGGCAGTCTTCGGGTCTCTTACCTGTGGCAGTACGACCTCGACACGCCGACCATGCTCGCCGACCTCACGCGACTGCGCGGGCAAGACACCGGGCAGCCGGAAAGGACTCGGCTCGGGATCAGCCCCTTCCTCATGCCGGGCATCGACTATTACCGCGTGGTGCGAGACCTTTCCTGGCTGGCGCCAATGAATCAACTCGGTCCCTGGGGGAATTACGACTTCATCTACATCATGCCGATGCAAGAGCCGGAAGCCCGCCTCCGGGGCTATCGGGTGCTGCGCCGGTATCCGCAAACGAGCAACACGCTCTGGCTTCCCCCGAGCCGTCCGGCGTCGTCGCAAGGGGATCAGCGACGGTAGGCGGGCAACAAAAAAGCCCGGGAACGAGTCCCGGGCTTTCAAAAATAATCCCCGGCGACGTCCTACTCTCCCACGCGGTCTACCGCGAAGTACCATCGGGGCTGAAGGGCTTAACTGCCGTGTTCGGAATGGGAACGGGTGTGGCCCCTTCGCTAAGGTCACCGGGAAACTCTGTTACAAGTCTCCCCACAGCAAGAGAGTCGGTTTGTTACGGATTCGCGTCTTAAATATTTTATGGTCAAGCCGCACGGCCGATTAGTACTGGTCAGCTTCACGCCTTGCAGCGCTTCCACACCCAGCCTATCAACGTGGTCATCTCCCACGGGCCTTCAGGGGGTTACCCCCGGGAAATCTCATCTTGAGGAAGGCTTCGCGCTTATATGCTTTCAGCGCTTATCCTTTCGAACATCGCTACCCGGCCGTGCCGCTGGCGCGACAACCGGTGCACAAGAGGTTCGCCCCTCCCGGTCCTCTCGTACTAAGGAGGGATCCTCGCAAATTTCCTGCGCCCACACGAGATAGGGACCGAACTGT
>DATFQY010000008.1:0-16396 GCA_035263845.1 Thermoanaerobaculia bacterium | reverse complement strand
GACGATGGGTCGTGCGCGCCACGCACTCGGGGGCCGACCGGTTGAACCTCCTGCCGACCGGTCCCGGGGAGCCGCGCAAGCTGTCGATCGGGCAGATCGAGCCGCGCATCGTCTCGATGGAGTCCGCGCGATTCTCGGGGGACGGGCGGCAGCTGCTCTTCCCCGGCTCCGAGCCGGGGAGGCCCGGACGCGCCTGGCTGATGGATCTCGCCGGAGGCCCGCCCCGCGCGGTCACGCCCGAGGGATTTACGCTGCCCATCCTCTCGCCCGACGCCGGGTCCGTCGCGGCGGTCGATCCAGATGGCAAGCTGCTTCTCTTTGCCGTCTCGGGAGGGCCGCCGACGGAAATCCGCGGAGCCGCGAGCGGCGACATCCCGCTCGAGTGGGACGCGTCCGGCGAGTTCCTGTTCGTCTGGGACAGGGCCTGGCCCGCCCGCATCGCGAGATTGGACATGGAGAGCGGCGAAAGGAAGGTCTGGAAGGAGCTGACCACGGACCCGGTCGGCCTGCTCTACGGCACCGTGAGCTTCTCCCGCGACGGCGAGCACTACGTCTACCGCGTCCGCCGCGTTCTCTCCGAGTTGAACGTGGCGGAGGGGCTGAGATAGGACGATCGCCGGCGGGCGTAGACTGCATCCCGCCAACCAACGCACCCATGGGCCACGACCACAACGAAGACCACACGCTGCCGTCGGAGGACTCCCCTTCCGCCGGACACTCGCGCCCTTCCGTGCCCGAAGAGATGCCTCAGCGTCTCGGCCGGTACCGGATCCTCCACCAGCTGGGCCAGGGAGGGATGGGGACGGTCTACGCCGCGGAGGACGAGAGCCTCGGCCGCCGTATCGCCGTCAAGACGATCATCTCGATCGACGAGTCCTCGCGCGAGAGGTTCCGGCGCGAAGCGCGCGCGGCCGCCGCCGTCAACCATCCGAATGTCTGCCAGGTCTACGAGATCGGCGAGGACAGCGGCCAGATGTTCATCGCGATGGAGCTTCTCGAGGGCGAGTCGCTCGCCGAGAGGTTGAAGCGAGGCGCGCTCTCCGTCGAGGAGGCGGGGAACATCGCCCGCGGGATCCTGGAGCCGATCCAGGCGCTCCACGACGCGGGCACGCTGCACCGCGACCTGAAGCCTTCGAACGTCTTCCTCACCCGCCACGGGGTCAAGCTCCTGGACTTCGGCCTGGCCCGGCCGCTCCCGGGCGAGCTGACGGAAGAGGTCCAGACCGTCAACCAGCTGACGCGGCCGGGCGTCGTCATCGGCACCCCGCGTTACATGGCGCCGGAGCAGGTCCTGGGCCAACCCTCTGTCGCCGCCACCGATCTCTTCGCGGCCGGCGCGCTGCTCTACGAGGCGGTCGCGGGCCGGCCCGCCTTCATCGGCGATTCCATGATCGAGATCCTTCTCGCGACGCTCCACGAGGAGCCGCCACCGCTCGCCGGCGGCTCGGCGGTCGTAGCGTTCGACCGCGCGCTTCGCCGCGCCCTGGCCAAGAAGCCGGGCGACCGCTACGCCAGCGCTCGCGAGATGCTCGAAGCGATCGACGCCGCGACCTCGAGCGACCTGTCGGGGGTCCGCACCATAGCCCGGCCGCTGACGCGCCTTGCGGTGCTCCCCTTCCGGATGCTGCGGCCCAACCCGGACCTGGACTTCCTCTCCTTCGCCCTGGCGGACGGCGTCTCCGCCTCGCTCGTGGGCCTGCCCTCCGTCGTCATCCGGCCGAGCGCCGCCGTCGCGCGCTTCGCCACGGAGACGCCCGACCTGAAAGCTCTCGCGACCGAGGCGGACGTGGACCTCGTCTTGGTCGGCACGCTCCTCGCGGCCGGCAACCAGCTCCGCGCGACCATGCAGATCCTCGAGGTTCCGAGCGGCACTCTCGTGTCCTCCCAGGCGCTGCAGTCCTCCGTCGGAGACATCTTCCACCTCCAGGACGAGCTGACCGAGCGGATCGTCGAGTCGCTCTCGCCCTCGTTGTCCGGGCGCGAGGGCGCGAAGACGCACAACGTCCCCGCGAGCGCCCGAGCCTACGAGTTCTACCTGCGCGCCAACGAGGTTCTCCGCGACTGGACGCAAGCCCACGTCGCGCGCGACCTCTACCGCGAGTGCCTCGCCGCGGACCCGGATTTCGCGCCAGCCTGGGGCAAACTCGGCCGAAGCCTGCGCCTGATCGGCAAGTACCACCTCGAGAATCCCCGCGAGAATCTGGCACAGGGCGAATCGGCGCTGCGAAGGGCCCTCGAGCTCGACCCGACGCTGCCGTTCGTCCACAAGCTCCTCGCATACCAGGAGGCCGAGCGAGGCCATGCGTCCGCCGCGATGGCGCGGCTCCTGGACCTCGCGCGGCGCAACCGCAACGACCCGGAGGCCTTCGCGGGGCTGGTCCACACCTGCCGTTACTGCGGTTTGCTGGAGGCCTCGGAGGCCGCCCACCGGGAGGTGCGGAGGCTCGACCCGCACATGCCGACGAGCGTGCGGTTCACCCGTTGGGCCCGTGGGGACATCGAAGGGATGCTGAGCGAGGCGGATCCGGGCGGCGACTTCGAGCTGCGCGTCATGGGCCTGATGATGCTGGACCGGACCGAGGAGGCGAGAGAGGTCCTGCGCCAGGCCGGGTCCCGTCGGCTCCTGCCGGTCCTCGACGCGCTCATGAAGGGCTTCGACGCCCTCGTCGAAAAAAGAGCGGAAGCCATGACGATCCTGAACTCCGAGAGGTTTGAGAATCTGGACCCGGAAGCGGTCTTCCTGATGGCCACTTGCCAGGCCTACCTCGGCGACGAGAACGTGCTCCGCTCCCTCACGCAGGCCATCGAGGGCGGCTGGCATGTGCCCGAGGCGCTCCGATCGAACCCGTGGCTCGCGAACCTTCGGCGCGAGGGCCGGCTCGACGCGCTGATCGAGCGGGCCGAGGCTCTCCGCAGCGACGCGCGCCGCGTCTTCGACGAGCACCGTGGCCAGGAGCTTCTCGGCCCGATCTGACGGCGACGGCGGCGTACAATTCACGCCGCCTCACGCATCGAAAAGAAGGGGGAATCGTGGCGCTGCCCACGGGCTCGAAGCTCGGTCCTTATGAGATCGTCGCGCCGATCGGCGCCGGGGGCATGGGCGAGGTCTACCGGGCGCGCGACACGCGGCTCGAGCGGACGGTCGCGGTCAAGGTCCTGCCTTCGCACCTCTCCGCGTCCGCAGAAGTCCGGCAACGCTTCGAGCGTGAGGCCAAGACGATCTCCCAGCTTTCGCACCCCCACATCTGCGCGCTCTACGACGTCGGCAACCAGGACGGCGTCGAGTACCTCGTCATGGAGTTCCTCGAGGGAGAGACGCTGGCGCAGCGGCTCCTCAATGGATCGCTTCCGGCGGAGCAGACGCTCCGGTACGGGATGGAGATCGCCGACGCGCTCGACAAGGCGCACCGCCAGGGGATCGTCCACCGGGACCTGAAGCCCGGCAACATGATGTTGACGAAGTCGGGAGTGAAGCTCCTCGATTTCGGACTGGCGAAGGCGGTGGCCCCCGCGGCCGTCAGCGGATCGAGCCATTCGGTCCTTCCGACCCAGGCGGGCTCGAACCTGACCCAGGAAGGGACGATCCTGGGAACGTTCCAGTACATGGCGCCGGAGCAGCTCGAGGGAAGGGAGGCTGACGCGAGGACCGACATCTTCGCCTTCGGCGCCGTTCTCTACGAGATGGCGACCGGCCGGAAGGCTTTCTCGGGCAGGAGCCAGGCCTCTCTGATCTCCTCGATCATGAAAGAGGAGCCGGCCCCGATCTCGACTCTCTCTCCCATGACTCCTCCGGCCCTCGACCGCGTGGTGAAGACGTGCCTCGCCAAGGACCCCGAGGACCGCTTCCAGACGGCGCACGACGTTCGGCTCGAGCTCCAGTGGGTCGCCGAGGGCGGCTCGCAGGCAGGTGTCCCGGCGCCCGTCGCCGCGAGGCGAAAGACCCGCGAGGCGATTGCCTGGGCCGGGTTCGCCGCGGCGGCGCTCGCGGCGGCGGCGCTGGCCGTCGGCTATGCCCGCAGGGCTCCGAAACCGCAGCAGGCCTACCGCTCCGCTCTTCTTCCGCCCGAGAAGGCCGCGGCCGTCCTCTTTCCGGCGCTGTCGCCGGACGGAAGCCATGTCGTCTTCGGAGTTCGCGCCGAGGGAAAGATCGCCCTGTGGGAGCGGGCGCTCGCGACGACCGAGGCGCGTCCGCTGGCCGGAACGGAGGGTGGGCTGCTGCCCTTCTGGTCGCCGGACGGGCGCTCCATCGGCTTCTTCGCCGACAAGAAGCTGAAGCGAATGGAGATCGCCGGCGGACCCGCGCTGACCATCTGCGACGCCGATGGCATGGGCGGGACGTGGAATGCCGCAGGCGTCATCCTTTTCGGTATTCCCTCGGGGCCGATCCAGCGGGTCGCCGCCTCGGGCGGCACGCCTTCTCCGGTTACCCGTCTCGATGCGTCGCGCCACGAGACGACGCACCGCTATCCGAGTTTCCTCCCCGACGGCCGGCACTTTCTCTACTACGCCGCCAATCTCGCGGGAGCGCCGCAGGACCCGGCCAACCTGATCCGGGCGGGATCGCTCGACTCGCGTGACGATCGGCCGCTCGTGCCCGCCTACTCCAACACGCTCTACGCCTCGGGACATCTGCTCTACGTGCGCGACGGGAACCTTCTCGCGCAGCGGTTCGACCCGAAGGGCCTCGCGCTATCCGACGAGGTCGCGCCGGTCGCCCAGAACGTCGGACAGTTCGGCCCGTTCCTGAACTTCGCGAACTTCTCCACGTCGGACAACGGAGTTCTCGTCTACGGCGAGGCGACGCCGCCCTCGTCGCGGCTGACCTGGTTCGACCGGGACGGGAAGAAGGTCGGAATCGCGGGAGAATCCGCACCCTACGTTGGCGTCTTCCGACTCTCCCCTGACGGAACGAAGATCGCGGAGACCCTCTGGGATCCGACCACCCGCAAGTCGGACCTCTGGATCCAGGAACTCGCTCGGGGAGCGCGCACGCGCCTGACTTCGGACGGCTCGAACAACGTCGGCCCGGCCTGGTCGCCCGACGGCAGCCGGATCGCGTTCATGTCGGATCGGAAGCACCAGGGAGCTCTTTACGTCAAGGAGGCTGCCGGCGGCGGCGAACAACCGGTCTTCGAGGCCGCCGGCCAGACAACCGTGGCCGACTGGTCTCCCGACGGGAGGCAACTCGCCATCGAGAACCGGGAGCCCGCGGGCGAAAGAAAGGTCGCGCTCTCCTTTCTGCCGCTCGAGGGCGAAAGCAAGCCGAAGCCGTACCTGCAGAGAGGCGCAGAGATGGGGACGAGCCGCTTCTCACCCGACGGACGATGGCTCGCCTACACTTCGCTCGACTCCGGAGCGTGGGAAGTCTACGTAGCGCCGCTCCCGGGACCCGGCGGCCGGCGCCAGGTCTCGACGGCCGGCGGAAACCAGCCGCGCTGGAGGCGAGACGGCCGCGAGCTTTTCTTCCTCGCCGGCCGGAAGATCATGGCGGTCGAGATCCGGACGGAGCCAACCTTCGAAGCGGGAGCGCCGAAGGTGCTGTTCGACCCGGGTCCGCTCGGCACGCCAGCGGGCTACGAAGTCGCGGCCGACGGCCAGCGCTTCTTGGTCGCCGTCTCGGACGCGCGGGAGACAGCTCCGCCGTTCGCCCTCGTCGTGAACTGGCCCGCGCTCCGCAAAGAGCAGTAGGATGTCTCGCCACAGCCTGCTCAAACGGAGAGAGACATGACGCTCGCAGCAGGGCGACAGCGGCTCGCACAGGCGCTGTCGTCCTGAGCGCCGTCAGGCGCGAAGGATCTATGGAGTCACTATGACGATTGCTTCAGGAACACGACTGGGCCCCTACGAAATCCTCTCGGCGATCGGGGCGGGGGGGATGGGCGAGGTTTACAAGGCGCGCGACACGCGCCTCGAGCGGACCGTCGCCGTCAAGGTCCTGCCCGAGCACCTCACGACCAACGAGGAGCTTCGGCAGCGGTTCGAGCGCGAGGCGAAGACGATCTCGCAGCTCTCGCACCCCCACATCTGCGCGCTCTACGACGTCGGGCGCGAAGGCGACGCCGATTACCTCGTCATGGAGTACCTCGAGGGAGAGACGCTCGGCTCGAAGCTGGACAAGGGGCCGATCCCGACCGAGCAGCTCCTGCGCTACGGGATCGAGATCGCCGACGCGCTGGACAAGGCGCACCGGCAGGGCATCGTCCACCGCGACCTGAAGCCCGGCAACGTCATGGTCACGAAGTCGGGGGTCAAGCTCCTCGACTTCGGTCTGGCGAAATACGCGGCGACCGCGCAGCCGGTCTCGGGAGCCTCGCGCCTCGCCACGCAGGCGCAGCCCAGTCAGCCGCTGACCGAGCACGGCACCGTGCTGGGGACCTTCCAGTACATGGCGCCGGAGCAGCTCGAAGGCGGCGAGGCCGACGCGCGGTCGGACATCTTCGCCTTCGGCGCGGTTCTCTACGAGATGGCGACCGGGCGGAAGGCGTTCACCGGGAAGACGCAGGCGAGCCTCGCCGGCTCGATCCTCCGCGACGATCCGACCTCGGTCACGGAGATCGCGCCGATGATGCCGCCGGCCTTGAACCGCGTCATCAAGACGTGCCTGGCCAAGGACCCCGAGGACCGCTTCCAGACGGCGCACGACGTCAAGCTCCAGCTCCAGTGGATCGCCGAGGGCGGATCGCAGGCGGGCGTGCCCGCGCCCGTCGCGGCGAAGCGCAAGAGCCGCGAGCGCCTGGCCTGGGCGGTCGCCTCGGTCGCAATCCTCGCCGCCGCGGCTGCGGCCTTCGGCTACGTCCGCCGGGCGCCGGCCAAACCTCGGCTCTCGCGTTTCGAGATCGGCACCCCCGAAGGCGTCATCGCCATCGACGCTCCGCGCATCTCTCCCGACGGGAGATACCTGGCGTTCAACGCGACCGACCTGGAGGGCAAGACCCGGATCTGGATCCGCGCCCTGAATGCCCTGGCCGCGCAGCCCCTCGCGGGCACCGACGGCGCGGCGCGTCCCTTCTGGTCTCCGGATAGCCGCTTCCTGGGGTTCATGGCGGAAGGGAAATTGAAGAAGATCGAGGTGACCGGCGGCCCGGCGCAGAAGATCTGCGACGCGCCGACGGGAGCGGACGGCTCCTGGAGCTCCCAGGGACTCATCCTCTACGACGGAACAGGGACGGATCCGATCTACAAGGTCTCCGCCGCAGGCGGGACTCCGACCGTCGCTGCGAAGGCCGATGCGTCACGAAAGGAGACCCAGGTCGGCTGGCCCGAGTTCCTCCCGGACGGACGCCATTTCCTCTACATGGCCTTCGGCTCGAAGATCGAAGATAGCTCCTACCGGGCCGCCTCCCTCGATTCCTCCGAGACCAAAACCGTCGCGCCGGCACAGACGCTCCTGACGTACGCGCCGCCCGGCTACCTGCTCTTCCTGCGCGACCGCACGCTCGTCGCGCAGCCGTTCGACGACCGCGCGATCAAGACGAAGGGAGAGCCGATTCCCCTGGCCGAGCAGATCGGAACCGACTCCGTAGGCCTCGCCAGCTTCTCCGTCTCCCGGGACGGGATCCTCGTCTACCGCACCGGCGAGTCGGGAGCGCGTTTCCTCCTGGTCGAAAGGTCCGGCAAGGAGATCGAGACCGTGGGTGACCGGGGCGAGTACTTCAATCCCGCCTTCTCCCGGGCCGGAGACCGCCTCGCCTTCGGCCTGAGCGACCCCCGCTCCGGAAAATCGGACATCTGGGTCCGCGACCTCGCGCGGGGAGTCAATTCCCGCCTGACCTTCGGGGGCGGAAACAACGAGATCCCGGTCTGGTCTCCCGACGGCGCGACCGTCCTGTTCCGGTCCGACCGCAACGGTATCTATGACCTCTTCGAGAAGCCGGCGAGCGGCCAGGGAGAAGAGAAAACTTTCCTGAAGACCGACGGGAACAAGTTCGCGACCGACTGGTCGCGGGACGGCCGCTACGTCGCCTACTGCGAGCAGGGGAAGAACACGGGCTACGACTCCTGGGCGATGCCGATGTCCGGAGACCGCAAGCCGATCCCCATCGCGGTCGGACAGTTCCAGGAGGTGTCCCCGCACTTCTCGGCCGACGGAAAATGGGTCGTCTATCAGTCCAACGAGTCGGGCCAGAATGAGATCTACGCCCAGTCCTTCCCGACCCCAAGCGGCAAGTTCCAGGTCTCCAACGCCGGGGGGACCGACCCCGCGTGGCGCGCCGACGGGAAGGAGATCTTCTACCGTTCCGCCGACCAGAAATTGATGGCGGTGGAAGTCCAGGAGGGCGATTCTTTCAAAGCCGGGATCCCGAAGGCGCTTTTCCCGGCGAGAGTTGTGCCTGGCATCGCCCGCAACAAGTACACGCCGGCGGCCGATGGAAATCGCTTCCTCCTGATCGCACCACTGGGCAAGGAGTCGCTGCGCCCGACGACCGTCGTCCTGAATTGGAACGCGGACCTGGCGCGCTGAATCGAGTCACCCTCCGTCACCAAAAGTTACGCTTTCTCTCTTGGCCGCGGCGGACGGCCACCGCGTCAACGTGGCCATTTCTTTTCTGAAGAAAGGGTTACGACGATCGAAGGGTCAGGGCACAAAACTCGCTAGATGCACGCCGTGGTGGTGGGACCATTGGTATCTTCGACTATTGTCTACTGCCCAGACAGGCAGCGTCCGATCTAAAATTCTTTGGTCGTCGGGTCCGGAGTGTTCACCCGACGAACGGAATGGTCGGGGAGCTGTCGTGGGGGCAATCGATAAACGGTGTACCTCGGGCGAAAGTCTGCCCGGATGGCACGAGACAAGCATCCTTCCACGCTTATCTGACAGGCATGGGGATCTGCCGCTGCAGAACCGAGGTGAGGCGGGGTAGCAAAGGGAAAACGACTACCCGGGCGGCAGGCGGATTCATGCTCGCCGAGCTTCTCGTCGTCTTCTTTCTCATCGGCATTCTGACCGCGTTCATCGCGCCGGTCGCGAGCAAATTGATCAGGCGGTCCGAGGACCTCGCCGCCTGCGCGGCCGCCCGCCAGATCATCACGTTGGCGAGACTCGAGGCGGTCCGGAGGTCCACGAACGTGGTCGTCGAGATCAGCCGGGGTCCGGACGGGCGGATCCGGTTGAAGGCTTTCCAGGACCGCGCCAACGATGCGACGGTGCCGCTGCCGGCCGACGAGGCCGCGGCGGCGGGCAACAACGTCCAGGACACGGGGACCTTCGCGACTTCGCCGGCGACCGACGAGCCGACCCTCGCGGACGTCTCCCTCTCCTACGTGCATTTCTGGAAGCAGGGGGGCACCGCCGACGACCTCGGCGACGCCGTTCACTTCGACACCTACGGCGGCAACGCCGGGCTGACGGATCGGATCGTGTTCCTGCCTTCGGGCGGGATCGCTCCGCCCGAAGACGGAGGGTCGGGCCCCTCGACCACATCCGGGGGCCGGGGCGTCTACTTCGCCGACTGGTCGGGGAAGAATTACTTCCGCGTCACAGTCGCGAGCGATCTGAGCGGGAAGGGCCGCCTGGACAAGTACGTCGACGGCCGCGGCTACGTCACGGATGGGTGGACGTGGAATTGAGGAAGATGCGGCGGCTCGCGCGGCAGCGCGGCATGACGGTCGTCGAGGTACTCATCGCGCTGACCGTCTTTGCCCTGACGCTTTTGAGCGTGATGCCCCTCTTCAGCGGGGCGATCCGGACCGCCGCCTCCTCCTACCAGCTCTCCAACGCCAACACGCTGGCGCGCGAAAAGCTCGAGGAGCTGACCGGCTATCCGCGCGGGGACGCCCGCACCAGCGTCCCCGACGGGGCCAACGCCGCCGTCCCGACCGGGACCACGACGACCGGCGCCGGAAGCATCGTGGCGGTCAACGCCGCGTGCAACAACGACCTGCCCTCCTGGCAGGAGCCTTCCACGGGGAACGTCTCCTTTGCCACGACCTCGCCCGGGCCCGGCTGGTACGCGTACCCCTACGTGCGCACGTATACGGTCGAGCTGTTCGACGCCACGCTCGCGACCCGCGTCACCGCCCCGGCGTCGTATGTCGGCAAGCTCGTGACGGTCACGGTCCGGCCGAATCAAGGGCCTTTTCCTGGGCTGCGGCAGACGACGCAGTCGCTCCTGCTGAGGTTCCCCAATGAATAGGCTCGCCGGGCAGCGGGGCGTCACCGTGATCGAGCTCGTCGTCGCGCTGGTCGTCGGCGTCATCTCGATGATCGGGCTCTATGAGCTCATGGACGCGTCCAACAGGCTCACTCGCCAGCAGACCGACGTGGCCGAAGCGCAGGACGCCGTCCGGGTCGGGCTCTCCGCGGCGGGCCGCGTCATCCGCCAGGCGCGGGTCGGCGGGCTCTACTTCGGAAACGCGATCCTCCCGGCGGTCAACAACGCGCCGGGCGGGACTTCGCTGACGGACCTCGACGGCGCGCGGCATTTCATCCGGCAGGGCACCGACGTCATCCGGGTGCGGGGAATCATCCAGGGCGACCTGTACGCCCTGAGCCCCGTCGACGTCACGTGCACCCCCTGCGACGGCACCGCGGCGATGACCGTCACCATCCCCTCGGTGACGGCCTCGGGGATCCAGAACTTCCCCAACGGCGGCACGCCCTCGATCGCGCGCGCGACGGCCCCCTTCTATTTCGTCGTGCAGGACGGGACCAACCAGATCGTCACGGCCAACGGGGTCAACGTCCTCGTTCCCCTGTACTTCGTGGGCCGCGTGGACACGACCGGCTCCTGGTATACGCAGACGTCGACCACTTTCACGTTCACGATGGACCCCTCCGACACCGGCGCCCGGAAGCTCGACGCGCCCGGGACGGGCTCTCCCGTTCTCACCAAGCCGGTCACGGGCGGCGCGGTGGACGACATCACCTTCTTCGTGGACGAGGGCCCGGCCGACGCGACCGGCACCGTGACGGACACGCACCCCTCCCTGGCCGAGGCGCTCCTGGATCCGACGTCGGGCAACTACCGGGTCCAGACGCTCGTCGAGGAAGTCGAGGACTTCCAGGTCGCCTACGGCGTCGATGGAATCGACGGCAGCACCCCGGACGGCGGGCTCTCGCCGGTCCGGGTGGACACCAGCGCCTCCAACAAGGACGAGTGGGTCGGGAACGTGGACGGCGAGATCGAGGCGACCCTGCCGATCTCGGGGACCACGTCGCCGCAGGTCCAGGCCTTCGTGGACACCGCGGGGCCCGTCGCGACGGGGGGCCAGCTCGCCACGGCGGCCCTGCGCTCGGTCTGGATCTCCCTGGTCGTCAAAGCCGCCCATCCCGATATGGTCTACGACGGCCCGGGCGCGCGCGGCATCCGGATCCTGGACTCCGCCGCCGTCTCCTTCTCGAGCCCATCGATCACGAACCGCCCCTACCGGCGGCGCGCGCTTTCGCTCGCCGTATCGCTGAGGAACTACCCATGAAACGCCGGACTCGCCGACGCGAAGAAGGAGTGGCCCTGATCCTCGCGGTCCTCGTGGTCTTCGTCGTGACCGTGATGGGAATCGGCCTGATGTTCACGACCTCGATCGAGCAGCTTCTCGCCTCCACCGACACGAAGATCTCCAAGGTCCTCTACGCGGCCGACTCCGGCATCGAGTACGCCGGCGCGATGCTGAGCAACTCCTTCAACTACACAGGCGGGGCGATGCCGGTGGGCGTTTCCAGCCACTACCCGAGCCTCTCCACGCCCGACCTCCAGGTCACCATCAGCCAGCCCCTCCTGCTTCTCTACACCATCCGTCCCGGCGACGCTTTCGAAAGCGTCGGAGCGGGCTACGGCAGCACGCAGATCGTCGAGAACGTCTACGCCGTGACCTCCTCCGCCGCCTCTACCGCCATCCAGGCCAGCAAGAGCATCGACGCACAGATCGCGATCTACCCGCAGCAGCTCAAGGTCCCGGATTAGTTCACGGAATCAGCAATCCTCGGAGGTAACGATGTCGAGGAAACTCCGGATAACTTACCCGGCCGCCGCGGGCGCAGCGCTTCTCCTGCTCGCGCTCCCCGCCTCCGCCGACGACAAGGACCTCCTGAGGCGCATCACCGCTCCGCCCAACATGATGATCGTCTTCGGCAACTCGCAGACGACCGAGCAGCCGATCGCGGGTGCCACGAGCGCGTGGGACGGTGACGCCGACTCCCCAGCGAGCAAGATGGGGGCAGCCAAGGTCGTCGTCCGGCAGTTCGTCAACGACAACCACACCGCGTTCAACATCGGCCTGACGACTTTCGCCCACAACCCCAACGTGGGAAGCATCACGATCACCGGCAAGCACTGGCTCTACGCGCCGCTGACCACGGATTACCCCGCGGAGAGCTGGAACGAGCCAGCCGGGACCATCGAAAGGTGGGGACCAAACGGCGAGGGTCCCTGCACGAGCCAGACCGTGCCGGCCTGCACGGACCGTTCCCCGAACTTCATCACGCTGCCGGCCAACGCGACGATCGTCGGGCCCTTCTTCGGCGTCCTCGGAGCACAAACGGCCATCATCTACCTCGACGGCACGGCCAAGAACGCGTCGAAGAGGATCCTGATCACGGTCGCGGCGGGAAGGTACGGCGACGCCTTCACGGACGGCACGCTCTCGGCCTACCCGATCGCAGGGACCCATTCGATGGAAGTGACCAAGGTCTACCAGGAGAAGGCCAAGGGAAACTGGTCGACCAAGGCCACGACGCCCAACGGAAACACCGGCACCGTCACGATCTCCTATGTTCCTCCGGCCACGCTGCCGAAGACGTCCGACCTCTTCGTCACGAGCGGCACCGGCGCCGGCCAGGAGCTCGGCTTCCTGAACGACCCCAGGGGCGACTACGACGTCAACGCGAGCTGCTCGGGGTGGGAGTTCCAGTCCAACTCCTCTCCGCTGCCCTTGATCAAGGTCCCGAGGGACTACTCGTATGGCCAGACCTGCCTGCCGCCGCAGAACTCCTACCCCTGCGTCACGCGCCTCCTGCGCTACCAGTCCAAGCTCGTCCAGTACGACCAGTTCACCGGCGCCTTCGCCACCGTCGACCCGGACAACCCCGGCTACACCGGAACCGGGAGCAAGTACGCCGACGGATGCGACTCCACGCTGATGGGCGCCGTGGACATCGGGCTCGACGTGACGGAGAACCAGGCCATCCTGACGACCCGCAATGGGTCGCAGGCGCCGATCAAGAACCTCCTGACGGACATCTACAACTACTTCAGCAAGCCGGCAATTGACGGTTTCTCGAACGGAAAGCGCACCGACGACCCGAACGCGACGTGCCGCGTCTCCGCCGTCATCCTCGTCTACGACAACTTCAACGGCTGCCAGAACGACAACTGCTCGACCCTCACGAGCCAGGTCCTGACGAAGCTGAAGCAGATCAACGTTCCCGTCTACGTCATCGGCTTCGGCACGAGCGCCCAAGGCACGTCGAACACCGGGGTCTGCATCGCTCAGAATACCGGCGCCATCCTGCCCGACGGCTCTCCCGGCTACTTCCCCGTCACGTCGGCGGACGGCCTGGCCCGCGCGCTTCGGGACATCGCCTCGCTCATCAACGAGGCCACGAAGATCTTCGCCGCGACCAGCGTCGCCGGGGCCCAGGCGGCCGGCGACCAGGCGGCCTACTTCGCGAGCTTCAACGCGGCCAAGGAGCGCTCGATCTGGAACGGCCGGCTCAACGCCTACAAGCTCGACGCCGGTGGAAACCTCCAGATGGGGACGACGACGATCACCGATCCCGCCGACCCGTTCGTCGGAGTCACCGTGCCGGCGCCGTCGAACAACCCGGCGTCGCTGATGTGGAACGCCGGCCAGAACCTCGTCTCGACCCCGGGAACCGGGGCGAACACGCCGTCGGCGGTGCTCGCGCCGGGGGCCTCGCTCTCCACGGGAAGTTACCAGGACATCTCCAACGACGGGCCGTCGCAGACGATCCCAACCAGCTTCTACCCCGGGCGCAAGATCGTCTTCTCGCTGCCGCAGTCCCTTCCGTCGCCCCTCGTGAACCTGCCGCTCCCTGCCTCCGACGCCGTCCCGGAAAACCGGTACGACCTGACCTACACGACCGGGGCGTCGTGGTGGCCGACCCTCAAGGCGCTGCTCGGCCCGCAGACCGCGCCTCCCGCGGTGCTCTCCCCGGCGCTGACCGACTCCGACGCCGGCGACTCGCTCCGGTTCCTCTGGGGAGACCGCGACGCCGTCCTCGCCTCATCCATCACGGACATCAGCCAGAAGTATCTCGGGTGGAAGCTCGGCGACATCTTCCACTCCGCCCCGGTCCTCGTGGGGCAGCCCAACAACTACGCGCTTTTCTCCACCAACCGCGACAACTACCAGGCCTTCACCGCGACCTACACCCACCGGCGCCGGGTCCTGATCGCGGGAGCCAACGACGGGCTGCTGCACGTCTTCGACGCGGGAGTCTGGGATCGCACCCCTTCCGCCTGTGATCCGCTGCCCGACAACAGCCCCGGGCACTGCTACGACCAGGGAACGGGCGCCGAGCTCTTCGCGTTCGCTCCCCGCTCGATCATGCAGGCCTACAAGCCGCTGAAGGACGCCGTGGGCCCGCAGACGAAGCGGGACGAATGGACCGTGGATGGGTCGCCCACCGCCGCCGACGTCTTCATCGACGCGGGTCATTCGGGCACGCCCGATCCCACGCACCGGGCGTGGCACACCGTGCTCGTCGGGTCGATGCGCGAGGGCTCGGCGTTCGAAGGGACGACCGGGGCCGCTCCGGCCGATTCGCAGGGAAGCTACTACGCCCTGGACATCACGCAGCCCGATGAGCTCGTCGTCAGCGGCAACATGGTCGGCCCGCCGGCGAGCCCGTACACCACCGCCGCCCCGCGCTGCCTGAACGCCTCCGGCGACGCAAGCTGCGGCAAGGACGCCAACGACCCGACCGTCCGGGCGAGCCAGCCGGCCCGAGCCTGGCCGTCGGTGCTCTGGGAGATCCAGGACACCGGCGACCTCGACGCCACCGGCTCTCCGGGAGCCGGCTACACCGACATGGGCGAGACCTGGTCGAAGCCCTCCGTCGGGCGCGTCCGGATCTGCACCGCCAACTGCGGCAGCCTCACGACTCCGCTTCCGGTCTTCGAGGACCACGAGGTGGCGATCTTCGGAGGCGGGTTCGACCGCGAGCGGATGAACCGCCGCGGCAACTGGCTATACATGGTGGACGTGGAAACCGGGAAGACGCTCTACCGAGCCAACTCGAGCTGCGGGATCAACGCCGTCGGCTGCACGCCGACCTACTTCGGCTCGATCCCGTCCGATCCCGCCGTGCTCGACGTCAACGGCGACGGGATCCTCGACATGATCTACGTCGGGGATCAGAAGGGACAGCTCTGGCGCGTGGACCTGACCGACCTGCGCCGGCTCGTTTCTCCTCCGGGCGGGCGATTCGACAACCAGATCGACTTCTCGGCCGGCTCCGGCAAGCCGTTCCTCCTCTTCCAGGCGCCGCAACCGACGGACTCTTCCTCCCCGACCTATCCGATCTATTACCGTCCCGCCGCCGTGAACCTCGGTTACACCACGGGCGGGCGCCCAGCGCTCGGAATCGCCTTCGGCACCGGGGATCGCGACGACATCCTGGGCCGCCTCGTTCCGGCCTCGCTCGGCTGGAAGGAGCGCTACTACTACGTCGTCGACAACAACAACGTGGTCACGCGGACCGAGGCGGACCTGCTCGACATCGCGTCGCCGACGGCGGCCAGCGCCACGACGTCCCCCGCGAACGGGTGGTTCCTGGAGCTCAATGCCGGCGAACGGGTCATCACCAACACGCTCGTCATCTCGGGCGCGATGTTCTTCTCGACGTTCAACCCGAACCAGTCCGGAGGGAGCACGCCTTCGTGCAACAACACGACCAAGTGCTCGACTCCGGCCGGTACGGACCGCTTCTACGGACTCCTGTACTCGACCGGCAACGCGTACCTGGGCGCGTCGGACCGCGGAGCGACCCAGTCGTACGCGGGGTTCCTCACGGACCCGGTCTTCTTCCTCTCCTCCGACCACCGGGGCAACATCATTTTCAGCACCGCCAACAGCGTCAAAAAGGAGGCGGCCCCGAGCGGCAGGAAGATCACCATCAAGAGCTGGAAGGAAGGCACGAAACCTCGGTGAGAAGGGGAGGGGGCAACCCCTCCCCTCCGGGCTACGGGACGTAGTGGCGGATCTGCTCCTTCCACCACGGCCAGTCGTGGCCGTAGGGGGCGCCCCAGACGGAGTTGCGGTTTCGAATCCCCTTCTCGTTGAAGATCCGCATCATCTCCGTCGTGCCGGAGAGGATGTTGTCGGTCTCCCCCGTCACGATCGCGATGTCCATCGCGGAGAGCCTGGCGACCCACTCGCCGTTCATGTTGGGGAGGTACGCCGTGGGGCAGTGGAAGTAGCAGAGCTCGTCCCAGTA
>DATFQY010000007.1:0-2243 GCA_035263845.1 Thermoanaerobaculia bacterium | reverse complement strand
TACCGGGCGCCCGGCGCCCTGAGGCTTTCCGACGTCTCCCGCGACGGAAGGATCTTGCTCTCGCGCGACGAGGAGAGAAACGGAGTCCTGGGAGCGGGGTCCGGCGAGTCGGTCGAACGAGACCTCTCCTGGCTCGAGCTGACGAGCCTGCTCGATCTGTCCAGCGACGGGAAGCTCGCGCTTCTCAACGAGCAGGGCGAAGCGGGGGGACCTGACGGAGTGCTGATGGTCCGGAGGATGGACGGATCCCCGCCGATGAGGCTGGGAGCGGGGATCGGCCAGTTCTCGCCCGACGGAAAGTGGGTGTTATCCGCCACGCTCTCCGACCTCGCGGCGCCGCCGAAGATTCTTCCCGTCGGACCGGGCGAGCCGATCCCGGTGAAGGTCGACCTGCGGGAAACCGTCGACGGCAACTGGATGCCGGACAGCCGCCGGCTGATTTTCAGCGGCTCCTCGTCGTCGGGAAGACCGCCCTCCCTCTTCGTCCTCGACCCGGGCACGGGAGCGAGCCGAAAGCTTTCCGTGGAGGGGTCCCCGCTGCTGGGTCCCGGGCTCACTCCCGATTCGCGCTACGTCCTCAGCCGGCTTTCCAGCGGAAGCTTGCGTCTCTGCCCGGTGGACGGAGGCGCCTCCCTGCCGGTTCCGGGGACCGAGAACGGCGAGCTCCCGTTGCGCTTCGGCGGCGACGGCCGGTCGCTGTTCGTCGTGCTCCCGCAGGGAACGTCCATGAGAGTGGCCCGCGTCGATCTCCAGACGGGCGCCCGCTCGGGTCAGAGAGTCCTCGAGCCGGCCGACAAGGCCGGGCTCGCCTACGTCCGCAACCTCCTGATCTCGGCCGACGGTACCGCCTACGTGTACCAGTACCGGCGCTGGCTCTCCGACCTCTACAACGTCGAGGGAATCCGATGAAGATTTCTCCGGGGACGCGCCTGGGTCCCTATGAGATCAACGGGCTGCTGGGTGTCGGAGGCATGGGAGAGGTCTACCGCGCGCGAGACCCTCGGCTTGGCCGCGATGTCGCGATCAAGATCCTTCCTTCCGAGGTGGACAACGCGGAGCTGCTCGCTCGGTTCGAGCAGGAAGCGCGGGCGGCCTCGGCCTTGAACCACCCGAACATCATCACGATCTACGAGGTCGGAAACGCGGACGGGTCCGCCTACATCGCGATGGAGCTCGTCTCCGGATCGAGCCTGCGCGAGCTCGCGGCGGGGGGCGCGCTCCCGACCCGCCGCCTGCTCGCCGTGGCCGTCCAGATCGCCGACGGTCTCGCTCGCGCCCATGAAGCGGGGATCGTGCACCGCGACCTCAAACCCGAGAACGTCATGATCACCCGCGACGGCCACGTCAAGATCCTGGACTTCGGGCTCGCCAAGGTCGTGGCCGCGCCCGAGAGCCCGGCCTCCCAAATCCCGACGTCGATCGAGCCCACGCGCCCCGGCCTGGTGATGGGCACGGTCGGCTATATGTCTCCCGAGCAGGCGAGCGGGCGTCCGATCGATTTCCGGTCCGACCAGTTCGCGCTGGGATCGATTCTCTACGAGCTCGCGGCCGGCAGGCGGCCCTTCGCCCGGGAAACCTCCGCGGAAACGCTGACCGCGATCCTGCGAGAAGAGCCGGAACCGCTCCAGTCCGCTGCGCCCGGGCTTCCGGTCGCCGTGCGATGGGTCGTCGAGCGCTGCCTCGCCAAGGACCCGAGCGAGCGCTACGCCTCGACACGCGACCTCGCCCGGGACCTCGGCCACCTGAAGGACCACGTCTCGGAGGTTTCCACGTCCGCACCGGCGGTCGCTCAGCCCCTGCCGCGGCGGTTTGGCCTGCCCTGGCCGGCCGTTGCGGCGGCGGCCCTCCTCGCCGCGGTCTTTTTCGCCCTCGCTTCCCTTCGCCCGCGACGGGCGCCCGAGGGACAGCCCGCGAGGTTCCCAGTGACGATCCCGGCGGGAGCCTCCTACGCGCCGGGAGAAATCGAGCGCGGATTCTCGGTCTCTCCCGACGGAACCCGCCTCGTCATCGAGGCGGAGTCCGGCGGCCACCGGCGTCTCTACGAACGCCGGCTGGACTCGGAGGAATGGAAGCCGCTGGAAGGATCGGTCGACGCCGAATCTCCTTTCTGGTCGCCCGATGGCCGCTTCCTTGCGTTCTTCGCCAACGGAAAGCTCAAGAAGATCCCGGCAGGCGGCGGCCCGGCCGAAGAGCTTTGCCAGGCTCCGCCGCTCGCGTTCATCGGCGCGTGGAGCTCCAACGGG
>DATFQY010000006.1:0-25199 GCA_035263845.1 Thermoanaerobaculia bacterium | reverse complement strand
CCCGATGACCCACCGCGCGAAGGCCGGAGCGGCGCGCCAGATCCCCGTCGCGATCGCGCCCGGGTGGAGCGCGTTGACGGCGACTCCCCGCTCGCGCCGGGCGAGCTCGCCGGTGAACAACACCTGCGCGAGCTTCGTGTTCGAGTAAGCCCGAAGACCGCGATAGCCGCGCTCCAGCTCGAGGTTGTCCCAGACCATCCGCCCGGCGCGGTGCGCGTCGGAGCTGACGTTGACGATCCGCGGGCTCGGAGCCGCTTTCAGGCTCGGGAGCAGGAGGCGCGTCAGCAGGAAGTGCGAGAGGAAGTTCGTCTGCCACGTCCGCTCGTGCCCGTCCTCGGTGAGCAGGCGGTCGCGAACCACGATGCCGGCGTTGTTGACGAGGACGTCGAGCGGCCGGCCCTCCCAGTTCTCGGAGGCGCGCCGGACGGAGGCGAAGGAAAGGAAGTCCATCTCGAGGAGCTCGGCCCGACCGCCGCCACGCCGGATCTCTTCGACGACGCCGGCACCCCGGGCGGTATTCCTGGCCCCGAGGACGACCTGCGCGCCCATCCTGGCGAGCTCGCGGGCGGTCTCGAGCCCGAGGCCTCCGGTCGCGCCGGTCACCAGAACCGACCTGCCCGAAATCCACTCCGAACCGCCGGCCATCCGCGAGGATCTTACCGGGGAGCTGGGACGCTCCGGCGCCGCTTTGCGCTCTAACGAGAGGGGGAGAGCGTCATGTCGAATCGCCGCTGGATCGTCTCGACCGTTTCCGCCGCGCTCCTGGCCGTCCTGGCAGCGCGCTGCTCGCAGAAGAAAGCCGCGGTGGCTTCGGCTGCGCCTTCGCCGGCCGCGGCAGGCGAGGCCCCGGCCGCTCCCGCCCCCGCGATCGCGAAGGCGTCGAACAACCCGCAGGCCCCGGCCGCCTCGAAGGTCCCCCGGACGAACTTCCAGACATACACCATCACGGACCGGCAACAGGGAGGCTTGGCGGTCGGGACGATCGCGGTGCCGGAGGGGTGGACCGCCGACAGCCGTGTGGAGTGGACGTACTCCAACGTCAGCTTCCCGGTGCGGATGTCGCTTCGCATCGCCGCTCCCGACGGGTCCGCCTGGCTCGAGTCGTTCCCCGCCGAGATGTTCTACTGGCTCGATCCCCGCGACACCTCGGTCGCCGTCGGTGGCCACTCGCTGGGGATGATCCACGCGCCCGGCATCGGGATCGGCGATGCGATGAAGCACTTCGTCATCTCGCGCTACCGGGGAAGGGCCCAGAACCTCCAGGTCGTGGGGTATCGCCAGATCCCGAACCTCGCGCAGGCTCTCGGCAAGCCCGCGATGCCCGGAGAGTCGCTCGCCGCCCGCGTTCGCTACACGGTCAACGGCCGGACGATCGACGAGGAGTTCTTCGCGCTTCTGACCAACGTGAACCGGATCCCGTATCACGGGCCGCAGGGGACGACGTACGAGAGCCACCGCATCCTGACGTACGTCTTCAGCATGGGGGCGGCCGACGGAAAGCTCGACGGCCTCCACGCGATCCTGGGGTTTGTGGTCTCGTCGTTCCGGCCGGACCCGAACTGGGAGCGCTACTCGCAGCAGGTCTACCAGGAGCTCTCGCGGCGCTTCAACCAGTACATCGCGCAGGGCTATGCCCAGATCGCCGCGGCGGGAAGGCTCTCGCGCGCGATCTCGGCCAACAACGACGCGATGATCGCGACGATGGACGCGCAGCGCCAGGCCGCCAACGCGCGGTCGGCCCAGCAGAGGGCGAGCAGCAGCGCCAATGACGGCTTCGACCAGTACATTCGGGGCACCGAGCGCATGGAAGATCCCTATTGGGGGACCTCGGAGCAGTCGTACTCGAACCAGTACCACTGGACCGACGGGTTCGGAAACTACCAGCACTCCAACGACTCGACCTTCAACCCCAACATCGGCTCCACCCAGAACTGGGAGAGGATGAAGCCCGCGGGGCAATAACGGTCCCCCCTTATGCTTCCGCCCCCGGAGGCGGAAATGAAAACGTTTCTCCTTTTTGCCTCGCTCGCTCTTCTCGTCGACACGCCCGCGCAATCCCCTTCTCCCGCTCCCGGTCCGGGCAGCGAGATCGAGAACCTGATCTGGCTCGAGCAACAACTCTGGGAGGGATGGAAGCGCCACGACCTGCCCGCGATCAAGAAGCTGACGGCGCCGGAGTACGTCTCGATCAGCGAATCCGGGACCACGCCCTGGGCCGGTATCGAAAAGACCTTCGCGGACTACCGGCTCGACGATTACGGGATCGGCCCGATCCACGTCCAGCGCGCATCGCCCGACGTCGTCATCCTGAGCTACCAGGCGGAGATCCGAGGCGCCGTCTCGGGCAAGCCCGTCTCCCGCCGCGTCGCGGAGTCCTCCGTCTGGGTCCGCCGCGCCGGGAAATGGCTAAACATCTACCTCCACGAAATCACGATTCCCGGCAAGAAGTAGCACTGCCTGGGGTATCCCGCGACAGGACCCGCCCGCCGGCCCTTTCCGCCGAGTGCCGTCGCCTAGCGAGGAGCGGAAAGACCGGTCTTGACCGGCGGCGCAGGCCGCTTCGGGTGCGGCGGAGGGTTCTTCTTCAGCTCCTCCATCACGATCGAGATGGCCTTCTCGAGCTGCGGATCCCGCCCGGCGATGACGTCGGCGGGAGTCTGCTCGACCTCGACGTCGGGCGGGACTCCCTCGTTCTCCACGATCCAGCCCTTCTCAACGTCCCAGATCGCCAGGTTGGGCGCGGTGATCGTGGCGCCGTCCATCAGCACCGGGAATCCCAGGACCCCGACGAGCCCTCCCCACGTCCGCGTGCCCACGACCGGACCGACTTTGAACCGCTGGAACATCCACGGAAGAAGGTCGCCTCCCGACCCCGCCGATTCGTCCGCGATCATGACCTTCGGCCCCTGGATGGACGCCGACGGCGTCTTCATGTCCGCGCCGTAGCGCATCGCCCAGTAAGAGATGAGCTTCTTCTGCAGGACGTCGATGTAATAGTCGGCGACCGAGCCTCCCCCGTTGTAGCGCTCGTCGATGATCACCGCTTCCTTGTACGACTGCGGGTAGAAATAGCGCTTGAAGTAGGTGTATCCGGGCCCGCCCGTGTTCGGAACGTAGACGTACGCCACGCGGCCGCCGGTGGCCGCGTCGACCTTGCGCAGGTTGCCCTCGACCCAGGCGCGGTTGCGCAGCGCCAGCTCCGAGGCGAGCGGCACGACCGACACCGTCCGCGAACCCTTCCCGTCTGGATTCGGGCCGACGGTGATCTCGATCAACTTGCCCGACGTGTTCTCGAAATAAGAGAAAAGGTTCGCCGGCGGCTTCACGTCGCGCCCGCCGACGGCGAGCAGGTACTCCCCCGCCTTCGCGTTGACGCCCGGCTCGGTCAGAGGCGAGCGCAGTTCCGGCGTCCAGTTCAGGCCGCCGTACACCTTCGCGAAGCGGTAGCGCCCGTTCTCGATCGTGTAGTCGGCGCCCAGCAGCCCGCCCGGCACCGTCTTGACCTCGTCGAGCGTGTCGCCGCCCCCGCCGCGGTGATGTCCGACGGAGAGCTCGCTGCACATCCACTGAATGATCCGGGTCACGTCGGACCGCACCGCCGCGTGCGGAAGGAACTGCGCGTACTTCTCGTGCATCGCCTTCCAGTCCACCCCGTGCATCCTGGCGTCGTAGAAGAAGTCCCGGTTGATCCGCCAGGCGTCCTCGAACATCTCCGGCCACTCGGCGCGCGGATCGATGCGGACCTCGATCGAGTCCATCTTCAGCTTGCCGTCCTTGCCGTCCACCGGCTCGATCTTCTTGCCCGTGGCCGACGCGATGTACCAGCTGTCCTTGATGGCGTAGAGAACCTTTTTCGCGTCGAAGGAGACTTCGAAGTCCGAAGCGTCCGGCAGAAGTGTGTCGGTCTTGCGGTCCTTCAGGTCGAAGCGCTGGATCGCCTTCTTCCCGTCGGCCTCTCGCAGGAAGAGGATCTGGCCGGAGGCACCGGCGTGGAGGTTCGACAGGTCCGCGGCCGGGACCGGCAGGTCAAGGATCCGGTACTCGATTCCGTCGAAGTCGATCGTGACGGGAGCTGTGGCCGGCGGCGCCTTCGGCTTCTCGTCGGATTTCGCGTCGGTCTTGCCCGGGCCGGACTCGTCCTTCTTGGCATCCTTCCCCTCCTCCTCGACCTCGGCCTTCGGCTTGCCGGGCTTGCTCGAATCGGGAGCGGAAGCGGCCGGCGCGGATTTCTCCTCGTCGCTCTCCTTGACCAGCGGCGAGGGAAGGTCCTTGCGCAGCACCGCCATGTAGATCGCGCGCGTCGTCCGGAGATCCTGGTTCTCGAGCGAGAACCAGTTGCGCACGGGACCCGAATCCGTCGAGGCGAAGAAGAAGAGGTACTTGCCGCTCCGGTCGAAGACCGGCTCGGAGCAGTCTGAGAGGCCGTCGGTGACGGGATAAGACTCGCCCTTCTCGATCGAGTGGACCCAGACTCTCTGGATGTAGGACTGGTTGTTGAGCGTGTAGGCGATCCACCGCGAGTCCGCGGACCAGGTCGGGACGAGCGTCTTGACCGGGCCGTAGAAGTAGTCCGAGCCGACTTTCTTCGAGACGCCCGAGCCGACGTCCACCCACCAGAGCGTTCTGGAGTTGTCCACGTAGGCGATCTTCCGGCTGTCCGGAGACCACGCCGGGAACTCGTAGAAGCCGGAGCCCTGCAGCTTGAGCTTCCGGACCTCGCCCTTGCCGTCCTGCGAGCGGATCTCGAGCTGGTACTCGCCCGACGCGTCGGAGAAATCCGCGATCCAGCGCCCGTCGGGAGACCACGCGGGGGAGCGCTCGTGCGCGGAGGTCGAGTTGGTCAGGTTGCGCACGTCCCCCTTTTCCGCCGGAACCGTGACGATCTCTCCGCGGAATTCGAAGGCGGCGCGCACTCCGGTCGGCGAGAGGGAAGCGTTGCGGACGTAGTGGCGGTCCCTCGTCTCCCGGACGAACCGGGGTCGCGTCTCCGGCAGGTCCGCCGCGACGCCGATCGTGAGCTTCTTCGCCTTGCCGCTCCCCGGATCGAGGAGGTGGAGGTAGCCGGCCTGCTCGTAAACGATGTGCCCGGCGCCCGCGGCGGCGTGAAGCACCGGGAAGTCGCCGTGGTTCGTGAGCCTCCGGATCGCCTTCGACGCGGTGTCGTAGGAGTAGAGGTTGAACTCCCCCTCCCGGTCGGAGCGGAAGTAGATCGCGCCGCCCATCCACGACGGGTCCGCGTCGTTGGCGCGGCCGGCCGGCTGGGCGATCTTCTCGACCGCGTGGCTTGCCACGTCGTAGATCCAGATCTGCGAGACCGCGCCGCCGCGGTAGCGCTTCCACTGGAGGAACTGCTGGGCGAACGGGTTGTAGGCGATGCGCCTGCCGTCGGGAGAGAACGCGGCGCTGTTCGCGTTCGGGATGGGAATCGGAACTTCGGGGCCCCCTTCGACCGGCACCGTGAAAAGCTGCGTGTATCTCGCGGTGTGGACGAAACGGGGAGAGGTGAAGAGGATCGACTTGCCGTCCGCGGTGAATCCCTGGACCCCGTCCACGCCGGGATGCCACGTGAGCCGCTTCGGCACTCCTCCCTCGGAGGCGACGGCGTACACATCGGTGTTGCCCTCGTAGCTCGCGGAGAATGCCAGCCACTTCCCGTCGGGAGAAAAGGCCGGGTGCGACTTGGCGCCGGCCCCCGAGGTCAGCCGCCGGACGTTGCCTCCGTCCAGGTCGCAGGTCCAGAGGTCGCCCGCATAGATGAAGGCGATCTGCTTCGCGCTGACTGCCGGTTCGGAAAGGAGCCGAGTGTCATGGATGTCCGGGTCCCCGCGGAGTGGGAGAGCGGCGGCGCAAAGGGCGATTCCGATGGCCAGGCGGAGCTTCATGGCGGTCCTCCAAGAGAGGTGTTTTTGAAAGTAGGCGGAACAATATCAAGGGTTTGCCGGGGCTCGGCCGTCGAGGAAACTTTCGGGCTTCCGGGACGTAGACTTGTGTGCTTCCAAGGGAGGGTGGGATGAGGACTGTTCTCAAGACTGCAAAATCGGTTTTAGCGCTGGCCGCCGGAATGGCGATCAGCGGGGTCTCCACGGCCCAGACGAAGGCCGCGGAGAAGAGCGAGGGGATCAAGGTCCCCGTCGAGTACCACAAGCTCGACAACGGGCTGAAGGTCGTGCTGTCCCCGGACCACACGTCGCCCAAGACGGTCGTCGCGGTCTACTACGGCATCGGCTTCCGAATCGAGCCGAGGGACCGCACCGGGTTCGCGCACCTCTTCGAGCACATGATGTTCCAGGGGTCCGGGAACCTCGGCAAGATGGAGTTCATCAAGCTGGTCCAGTCCAACGGCGGGATCCTGAACGGCTCGACCCGCTTCGACTTCACGAACTACTTCGAGATCGTTCCCTCGCACACGCTGGAGATGGCGATCTGGGCCGAGGCCGACCGGATGAGGGGCCTCGCCATCAACCAGGACAACCTGACCAACCAGCAGGGCGTCGTGAAGTCCGAGGTCCGGGTCAACGTGCTGAACCGGCCGTACGGCGGCTTCCCGTGGCTCGACATGCCGCAGTACGCCAACACGAACTGGTTCAACGCGCACAATTTCTACGGTGACCTCAAGGACCTCGATGCCGCGACGCTCGAGGACGTGCAGAAGTTCTTCAAGACCTACTACGCCCCGAACAACGCCGCCATGGCGGTGACCGGCGACTTCGATCCGAAGCAGGCGATGGCGTGGATCCAGAAGTACTTCGGCGACATCCCGAAGGCCGCGCTTCCGCCGCCGCCCGACATCTCCGAGCCGCGCCAGGAGAAAGAAAAGCGCGCCACCAAGGAGGACAAGCTCGCGACGCGCCCGGCCCTCGCCTTCTCGTACCACATGCCGCCGCGGGACACGCCGGAGTACTACGCCATGGGCGTTCTCGAAGAGATCCTGATCGAGGGGCGGGACAGCCTCCTCTACCAGGCCCTCGTCCAGAAGAACGGCCTGACCGGCGGCGTCAACGGCGGGATCAACGAGCTCGGAAACATGTTCAACATCAAGGGCCCCGTGCTGTTCACGGTCTCCATGTTCCACGACAAGGACAAGTCGCCCGACCAGATCCTGAAGGTCGTGGACGAGGAGATCGAGAAGCTTCGCACGACGCCGGTGGACAGGGACACGCTCGCCCGCGCGATGGTCAAGACCCGCTCGGGCCTCTACGATTCGATCGACGGGCTCTTCGGCTTCGGCAAGGCCGACCTGCTCTGCGCCTATGCCCTGTTCGACGACGACCCAGGCAAGATCAACCGGATCGAGGACGAGTTCCGCAAGGTCACGCCGGAGCTGATCCTGAAGACCGCGAAGGAGTACCTGCGGCCGACCAACCGGACGGTGCTCGTCGTCGAGGCCAAGGGCGAAGCGAAGCCGGACGGCAAGCCGGAAGCCAAGAGCGGGAACTGAGGGGGAGACGATCATGAAAATCCAGCGGATCGCAACGCTTCTCGCCCTGGCGGCGCTCGCGTCGCTCGCGGCGCCCGCGGCATACGCCCAGAAACAGGCCCCGCCGGAGCCGGGCCAGCCCAAGGGCTTCTCGGTCCCGGCGCCGCGCAAGTTCGCTCTCGACAACGGCCTCGGCGTCACGCTCGTCGAGTACGGGACGACGCCCAAGGTCACCGTCCGCCTGGCCGTCCGGTCGGGCAACATCGACGAGAAGGCCGACGAGGTCTGGCTCGCGGACCTGATGGGGGACCTGCTCACGCAGGGGACCGAGACGAAGTCCGCCGCGCAGCTTGCCGAGGCGGCCGCGAGGATGGGCGGCTCGATCGACGTCAACGTCGGCGAGGACCGCACGGACATCTTCTCCGACGTCCTCTCGGAGTTCGGCCCCGAAGCGGTCGCCCTGATCGCCGACGTCGCCATGCACCCGAAGTTCCCCGAGTCGGAGCTGACTCGCCTGAAGGGCGACCGCGTCCGCCGGCTCTCGATCGCCAAGAGCCAGCCGCAGCAAATGGCCAACGAGAAGTTCCGGGCGCTGCTCTACCCGGGCCACCCCTACGGGCGGCTCTTCCCGACCGAAGCGACTTTGAAGGGCTTCACCATCGCGCAAGTGCGCGGCTTCTACGACGCCAACTTCGGCGCCGCCCGCTCGCACGTCTACGTCTGCGGCCGGTTCGACTCGAAGGCCATGGAGGCGGCGATCCGCAAGGCATTCTCGGGATGGAAGAAGGGGCCCGCGCCCGCCGTCAACACGCCCAAGCCGAAGATCGAGAAGCGGCTGGAGACCGTAGACCGCCCGGGCGCCGTCCAGTCCACCATCTACATCGGCATGCCCGTGACGGACCCGTCGAACCCCGACTTTGTCGCCCTCCAGGTCATGAACGCGCTCCTGGGCGGCTCCTTCGGCTCCCGGATCACCTCCAACATCCGCGAGCAGAAGGGCTACACGTACTCCCCCGCCTCGCAGGTTTCGACGCGCTTCCGCGACGCCTACTGGGTGGAGACCGCCGACGTGACGACGAAGGACACTGGCGCCTCGCTCAAGGAGATCCTCTACGAGATCAAGAGGCTCCAGGACGAGCCTCCCTCCGCGATGGAGCTCAAGGGCATCCAGAACTACCTCGCGGGGACCTTCGTTCTTCAGAACTCCGCGCGCGCCGGGATCATCGGGCAGCTCGAGTTCGTGGATCTCCACGGCCTGCCGGCGGACTACCTGAACACCTTCGTCAGCCGCGTCTACGCCGTCACGCCGGCGCAGGTCCAGCAGATGGCCTCGCGCTACATCCAGGGGAACAAGGCGACGATCGTCGTCGTCGGCGACACGAAGGTCATCGCGGACCAGATCAAGCCGTACGAGGGAAGCGGAGGGAACTGAGGAACCCTCAGTCGTCGGCGCGAGGTCGGACCCAGGCCGCGCGGACCGGCGGCGGCATCGCCGAGGCCTGGCCGCGGACGGCCTTCCAGAGGATCTCGTTGCCGGCGATGTCCGGGATCCGGTCGGCCTCGTGGAGGTCCAGGAGCGCGGACGCGGAGGATTCCGGAGCGAGCGGATCGTTCATCTCATCGGTGGGGACCCGGGCCTCGCGCCGGGTATAGGGCGCCGGGTCCGCTGTCTGCCGGAACGCGCCGTACATCGGGGAGGCGGCGGCATCGCACTGGCTCATCGGCGGGAGGCCGAGAATGAGCTCCATCGTGCGGAGCATCCCGCACGTCGTGTAGAGCGAGGAGTCCACGGCGCGCCGCCTCGTGTACGGGCTCACGACGAGCGCGACCGACCGGTGGGCGTCCACGTGGTCCGGCCCGTTCTGAGCGTCGTCCTCGAGGACGAAGATCGCGGACTCCTTCCAGTAGCGGCTCTTCGAGATCGCTTCGACGAGCCGTCCGAGAGCCTGGTCGTTTTCGGCGATCATTGAGCGCGGCGTCGGGAACCCGGCTCGGACGTACGCCGTGTGGTCGTTTCCGAGCCGGACGATCGAAAGCGCGGGCAAGTCGCCGTTCTTCTCGAACTCGCGGAACTCCCCGAGCCAGATCTCCACGCGCTTGCTGTCCGGGATCGAGAGATCGAAGGGCGGGTAGTACGGGCTGATGCGGCCCTCCAGCCCCGGCACGGAGGCCTTGTAAGGCCCCGGCCCGCTGAGAAACTCTCCGGACTCCGCTCCGGGAAACCTCGCGCGGACGGGCGCCGGATCGTTGACGAACTCCCCGTAGCTTCTGTAGGAAACCCCGGCGCGGCGGCAGGCGTCCCAGATGTAGCCGTCGGCGGGAGCGTCGATATTCCCGTACGGGTTCCGCATCTCGCCGCCGCCTTCCGAGAGGTACTTGCCGCCGCGGTCCGCGTAGTTCATCGGCCAGACCTTCTCGACGGCGTCGGTCGCGTAGGCCCCGGTCGAGTAGGCGTGCCCGCTGTAGCTGACCTCTGCGTTGACGTAGAAGTTGTCGAGCAGCACGAACTCCCGGCCGAGCGCGTGGGCGTTGGGCGTGACGTCCTCCCCGAAGAGGCAGAGCTGCGGATCGCCGTTTCCCTCCGGCATATCGCCCAACACCTGGTCGTAGGTTCGGTTCTCCCGGATGACGTAGAAGACGTGCTTGATCGGCGAGCGGCCGCCGACCCGGGCCGGGATCGCCGAGTTTTTCGGGGCGCGCGCCGGGGCGAGGCGAATCGCGTCGCGGTAGGGCGTCAGGTCGTAAACGGTTTTCGTGTAGCGGGAGAGCGCGTCTTTTCCGGGGGCAGGCAGCATCGAGAGCGATCCGGCCAGGAGGGCGCCGATGTACTGCCCCTCCGCCGCGGCGATCGAGGGTTGCGGTCCTCGCGGGTTCGGCGAAGACGCGAGCCCCTTGCCGGAGAGGACGAAGATCTGCTTGCCGTCGCCGCTGAAGGCGGCCGCCGTCGGGTACCAGCCGGTCGGGAGGAAGCCGGCGACCCGGCTCTCCCTTTCGGGACCGACCGACGCCACGGCGACCGCGTTGTTGTCGGCGTTGGCGACGAGCAGCGTCCCGCCGTCGGGCGAAAGCGCGACGCTGTTGGGCGTCGAGCCGGGAGGCGAAGAGGGATGGAGCGCGATCGAGATCTGCTCCTTCGGGGCGTTCGACTCCAGGTCCACGACCCAGACCGCGTTTGTGTTGGCGCAGGCGACGAAGAGCCTCTTGCCGTCGCGAGACAGGGCCATGGCGTTGGGGTGCTCCCCGACTGCGATCTCCGCCTTCGGATCGAGGCTCTCCGCGTCGAAGACGAGAACCTTCGCGCCGCCCCAGAGTGAGACGTAGAGCGTGCGGCCGTCCGGCGAGGTCACGCAGGTGTACGGCTCGGCGGGAAGCGGAACGGTCCGGAGAACCTGCCGGCGGGTGAGATCGATCGCCGAGACCGTCTTGCCGAAGACGTTGACGGCGTAGAGCAGGGTGCCGTCGGGTCGCAGCGCGATCCCGCCGACGAAGGTCTCCTTACCCTTGTCGGGCTCGCCGACGGCAATCCTCGCGGCGGGCTTCAACCTTCCGGCCGCGAAGTTGAGCTCCTCGACCACGCTTGCCGACGCGCCGGAGGAATAGACCTTCTTGCCGTCCGGGCTCCAGGCAAGGCCGAGCCACGCGTTCTCCACCGCGTAGCGGGATTTGATGAGGAAGTTCTTCGTGTCCACGACCGCGAGGGCCGGCTTGGCATAGCCGTTTACCGTCACGATCAGCCAGCGGCCGTCGGGAGAGGGCGCCATGGCCAGCGGCAGGTCTCCGACCGTCATGTGCCGCCCGGCCGGCTTGATCCTCCAGCCGTTGGGAAGAAGCGTCGAGCCCCGGGAGTGGCCCGGCCGCTCGGCCGGCTTCTTCGCCTGCGCCGGAGCGAAGGCGGCCGCGAGAAAAACACAAAGCCCCGAGAGCGCGGGTCGGAAAAAAGGACTCACCGGGCGAGGCTAACACCCGCGAAGGAGCCGCCGGGTTAAGACGGTTCGCCGATGTCCTTGAAGTCGGGCGTGCCGCCGGGAGCGGGCTCTTCTTTCTTCTTCTCCTTCTTCTTCGTCCGGTGGATCCGGATCGGGGCCGTCGCCTCCTCATCCTCGATGACGCGTTCGAGATCGGCAAGCCAGTCGTTGACGGGGGTCTCCCTCATGAGCCGCTCCTTTTCCTGGCCCCTCACCGGTGCAAGAGACGTTCCCCGCACAACCTCTTGGAAAACTGGGATTTGCCGATTTCGCCATTGACATTTCTTGCCGCTGCAGGGCATCCTGACTGTCTTCTTTTTGAACGGGTCGGGTTCCTCCGATCGGCCGGGCTTTCGCCTCTGAAGATCCATAGGAGTACCGAATGTCGAAGTCTTTCCGGGCAGCCGCCGCCGCATTTCTCGTCGCCGCGCTCTCCCTTCCCTCAGCGCGTTCCGCCGAATCTTCGGTGGCCGCGACCGGCCCCGTCGCCAACGGCGACCTTCCTGGTCCCTTTCCCCTCTTTCCCGCGACCAACTGGTGGAACCTCGACGTCACGTCCTGGCCCGTGGACGCGGGCTCCGCGTCCTACATCGCCTTCATCAACAACGGCGGCACCCGCAGGCTCCATCCCGACTTCGGGGGCGACGTCTCTCCTGGAAGCGTCGAGGGGTACGGAATGCCGTACGTCGTCGTGGACGGAACGCAGCCGAAGAAGACCGTGCAGTTTCTCTACTCCGACGAGTCCGACGGCGTGGACCACTCGACCGACACGAGCTTTCCCTTCTACCCGATCCCCGACCAGGCGATCACGCAGGCGCACTGGATCGAGGGAGGCGAGCCCGGCAACGTGGACCTGCGCTCCTCGGAGGACCGCCACCTGCTCCTCGTGGACCGCGACAACAAGTACCTCTACGAGCTCTACAACGTCTTCTACGACGGCACGCAGTGGCTGGCCGGCTCCGGCGCCTTCTTCGACATGAACACGAACAACCGCCGGCCCGACGGATGGACCTCGGCCGACGCGGCGGGCCTCGCGATCCTTGCGGGCCTCGTGCGGTTCGACGAGGTGTCCTCTCCCGACGAGATCGGCCACGCGTTTCGCGTGACCGTGCGCTCGACCAACGGCTACGTCTATCCCGCGTCGCACCGGGCCGGCTCGACGTCGGGCGCGCTGCCGATGGGCGCCCGGCTGCGCCTGAAGGCGAGCAAGGACATCTCGGGCTTCCCCGCCGACGCGCAGAAGATCTTCCGGGCGATGAAGAAGTACGGCCTGATTGTCGCCGACAACGGCTCGGACATGTACATCACGGGGACCTACGACAACCGCTGGAACAACGACGTCTTGAATCCCGCCTTCGCGGGCCTGACCGCGAGCGACTTCGAGATCCTCCAGCTCGGCTACAACCCGCCCGCCTCGACGCCGACGGCGGGGCCGAGCCTGACGCCGACGCCCACCCCGACACCGGCTCCCCCGACGCCCACGAGCTCGTCCACACCGACGCCTCCTGCGACGAGCACGCGTACCGTGACCCCGACTCCGACGCCGACCTGGACGCCGACGGCGACGAGCACAGTGACACCTACACGAACGATCACGCCGACCCGGACGCCGACCCGCACGCCGAAGCACCCGAGACACTGACCCGGATCCTGGCCCCGCGGTTGCAGGCCTTCTCCGGTGGAGGTCTTCTATGAAGAGAATCGACTTGCCCGTCCGCGAACTCGGATTCGTCATCGCGACCCGCGCGGCGCTCGGAGCCGGGATCGGTCTGCTCCTCTCGCGAAAGCTCGGCGACAAGAGCAAGGCCGTCGGCATCGCCCTGGTGACTCTGGGCGCGCTGACGACGATCCCCGCGTTGATCGCGATCCGGCGCTCATCCCACCGCGGGCCGCGTCTCTGGAGAGTCGCCTAGGCGGAATCAACCCTCATCCAGGGCGGCCGCCGCGCGGCGACCCTGGCGTAAATCGGACAGGAGCGGCGGTGCGCCCCGGGGAGGTGGCCCGTCGAGACGAGGGATTCCCGCACGATCTCGCCTCCCGTGAACCGGAACGTGCCCGAAAAGAGATCGCACCACGCCGGGAGCGAGAGCGGATGGTGGGCGTCCAGCCAGCAGCGGAGAGCCGTGGCTTTCCCGCATCTCCAGGATTCGCCGCGCGTTCTCGACGACCGCGTCCACCTTCAGGCGGTTTCGGATGATGCCGGCGTCGGGAGCCGCCGGCGTTCTCTGGCGCCGCAGCGCGCAACCACCTCAGGATCGAATCCCTCGAAGGCCAGCCGGAATGCCTCGCTTCTTGAGCACCGTCGCCAGGAGAGTCCCGCCTGGTTGATCTCGAGCGCCAGCCGCTCGAGGAGGATTTCGTCGCGGCGGACCGGAAAGCCTTACTCCTTCGAGTGGTACGGCCCGTGCCACGGCTGTCCCGGCGCCACGTCACAGTAGGAGAGCCCCATCGGCATGATGATTTCACGGCGGCGCCCTCTGCTATCGTCTCTCCCGGATGAACAACCGAAGAAACGGACCTCTCCTGCTCCTGCTTTGCGCCGGCCTCGCCGCGTGCGCCACGCCGGCGCGCGCCGGGGACGGACAGGCGAAGGGGCGCGCGAGCCCTGCCTCCTCGTGGAAGTTCGTCGTCGGCGGTGACTCCCGCAACTGCGGCGACGTCGTGATGCCCGCGGTCGCGGCGGGCGCGATCTCCAGCGGCGCCGCCCTCTACTGGCACCTCGGAGACTTCCGGGCGCTGCATGATTTCGACGAGGACCTTCTTCAGGCCCGTAGGGTCGCCGGCGAAAAGCCGATGACGATCATCGACTACAACAGAGGCGCCTGGGACGACTTCCTCCAAAGCCAGCTCCTGCCGTTCGGCTCCATTCCCGTTTTTCTCACGATCGGCAACCACGAGCTCGTCGCCCCCAAGTCGCGGCTGGAGTTCCTCGCGCAGTTCGCCGACTGGTTCAATGCCCCGCCGATCCAGGCCCAGCGTCTCAAGGACAACCCGAAGGACCACCGGATGAAGTCGTACTACCACTGGATCCAGAACGGCGTAGACTTCCTATCGCTCGACAACGCCTCCAACGACCAGTTCGACGACGGCCAGCTCGCGTGGTTCGAAGGGGTGCTGAACCGCTCGATCAGCGATCCCTCCATCGCCGCGATCGTCGTCGGCATGCACGCGGCGCTGCCGGACAGCCTCGCCTCCGACCACAGCATGAGCGACTGGGCGCAGGGCGAGTATAGCGGGCGGCGGGTCTACAAGGGGCTTCTCAAGGCGCAGGCGGCCGGAAAGAAGGTCTACGCGCTCGCCAGCCACTCCCACTTCTACATGAGCGGCATCTTCGACTCGTTCTACTGGCAAACGAACGGCGGCGTCATCCCGGGTTGGATCATCGGGACGACCGGCGCGATTCGCTACGCCCTTCCGCACGCGGCCACCAAGGCGAAGGAGGCGAGAACGAACACCTACGGGTACCTGGTCGCGACGGTGAATCCCGGCGGCGCGATCGGGTTCGACTTTCAGGAGATCAAGGAGTCCGACGTTCCGGCGGAGGTCGCAGCCCGCTTCACCCCTGCGTTCGTCCACCAGTGCTTCGTCGGAAACATCTTCGAGGGAAACATCGGGAAGAATTGACGGCAGGCCGCCTCTTCCCCGGCTCACTCGTAGCGCAGCGCGTCGATCGTTTCGAGTCCCGCCGCTTTGTATGCGGGGTAGAAGCCGAAGAAGACTCCCACCGCGCCGGCGAAGAGAAACGCCAGCACGATCGAGGGCGCCGAGATGAGCACCGGCCATCCCTCGGCGTCGGCCACGGCATGCGATCCTCCGATTCCCAACGCGATGCCGACGATGCCGCCGAGAATGGCGAGCACCACCGCCTCGACCAGGAACTGCACCAGGATGTCCACGCCGCGCGCCCCGACGGCCCGGCGGATGCCGATCTCCCGGGTCCTCTCGGTCACCGACACGAGCATGATGTTCATGATTCCGATTCCGCCGACGAGGAGCGACACGGCGGCGACGCTGGCCAGAAGCGCGCCGAGCGTCCGGGAAGTGGCGGTCGCTGCGGCCACGATCTCCTCCTGGCCGCGGACCGTGAAGTCGTCCTCTTCGGGGTTTCCGATCTTGTGGCGCTGGCGCAGGAGCCCGGCGACTTCTTCCTCCGCGGCGTGCAGCGCCGTCGCGTCCCGCGCCGACGCGATGATGGACGTCAGCCGGTTCTTCTTGTAGAGGCGCTGGAGCTGCGTGGTGACCGGAACGAGGACGACGTCATCCTGGTCCGACCCGCGCGCGGATTGGCCCTTCCGCGAAAGGACGCCGATCACCTTCAGCGGCACGCCCGCGATGCGGACATAATCCCCTTCTGGATCATCGGTGCCGAAGAGCTTCTCGACCACCGTTGCCCCGAGCAGGCAGACTTTCCCCGCACCCTTAACGTGCTGCTCGTTGAAGGGCTCGCCCGCATCCAGGGGCCAGGATCGGATCTCCATGTAGCTGACCGACACACCTTGCACGCGCGTATACCAGTTCTGGTTCCGCGCGATGACCTGAAGCGTCTTCTCGAGCACGGGGCTCGAGGCCGAGAGCGACGGGCAATCCTTCTGGAGAGCTTCCCCATCCTCCACAGTGAGCGACTGCGCCGAGCCGGTACCGGCCCGCACGCCTCCGGAGTTCTGCGATCCCGGCGTCACGAGAACGATGTTGTCGCCGAGCGTCGCGATCCGTTCTTCGATCTGGGCTCGCGCTCCGGCGCTGATCGCGACCATCAGGATCACGGCGCCGACGCCGATGATCACGCCCAGCATCGTCAGGGTGCTGCGCAGCCGATTGCTGCCGAGGGCGCGCCAGGCGATCGGAATCGAGAGAAACGGGCTCATCGAACCGGGGACTTCCCCGGCGTCGGCGTCTTCTGATCCGACGCGTCGCCGGACCGGGTTCTCACGATCACGACGTCCTTCTCGCCGAGCCCTTCCTTGACCTCGGTATAGGCGCCGTCCGTGATGCCGATCTTGACGCGCTCGGGATCCGGGGAGCCGTTCTTCCAGCACCAGATCGTGACGTGGCTCTTCTGGCGCTTCCCCTTCTTCGCTTCCTCTCGCGAAGTGTCCTCCGCCTCGGAGCTCTTCTTGCGAAAAGAATCGGGCGGACGGAATCGCAGCGCCGCGTTCGGCACGGCCAGGACTCCCTTCTTCTTCGCCACCACGATCGTGACGTTCGCGGTCATGCCGGGCCTGAGGCGCTGCTCGGAGTTGTCGACCTGGATGACGGAGCCGTACGTGACCACCCCCTGGACGTTCTCGGGGCTGTTGCGGATCAGCTGGACGATTCCCCGGAACGTGGACTGCGGGAACGCGTCCACGGTGAACACCGTCTCCTGTCCCTCGGCGACCTGACCCACGTCCGCCTCGTCCACGTTCGCCACGATCTGGAGTTTCCCGAGGTCGTCGGCGATGGTGAAGAGCGTCGGGGCCTGGAGGCTCGCCGCAACCGTCTGTCCTTCCTCCACGTTGCGGGAGATCACGACGCCGTCGATGGGCGAGAGAATTCGCGTATTGGCGAGGTCCACGCGGGCCTGGCTCAGATTGGCCTCCGCCTGCTTGAAGTCGGCTTCCGCCTGGACCAACTTCGTCTTCGCGGCGTCCAGGTCGGCCTGCGACCCGATCCTGTCCTTGAAGAGCTGCTGAACTCGCCGGAAGACGATCTCGGCGTCTAAGACGGCCGCGCGCGCCTTCGCAACCTGCGCGTCGGCCTGGTCCGCGCGCGCCTTGAAGGACGAGGGCTCGATCTGCGCAAGGACCTGGTTCTTCCTCACCGGGTCGTTGTAGCTCGCCGACAGTGTCTGAATCCGGCCGGACACCTGGCTGCCGACCATGATCTTGACGATCGGGTCGAGCGTCCCAGTGGCGGTCACGGTCGCGCTGATGTCGCGGCGCGCCACCGGGGCCGTCACGAAATCGAGCCGCGAGTCGGAGGATCTCCGGAGGAAGCCCCAGGCGAGCGCGGCGGCCGCCGCGGCCACGAGGAACACGGCGGCCCGACGAGCGGTCTTCACGCGGCACCCGGAAAGAGGGGCACCGCGCCGCGCCGCGCGCGCCTCTCGTCGAGGCCGGCGAGCTCGAGCAGCTCGAGCCCGGAATTGAGAGCGCCGTCGAAATCGAGTGCGGCCCGAGCGCGCCTTTTCAGATCTCCGCGGGACGAACTGAGCACTGCGGCGATTTCTCGCCGGAGACTTTCCGGCTCGAGCAGTTCCGGCGGGAGCAGCCGCAGGAGTCCTATTCGGGCGAAGGCCTTCGCTCGAAGCAGCTGCTCGGTACGCGGAGCAACGCGAGGGACGCAGACGGTCGGAGTGCCGCAGCGAACGGCTTCGACGAGCGTGTTGTATCCGCCCATGGAGACCAGTGCATCGACCTTCCCGAACCACTGGGCCAGGCCGGGGAGAAAGCTCCGGAACGCCGCGCCGGCGTCGAGCGCGTGCGCTTCCAACGCCCTGCGGTCGCCCTCGTGAGTCTGTGGGCCGCACACGACGACGGCATTCCAGCCCGCTCCGGCGCTGGCCTTCAAGAAACCGTCGAGCACCTCGATTCCATCCTGACCGCCGCCGGCCGTGCCCAGAACCGTGGGGCGATCCTCGGGGAAAGACGGAAGCGCATCGGCGGACCGCCAGCGGCGTCGCGTCCGGTTCACCACGTAGCCGCAGAACACGGTCTTCTCGGCAATTGCCGGAGGAAACCCGTACTCCACGATGGGATCGAAGACGTCCCGGCACCCGTAGACCAGAACGCGGTCGTAGTGCTCGGGGACACGACGGGCCAGATCCTGCCGCTCCCATTCGGAACCGACCGTGGGCGGATCGTCGATGATGTCGCGAAGCCCCAGTGCTGTCCGACCGCCCCTCCTCCGAATCACCTCGAGAGCCGGGAGGAGCTCGTTGCCCACTCCGAAGGGATGCTTGTCCGCGAGGAGTACGTCCGGGCGAAACGACTCCACCGCCGCCCGGAGGATCGCCGACCGGATCGCCAGATGTTCGGCGAGCGGGATCGGGAGATTCCTCCCGACATAGAAGTCGTTGTCGACCTTTCGGATCCCGGGAAGCTTCAGGATGCCGACGTTCTGCGGGATGCCGAGAAAGCTGACCGGCTGCACGCTCGTCGCCACGAGGACCGCCGCGTTCGGTTGGAGCCGAGTGACCGCGTCCGCCAGGGCCAGGTTTCGCCGGGTGTGGCCCAGCCCCAGCCCGTCGTGCGAATAGAACAAAAACCTCATAGGAGCGCCCCTGCGCTTCGGGATTGACCTACCCCCCCTGCTCGAAATATAGACGAAAGCGGTCGATATTTCATACATTCTTAACGGGCGTCTTAACCCGGTGGCCTCTGGATGAAGGTTCTCTACATTTGCGCCGACCTTGGAATCCCCGTCCTCGGAAGGAAGGGCGCGGCCACGCATGTGCGAAACCTCGTCGCGGCTCTTCAGCGGTCCGGGCATACTGTCGTCGTCGTCGCTCCTTCGGCGATGAAATCGCCGTTCGAGGAGCCGGATCGGCTCGCCGCCGCCCGCCTCCTCACGCTGCCACCCGGAAACGCCACCGTCAAAGCCGTGATCTCGCTCAAGGAGACCCTCGAGCGATTCGGCGTCGAGAGCGCACTTCCGGGCGACATCCGCCGGCTGCTCTATGACCAGGAGCTCTTCCCGAAGCTTTTCCGGCGCTTCAAGGACGACCCACCCGACATCATCTACGAGCGTGGCGCGATGTTCGGGTCGGCCGGAGCGCGGCTGGCCGCAGCGCTCGGGCGTCCCCTTCTCCTGGAGCTCAATGCTCCGCTCTCCCTGGAGCAAACGGCATACCGCCATGGCGCGCTCGGAGACCTCGCCGCCGAGGCCGAAAGGTGGACGCTTTCGAAGGCCGATGCCGTCCTGGCCGTGTCGGCCCCCCTCGCGGACCACGTCGCTTCCCTGGGGACTCCGGTCGAGAGGATCCATGTCCTGCCCAACGGCGTGGATCCGTCGATCTTTCACCCGGGCCCTCCGGACCCGGCTACGAGATCGCGATGGGGACTCGACGGAGGGCCGGTGCTCGGTTTTGTCGGCGGTTTCCGCCCGTGGCACGGCGTGGAATTCCTGCCCCCGCTCTTCGAGAAGCTGGCGCGGAGGCACGAAGGCCTGCAGCTCGTGATCGTGGGCAACGGTCCGTTGAAGAGCGCCACCTTCTCCGAGATCTCGAAACTGGGTCTCGCTTCGAGAACGGTGCTGACGGGGGCGATCCCCCAGGGCGAGATCCCGCCGCTCCTCCGGGAGTTTGCCGCGGCGCTCGCTCCCTACCCGCGGCCCGAGCATCCTTTCTACTTCTCGCCGCTGAAGCTCTTCGAATATATGGCCTGCGGCGCCCCGGTGGTCGCCTCGGCGATCGGCCAGATCGCGGAGGTTGTCCAGGACGGCAAGACCGGCTTTCTCTGTCCGCCGGGAGACCTGGACGCCTTCGAAGCCGCCTGCAACGGGTTGCTCTCGGACCCGTCTCTGCGACGCTCTGTCGGGGAGGCGGCGGCCCGCGAGGTCGCACAACACTACACCTGGGACGCGAACGCCCGCCGCGTCTGCGAGATCGCGCGGGCCCTGATCGAGAGCCGCGCGAAGGAATCATGAGCCGCCTTCGAGTCGCCTACGTGCTCAACGTCTTCCCGAAGATCTCGGAGGCCTTCATCGCGGATGAGCTCGCGGAGCTCGCGCGACGAGGCGTCGAGGTCCGGATTCTCTCGCTGCGGCTTCCGGCCGACGAGCCCCGGCACGACGTGATCGCCCGGGCTCGCCTGCTCGAGCGGACGTCCTATGAAGAAGCGCCATACCGGGTAGCCCTACGCCGGTTCCGGCCGCACCTCGTCCACGCGCACTTCGCGCGGGAGGCGACGGCGAAGGCGTGCGAGATCGCCGGGGAGCTCGACTGCCCCTTCACGTTCACGGCCCACGGATACGACGTTTACCGCAAGCCGCCGGAGGATTTCGCGGTGCGCGCCAGCGCGGCCGCCGGCGTCGTGACCGTCTCCCACGCCAACGCGCGGCATATCGAGCGGAACTTCGGAGTTCCCGCGGCGCGCCTCACGGTGATTCCCTGCGGCATCGACACGGAGCGATTCCGCCCGGCGCCGGGCCCCAGGCCCGAGCCCCGGCGAATCCTCTGCGTCGCGAGGCTAGTCAAGGTGAAGAACCACGAGCTGCTCCTTCGGGCCTGCGCCCTCTTGAGGGACCGCGGGCGCGAGTTTCGATGCGTCCTGGTTGGAGACGGCGCCGAGCGCGGTGAGCTCGAAGCCCGGCGAGCCGGGCTCCGCCTGGTTGATGTCGTCGAAATGAGTGGCGCCGCCTCGAGGGAGGAGGTGCTCGAGCGCTGGCGCGAGGCGGCGATCGGAGTCCTGACGAGCTCGAGCGAAGGAATGCCCGTCGCGCTGATGGAGGCGGCGGCTTGCGGGGTCCCGGTCGTGGCCACGGCCGTTGGCGGCGTGACGGAGCTCGTCGAGCACGGCAGAACGGGACTCCTGGTGCCGGCCGGGGACGCCCCCGCTCTGGCGGCGGCGCTCGAAAGGCTCCTCACCGAACCGGAGACCGCCCGCGAAATGGGCCTCGCCGGCCGCCGCCGGGCTGAGGAGCTCTTCTCCGTTCGCCGAGAAGTAGACGCTCTCCTCGCCCTGTGGGACCAGGTTGTCGACCGGAGGCAGACGGCGTGAGCTCCGCCATTCTCGACCGGTTCGACGCCGCGGCCGACGCCGCGCTGCCGACTCTCGTGCTGGCCCTCGATCCGGAAGTCGCCCGGCGCGAGTTTCTCCGCCTGCCCCGGCTGTCGAGACGTCCCGGAGGCCGCCTGCGAGTCGCGGCCATCCGCGTGACGCGGCACAAGCCGGGGAGACGCTGTCTCGTCGAATACGATCTCGAGGTCGAACGGGAAGGCGGGGTCGAGGCCTTCACGGTCATCGGCAAGGTCCGCGTGCACCGATTCGGAAAGTCCGGCCACCGGCTGCTCTCCGCGCTCTGGCGGGCCGGCTTCGACGAGAGAAGCCCCGACGGAATCTCCGTTCCCGAGCCGATCGGCGTCGTCCCGGCCTTTCGCATGTGGATGCAGCGAAAGGCGTCGGGACGACCCGTCTCGCAGCTTCTGAAACCGGGCGAAACGGCGCTCGCGCGGCGCATCGCCGAGGCGGCTCGCAAGCTCCATCTCTGCCGCGTTCCGGCCGAGAGCCGGCATGGGATGGCCGATGAGCTTCGTATCCTGGGCGAGTGCCTCGAGAAGGCGGCCCGCTCCGAGCCGCGCTGGCGGAGCCGTTGCATGCGACTGCAGAGAGCCGGGGAGCGCCTTGGGGACGCTGTCGCCGGGCGTCCGCCGGCCGGAATCCATCGCGACTTCTACGCCGATCAGGTCCTGGTTGACGGAGACCGCCTGGTGATCCTGGACTTCGATCTCTACTGCACGGGCGACCCCGGACTCGATCCCGGGAACTTTCTCGGGCACGTGACCGAGCAGGCTCTTCGCACGCGTGGCGACCCGTGCGCCCTGGCCGACTTCGAAGAGGCTCTCGAAGAACGTTTCATCGAGCTTTCGGGCGAATCGGCGCGCGCCTCGCTCAAGGCCTATGCCGCCTTGACGCTGGCTCGGCACGTCTATCTCTCGATGCTCTTTCCCGAGCGGCGCCCGCTGACGCAAGACCTCCTGAGCCTTTCCGAGGAACGGGTGTCGGCGTGCCTTCTCCCGGGGACCTCTCGATGATGAGCGTTGCCGAAAAGAAGGGCGGCCGGCTCGCTCAGATCGTCCGGCATCAGCTCGCCGGCTCGAAGTGGAGCCTCGCGTGGGCAGGCACCTGCACGCTCGGACTGGTTCTTTCCGAGCTTGCCCGACCCTGGCCCCTGAAGGTCATCTTCGACAACATCCTGCTCGGCAAGCCGCTCCCGAGGTCGATGTCGTTTCTTCACGGGCTGCTTCAGCTCGGCAAGACGGCCTCGATCGTCGCGGTGTCGAGCTTGATCGTGGCAATCGCTCTGCTCCGCGGGGTCTTCGCCTATTCCCAGGTTCACGTCACCGCCCGCCTCGGCAACCAGATGGTCCACAGGTTGAGGAAAGAGCTCTTCGGGCACCTCCAGCGCCTCTCGCTCTCGTTCCACAGCCGCGCCCGTGCGGGCGAGCTCCTGACCAGGATCGCCAGCGACACGAACGCATTGAAGGACATCTTCTCGGAGTCGATCGTGACCGTCTTCTCGCAGCTGCTGACGCTCGCCGCGATGGTGGTCATTCTGTTTCTGCTCGACTGGCGCCTGACCCTGGTCGTCCTCGCCACCGTGCCTGTCCTCGGAGCCAACCTCTTTGCCCTCTACCGCAAGGCGCGAGGCATCGCCCGACAGCAGCGGAAGAAGGAGGAGACGATCGCCGGCCGCATCAGCGAGGTCCTGTCCAGCGTGCCGCTCGTTCAGGCCTTCGGGCGGGAGAGGTACGAGGAGCAGCGCTTCGGAACCGAGAGCGCGGCCTACCTGGAAGAGAGCATCCGCAACGACCGGATCGAGGCGGCTTCGGCGCGAGCCGTCGAGGTGATCAGCGCCACCGGGACTTGGATCGTCGTGCTCTTTGGCTCGCTCGCGGTTCTGCGGGGGAACCTGACGATTGGGGTCATTCTCGTCTTCGTCTCGTACCTGAACGGAATGTACCGGCCCATCCGCAACCTCGCGAAGCTCTCGACGCAGCTCTCCAAGGCGTCGGTCAGCGCCGGTCGGATCGCGGAGATCCTCGAGCGAGAACCCGAGATCCGAGACGCCCCGGATGCCGTCGAAGCGCGCGGCTTTCTCGGCGAAATCGTCTTCGACCGTGTGTCCTTCGGCTACGAAGGGGAGGAGACCCTTCGGGGGGTCTCGTTTCGAATCGTGGCCGGAGAGAGGGTGGCCGTCGTGGGCGCCTCGGGAGTCGGCAAGTCCACGCTGGTGAGCCTGATCCTGCGTCTCTACGAGCCGCTGGAAGGGAGCATCTCGATCGACGGCGTGGACATTCGCCGGTTCACGCGGGAATCGCTGCGCCGCGAGATCGGCCTCGTTCTGCAGGGCTCCATCCTCTTCGGGACGAGCGTCAAGGAGAACATCGCCTACGGCAAGCTCGACGCGACGATGGAGGAGATCGTAGCGGCCGCAAAGGCCGCCAACGCGGACGAGTTCATCGAAGAACTCCCGGAGGGCTACGACACCATTCTGGGGGAGCGCGGCTCGACTCTCTCCGGCGGCCAGCGGCAGAGGCTTGCGATCGCGCGCGCTCTCGTCCGACGGGCGTCGATTCTCCTGCTGGACGAGCCCATGACGGGCCTGGACGTGGCTGCGGAGGCGAAGCTGAATGAAGCACTCGATCGCCTCATGGCCGGCAAGACCTGCATTCTCATCACCCACGACCTGAAGGCCGCAGCCGGAGCGGATCGCGTCCTTCTCCTGGAAGCGGGGCGAATCGCCGACTCCGGAACGCACGACGAACTCCTCTCGCGCAGCCCGCTGTACCGACGCCTCTTCGAACTGGCCGATGCGGCCCGGCTCGCCGCTTCCGAGAGCTAGCTGGTCAGGTCAGCGCGGGCGCCGGGGCCTGGGGCCTTCCCATGACACGCCCCACGATCTTCTCCAGAAGGCGGCTGGTCTCCGAGAGCGGGTACCGGGACAAGCAACGCTCCCGAGCCCGACGGCCCATGGCCTGACTCTCCTCGGGATGGTCGAGGACGTCGGAGATCGAATCGACCAGCGCCTCCACGTCTCCGGGAGGGGTGAGCCGCCCGCACCCCTCGAGCACGATCGGAAGATCGGAAACCGCGCTCGCGACGATCGGCCGCGCGGCCGCCATGGCGTCGAAGACTTTCATCGGCATCTGGTAGTCCGCGGCCTCACTTGCCAGCTGCGGGATCGCGATGGCATTCGCCGCCACCAGCAGCGGCGGAAGGTCGCCGTAGGGCAGGAGAGGGATGCGGTGAAAACTGAGTCCGTCCCACTCGGGTCCCGCAAGGTCGGTGGAGCGGCAGGCTACCGCGAGCTGCGCGCCGGGAATGCGCGCTACCGCGAGCGCCAGTTCCTTCAATCCCTTGTGCCCACGCGGGGTCCCGGCGAAGAGGACCGTCGGGCCCGTGAAGCCGAAGGCGCGGCGTGCCTTGTCGCGGTCGACCTTGGCCGGATCGAAAAGGTCGGTGTCCACGCCGTGGTAAACGACCTCTCCATGGAATCGGCGGGCGAGCGCGGTGGAAGACGCGGTCACGGCTGCGGCGGCCCCCGCGGCGCGGGAGAGAAGCGAGACATACACCATGGATCCGGGGCGGGAGAGGTCCGTCGTGAGAGGATCCTCGCTCCAGGTCGAGCGGGGAGCGAGGGCCGCCTCCAGATCGTCGACGTCCAGGATCACCGCCGCCCCGCGTTTCTCTGCCGCCACGAGAGCCGCGCCGAACGAAGCAAGGTGCGGTTTGACGGCGATGAGGACGTCGCCGTCGGCTCGCTCCACCAGCTCGACGAATCTGGGGAAGAAATCCGGGAATCGCCTCTTCTTGACCGAGACGATCGGGATATCCCGCGGAAGCGCGGCCCATGGTCCTGCCCTCGCCACGGGGCCGATAAGAGTGACGTCGGCGAAGCGAGATGCCGCCTGCGCGAGCCGGTGTGCGCGCATCGCCGCATTCGAGGAAAGGTTGTGCGTCAAGACCGTGATTCTCATGGGAGCCGCCGGAGCGCCTCCGCGGCGAGACGCGGGACGAGGTGCGCCTCCTCGGGCCAGAGCTCGATGAGACCGTGCGCGATCCGCACCAGAGCCGCCGCGATGTGGAAATCGAGTCGGGGTGCGAGTTTCACCTCCG
>DATFQY010000005.1:0-82312 GCA_035263845.1 Thermoanaerobaculia bacterium | reverse complement strand
CGCGGCCAGCGCATCGGCGCCGAGCGGCGGAGTCGAGCGCTCGAGCCAGCCCTGCAGGTCCAGCTCCCGGCGCAGGTTCTTCAAGTCGATGGTGAGATCGCGGGCCGTCTGATAGCGCTCGCCGGGCTCCTTGGCCAGGCACTTGCGCACGATGCGCTGGAGCTCGGGAGGAGTTCCGGGAGCGAAGCGAGCGAGCGGCGGAGGGTCGTTTTCGAGGATCGCGACGATGACATGGCTCGGTGTCTTGCCCTGGAACGGCGCGCGGCCCGCGGCCATCTCGTAGAGAACGACGCCCAGGCTCCAGATGTCGGAACGCCCGTCCATCGTCACGCCCCGCGCCTGCTCCGGCGAGAGATATGCGTCCGTGCCGAACACCACGCCTTGCTCCGTCACGGCCGTCCCCGCCGGTGGATCCGAGTCGCCCGATTCGGGAGGGAGCCGTTCCACCAGTTTCGCGATTCCGAAGTCCAGCACCTTCGCGATGCCGTCTCCGCGGAGCATGACGTTTTCGGGCTTGACGTCCCGATGCACGATCCCGGCGGCGTGGACCTCCGAGAGAGCGCTGGCGATCTGCGTGGCAACGTCGAGGACCTCTTTCCACTTGAGGGGCCCGCGCCGCATCCGTTGACGCAGGGTCTCGCCGTCGATGAACTCCGTCGTGATGAAGTGAACGGAATCGGCCTGGTCGATCTCGTGAATCGTGACGATGTTGGGATGGTTCAGCGCGGAGACGGCTTTCGCCTCCTCCATGAAACGCCGCATCCGATCCGGGTTCGCGGCGAACTCGACCGGCAGCGTTTTCAACGCGACCTTGCGGTCGAGCTTCGTGTCCTGCGCGAGGTAGACCTCCCCCATCCCGCCCTTCCCGAGCTTCGAGCGGATCTCGTAACGACCCAGTCTCGAGCCGGACGAGAGCTTCATCGGAGGTCAGACCGACTCGGCCGCGAGGAAGACCACCTACCTCTTGTCCCAGGCCGGCATCGGGTAGAGGGCGCCCTTCTCCGCTACGTCGAACGGCCAGACGGTGTACTTGTTGCCGTCCGGGTGGTACTGCTCGGCGGCCATCGCCTTGTAGATGTTCACCCCGCGGGAATCGAACTTGATCTTTCCGTAGAACGTCATCATGTCGAGCGTGGCGAGAGCGTCGCGGACCTTGGTCGGGTCGATCGTCCCGGCCTTCTCGATCGCCTTCTGGTAGGCGATGACCGCGACCGCGGACTCGGCGATTTGGTAGGGGATGACCTTGTAGGCCGGCATCTTCGCGCGGAAGGCGTCGCCGAACGCCTTCGGGGTCTTCCAAGGGTCTTCCCCGTCGTACTTCAGCGCCTCGGTCCACTGCGTCGCGCCGAAGATGTAATCGGCCGCCTTGCCGAGGTTCGCCTTGAACTCGGGCGAGGAGGGGCCCACGGAGAACCCCATCGCCTTGGGCGAGACGCCCAGGTCCTTGGCCTGCTTGACGATCAGGAGCGAATCCTGCAGGTGGCCCGAGCCCAGCATGATGTCAGGGGTCCTCGCCTTGATCGCGGTCAGTAGCGCACTCACGTCCTGGGCGTTGGTCGGATAGAGCTCGTCGTAGATGACCTCGATTCCCTTCTCCCTGGCATAGACAACCGCGCCGGCCGCCACTTCCTTGGAGAAAGCCTCGTTCTCTCCGAGGATCGCCATCGTCTTCGCCGAAGGATCCTTCTTCAGAATGGTGTCGAGGACGCCGCGCAGGTAGTTCTTGGCGGGCGAGAGGATCATGAAGCTGTACTTGTAGCCCTTCGAGAAGATCGCCTCGGCGGCGCCGTTGGCCTCGACCATCGGGATCTTGTAGCGCTCGCAGATCGGGGCCGCGGTGCCCGTGGGAGAGGAGCCGTAGGGCCCCAGGAGCAGGTTGACCTTGTCCTCGTTGATGAGCTTCTCGATCAGCTGCGCGGTGCGCTCGGGCTTGGTCTCGTCGTCGTAGTACTTCAGCTCGACCTTGTAGGTCTTGCCGCCGACCTTGATGCCGCCCATCTCGTTGATCTTGTCGATGGCGAACTGGTAGCCGTCGCGCGTGTACTCGCCCTCCTTGGCGGTCTTGCCGGTGATCGAGATCGCCGCGCCGAACACGATCGTGTCGGCGGCAAGCGAGGTCGTCGCGGCGAGCAGCACCGCGGCAACCGCAATCAGGGTTGTCTTCATGGAATCCTCCTTACTTTCCCGCGACCAGACTTGGGAAAACTATACCCGTTACGGAATCAGGAGGAGCTTGCCGGTGGTCTGGCGACCCTCGAGCAGGCGGTGGGCCTCGGCGGCGTCGGCGAGGGGGATCTCGCAGAAGATCGAGAGCTTCAACAGTCCGTCGCGGACCCATCCCAGGACCTGCCGCGAGCGCAACTCCAGCTCGTCCCGATGGGCGATGTATTGAAAGAGGCTCGGGCGGGTCAGGTAGAGCGATCCCTTCTGGTTCAGCACCTGGGGATCCACGGGCGCGACCGGCCCGCTCGACTGCCCGAAGAGCACCATCATTCCCCGACGCGAGAGGCAGTCGAGCCCCTTCTCGAACGTCGCCTTGCCGACGGAGTCGTAGACGACGCGGACTCCCTTGCCGCCCGTGATCCGTTTCACCTCCGCTTCGAAGTCCTGGCTCTTGTAGTCGACGACCTCGTCGGCTCCCGCCTGGACCGCGATCCCGGTCTTCTGCTCGCCGCCCGCGGTCGCGATGACGAAGGCCCCCCGCATCTTCGCGACCTGGCAGAGGAGCCGCCCCACGCCGCCCGCCGCCGCGTGGATCAGGCAGGCGTCGCCCGACTGCAGCGGGTACGTCGAGTACGCGAGGTACTGCGCCGTCATCCCCTGGAGCATCGCCGCCGCCGCCTGGACAAAGGTCACGCCCTCGGGGATCTCGACGAGCTTCTCGGCGGGAGCGAGCGCGTACTCGGCGTACGAGCCGGTCATTCCGACCGACGCGACGCGATCCCCGATTCGAAGGCCGTGGGCTTCCGCTCGGGGCCCCAGCGCCACGACGGTCCCCGCGCCCTCGACTCCGAGGGTCAGGGGAAAGGCGCCCTTGTAGGACCCGGTCCGGTGATAGACGTCGATGAAGTTGACGCCGGCTGCCTCGACCCTGACGAGGGCTTCGCCGTTCTTGGGCTCGGGCCGGGCGACCTCTTCGAGCCGGAGCGCGTCGGCTCCGCCGGGCTGCGCGATCCGGACCGCCTTCATGCCAGGATTATGCCTGCCGCTGCGCCGCCACCTGCGCGGTCATGTCGCTCCAGGCGTGCCGTGCCTCCTCGACGGACCCTTCATCCTCGATCGTGGTGATGTCGCCGGGCTCCTTGCCGAGGGTGACGGCCTTCAGCACCCGGCGCATGATCTTGCCGCTGCGCGTCTTGGGGAGCATGTCCACGAAGTTCAGCTCGCCGATGACCGCCACGGGGCCCAGCTCGTGCCGGACCGTGTCGAGGAGCTCCTTGCGGAGCTGGTCGGAGCGCTGCTGCCCCTGCTTCAGGACGACGAACGCCGAGATCACCTCGCCGCGCAGCTCGTCGGGCCGGCCCGTGCAGCCGGCCTCCGCCACCGCCGGGTGCTGGAGGCACGCCGTCTCGACCTCGATCGTTCCGAGCCGGTGGCCGGCAATCTTGATGATCTCGTCGGCCCGCCCCGCGAACCACACGTAGCCGTCCTCGTCCACGTGGGCCGAGTCGCCCGTGTAGTACACGCCGTGGAGGCGCTCCCAGTAGTCCGTCCCATAGCGCTCGGGCTCGCCCCAGAGAGTGGGGGTCAGGCCGGGGAACGGGCGCTTGAGGACCATGATCCCCTTCTCGCCGGGTCCGCACGGCTTGCCTTCCGAATCGACGACTTCGCACGAGATCCCCGGCAGCGGGATCGCCGCGGAGCCCGGCTTGATCGGGAGCATCGCGATGCCGTACGGGTTCCCGAACACCGGCCCGGCGGTCTCCGTCTGCCACATGTGGTCGATGACCGGGACGCGCCCCTGGAGCACGCGGTTCTGGAGCCAGTCCCAGGCCGGGGCGTTCAAGACCTCGCCTGCGCAGAAGACTTTCTCGAGCGAGGAGAGGTCCGCGCGGCGCGCCGGCTCCTCGCCGTAGCGCATCAGGAGGCGAACGGCGGTCGGCGACGTGAAGATGCCGGTGACCGCGAACTCCTCGACGATCTTCCAGAGCGTGTCGGGCGCGGGATGGTCGATCGCGCCCTCGTAAGCGAGCGTCGTGCATCCGGCCAGGAGCGGCGCGTACACGATGTAGCTGTGCCCCACGACCCAGCCGATGTCGGAGGTGGACCACCAGACGTCGGAGGCCTTCAGCCCGAAGACCCACCGTCCCATGCTGGCGATGTGCACCTGGTAGCCGCCGTGGGTGTGGACGGCGAGCTTGGGCTTGGCGGTCGTGCCGGAAGTCGCGAGGATGAAGGCCGGCTCGTTGGACTCCATCTCCACGTGCGCGCCCGACTGCCCCGCGCCCAGCGCGAGGAACGCCTCCCAGGAGATCTCGCGGCCGCCGGCCGCCTTTCCGGCGTCGGTCCTCGCGAGCACGACGACCTTCTCGACGGAGTGCGGCTCCCCCTCCAGAGCGTTGCTCACGATCGACTTCAGGTTGACCTCCTTGCCCTTGCGGAAGGTGATGTCGGTCGTGAAGACCAGCTTCGAGCCGCTGGCGCGGATCCGGTCGCCCAGCGCCCTGGCGCCGAAGCCCGCGAAGACGACGACGTGGATCGCCCCGATCCGGACCGCCGCGAGCATCAGCATGATCGCCTCGGGCGACGTCGGCATGTAAACGGTGACGCGGTCGCCCTTGCGGACGCCCATGCCGCGAAGCGCCGCCGCGATGCGCTCGACCTCGTGGAGGAGCTGCGCGTACGTGTAGACGCGCCGCTCGCCCCGCTCGCTGACGTACGCCAGCGCTGCCCGCCCGCCGCGGCCGTGGCGAACGTGGTGGTCCAGGGCGTTGTAGGAGAGGTTGGTCAGCCCTCCCTCGAACCACTTGAAGTTGGGATAGTTCCAGGAGAACGCCCGGTCCCACTTCCGGAACCAGGGAGACTCCTCCGCGGCCTTCGCCCAGAACGTATCGGGGCTCGCCGCCGCTTCCGCCATCCACCGGGCAACGATCGGGTTGATCAGGTTCATAGAGCGCCTCCTGGGTGCGAAAACTCTATCGCCAGACGCGCAATCGGGCGATCACCAGATCATTCGATCGCCCGATTCCTGAGACAGATGCATTCGCACCATTCCCGTAGGATTGGCGGGCATGAAGCGCCGCGCGATCGCCCTGCTGGCCGCGGCGCACCTCTTCGACGACGTCAACCAGGGAGTCATCCCGGCGCTCATCCCGTTTTTCGTGACCGAGAGAGGGTTCACGATCGCGGCCGCGGCCGGGCTCGTTCTGGCGGCCAACGCGTCCTCCTCCGTCCTCCAGCCCCTGTTCGGGCAGATCGCGGATCGAAGGAGCGCCCCGTGGCTCGTCCCCGGCGGCCTCCTCCTGGCCGGGACGGGCGTGGCCCTGACCGGCCTCGCACCGACCTACGCGCTGGCCCTGTCCGCCGCGGCCGCCAGCGGGATCGGCGTGGCGGCGTTCCATCCCGAGGCCTCCCGCCAGGTCCACTCCCTCTCGGGCCGGCGGCGGGCCCTGGCGATGAGCCTCTTCGCGGTCGGAGGCAACCTCGGCTTCGCGCTCGGGCCCGCGCTGGCGACCCCCCTCCAGATCGCTCTGGGCTTGAGGGGAACGGTCCTCCTCGCGATCCCCGCCCTGACGATGGCGGTCGTCCTTGTCGCCGCGAAAAGACGGGCCCCCGGCCTGGAGGCCGCCGCTCCGGCCGCGCCGGAGACCGAGGACCGCTGGGCGCCTTTCGCGAGGCTGACGATCGCCGTGTCCTGCCGGGCCATCGTCTTCGCGGGACTGAACGTCTTCATCCCGCTCTACTGGATTCGCGTTTTCGGGCAGTCCAAGGCGGCCGGCGGCGCGGCCCTGAGCCTGATGCTCTTTTCCGGGGTCGTCGGAACGGTGGCCGGCGGATGGCTCGCCGACCGTTTCGGCCGTCGGGTGGTCGTCTTCGGGTCGCTGGCCGGGCTCTGCCCGCTCCTGCTGGCGTTCGTCGCGGCCTCGCGCCCCGGCCTCGCGCTGGCGGCGCTCTTGCCGATCGGGATCGCGCTTTCCCTGCCCTTCTCGGTGATGACGGTCCTCGGGCAGGAGTACCTGCCCGGGCGCGTGGGCACCGCTTCGGGCGTCACCATCGGCCTGGCCGTGACGCTGGGCGGCCTCGTCGCGCCGCTGCTCGGCCGCTTCGCCGACCTCCACGGGATCCGGGCGGCTGTCTGGACGATCGTGTTCGTCCCGATCCTGGGGGCTGCCGCGGCCCTGACCCTTCCCCGCGAGCGCCTGCGGACCCCGGAAGCGTAGGATCGAGGCGTGGAGCCGATCGATCGCGTCCGGGTGCGCGCCCGCGAGGATGAGACGGACATCGAGCGGGAGGACGTCCTCGCGGTGGAGGAGCCGCTGGAGATCCGGGTCCGCGGGCAAGAAGCCCCTGCCACGTCCTTCGTCACGACCATGCGCACGCCGGGCAACGACGAGGAGCTCGCGGCCGGGCTTCTCTTCGCCGAGGGAGTGCTCGAAGCGCCTTCCGACCTGATCTCGCTCGACCGGCCGGCCGACTCACGGATCGATCCCGAGCTGAGAGCCAACGTCCTGATCGCAAATCTCAACCCGGAGGCCGCGCGGCGCGCCGCCGGCCTCCAGCGCGGAACCGTGATGGGCTCGGCCTGCGGGGTCTGCGGTAAGACCTCCATCGAGAACGTGATCCCGTCGGACCGCCCTCCGTTGACGAGCGCCCTGCGGGTCTCCCCGGACCTGTTGTACGGGCTGCCGGGCCTCCTGCGGGAGCGACAATCGGTCTTCGCCCGGACTGGAGGCCTGCACGCCGCCGGCCTCTTTTCCGCCCGAGGAGCCCTGCTCGAGGTGCGAGAGGACATCGGGCGCCACAACGCCACCGACAAGATCGTGGGCTCCGGCTTCCTCGCGGGGAGGCTTCCGCTGGGCGAGCGGATCCTGCTCGTCTCCGGGCGCGCGGGGTTCGAAATCGTCCAAAAGGCATTCGCCGCCGGCATCCCGTTCGTCGCCTCGGTGTCCGCCCCGTCGAGCCTCGCCGCCTCCCTGGCCGAGACAGCCGGCGTGACGCTCGTGGGTTTCCTCCGGGAGAGGCGCTTCAACGTCTACTCCGGCAAAGAACGCGTCATCCGAGACACCTCCACTGCCGCTCGAAGCTGATCCATCGCGGGACAGATCCCGAGGTTCAAGAAGCTCTTAAGGCGTCTTGACAACGGGCAAGCGAAGTTCTGGAATACAGCCTACAGAGGCCGCTCGGCTAGGAGGGTTACCGCATGGAACTCACTCGTCGGGGATTCTTCAAGGCCACTACGATCGGCGGAGGCATCGCCCTGGGGTTCGATGTCTCAAAGGCGGAGGCCGAGATGCGCGAGTTCAAGATCTCGCGCACCACGGAGACGAGGAGCGTCTGCCCCTACTGTGCCGTCGGATGCGGCGTCATCCTTCACACCCTCGGCGACAAATCCCGCAACGCGAAGGCCGCGGTCGTCCACGTCGAGGGGGACCCGGACCAGCCGGTCTCGCGCGGCACGCTCTGTCCAAAAGGGATCACCCTGAAGGACGACATCACTCACAAGAACCGGCTGACGAAGCCGATGGTGCGAAAGCCGGGCTCAGACAGGTGGGAAGACATCTCGTGGGACGACGCGATCGCGAAGATCGCCCGCCACATCAAGACGACGCGCGACAAGTGCTTCGTCGCGAAAAACGCCAAGGGGCAGGTCGTCAACCGCAACCCCGGCATCGCGTGGATCGGCGGCTGCACCGACACCAACGAATTCAACTACCTGCAGTGGAAGGTCCTCACGGCCCTGGGGGTACTGTACCGGGATACCCAGGCAAGACTTTGACACGGCCCCACGGTGGCCAGTTTGGCCGCCACGTTCGGTCGGGGGGCGATGACCAACGGATGGGTCGATATCAAGAACACCGACGTCATCCTCGCCATGGGCGGTAATCCCGCCGAGAATCACCCGGTCGGATTCAAATGGTTCCTTGAAGCGCGCAAGACGCGCGGGGCCAAGATCGTAGCCGTCGATCCGCGCTTCACGCGCACCGGCGCGCTCGCCGATCTCTATGCGCCGATTCGCTCCGGAACCGATGCCGCGTTTCTTCTCGGCATCATTCGATACGCGCTGGAGAAGGACCGTTACCATGCGGATTACGTCAAGCTGCACACCAACGCGGCGCTCCTCGTCAATCCCGCCTACGGGTTCAACGATGGGCTCTTCTCCGGCTTCGACGAGAAGTCGGGAACGTACGCGAGGGATTCCTGGTCGTATCAGCTCGACGAGAAGGGGATGGCGAAGACCGACCCGACGATGCAGGACCCGCAGTGTGTGCTGCACCTCCTGAAGAAGCACGTGGACCGCTACACGCCCGAGATGATCGAACGGATTTGCGGCACCCCGAAGGACACGTTCCTGAAAGTCTGCGACATCGTGACCTCGACCGGTAACGCGGAGCGCGCCGGCACGGTCACGTACGCACTCGGCTGGACCCAGCACTCAAAGGGAGTGCAGATGATCCGCGCCGCCGCGATGCTTCAGCTTATTCTCGGCAACGTCGGCCGGCCGGGAGGTGGCGTGAACGCCTTTCGCGGCCATTCCAACATCCAGGGCGCCACCGATATCGCCGGCACGTTCGACATCCTGCCCGGGTATCTCAAGATCCCCTCCGCTCAGTGGACCACGCTCAAGGAATACATCGACGCCAACACGCCCAAGCTCCTCGCCCCGTCGATGAATTACTGGCAGAACTACGACAAGTTCATGGTGTCGCTGCTGAAGGCCGCGTACGGCAAGGCAGCCACGAAGGACAACGACTTCGGCTACAGCTGGCTCCCGAAAGTCGACGGGAATTACTCCTGGATGTACATGTGCGACGACATGTACCGGGGCAATTCGACGCGCGCGGGAGGCAAGGAGCAGGGCCCGGAGGGCTTCATCTCCTTCGGCATGAACCCGGTCGGCCTCGGGCCGAACTCAAAGAAGTGGATCGCCGCGCTCTCGAAATTGAAGTGGCTCATCGTCGTCGAAAACGTCGAGACCGAGACCGCGGGCTTCTGGAAGGCTCCGAAGCAATATGAGCCTCCCGACCCGTCGGCGATCCCAACGGAGGTATTTCTCCTTCCCGCCGCAGATTTCGCGGAAAAGGACGGTACTTTCACGAACTCCGCGCGCTGGATCCAATGGAAGTGGAAGGCGGTCGACCCGCCCGGAACGGCCAAGTCCGACCAGGAGATCCTGGCGCGGATGTTCCTCGCTGTTCGCGACCTCTACAAGAAGGAGGGGGGCGCGCTGCCGGAGGCGGTCACGAATCTCTCGTGGGCCTACACGAACCCCGTCGAGCCGGACCTTGGAGATGTCTTGAAGGAGATCAACGGCAGGGCTCTCGAGGACATCCCCGATCCGAAGGACAAGACAAAGACGCTAAAGACCGCCGGCCAGCAGGTGGACGGATTCGCGCAATTGCAGGCCGACGGATCGACGATGTGCGGCAACTGGCTCCACTCGGGCGTCTATACCGAAGCGGGCAACAACGCTCAGCGGCGCTCGACCGCCGACCCGACCGGCCTCGGCATGTATCACAACTGGGGATTCTCCTGGCCCGCCAATCGCCGCATCATGTACAACCGCGCGTCGGCCGATGCCGAAGGAAAGCCGTGGGATCCGAAGCGCCCTGGCATCGTCTGGAACGGCGAGAAATGGGTGGGCGACGTCCCCGACATGAAACCCGATGCTCCTCCCGGCACGTACGGCGCTTTCATCATGTTGCCCGAAGGGACTGGCCGCCTCTTCGCCTCGGCGCTGAACGATGGGCCATTCCCGGAGCACTACGAGTCGGTCGAAGCGCCGGTCGATAACCCGCTTCACCCGAAAGTAAGCACAAATCCGGCCACCAAGAAGTTTTCCTCCGACAAGGACGTCTACGGCAAGAAAGAAGATTTTCCCGTCGTTTGCACGACCTACCGGCTTACGGAACACTTCCATTACTGGACACAGCACCATCACAACGGAGTGTTGAACGAGCTCCAGCCCGGCTTTTTCGTCGAGATTCCGGAAGAGCTCGCCAAACAGAAGGGCATTGCGAACGGCTCCCAGGTGAAGGTCACCTCGGCCCGCGGATCGATCCAGGGAATGGCGATGGTCACCAAACGATTGCGTCCGATGAAGATCGACGGAAAGGAGGTGTGGCAGATCGGGTTCCCGATCCACTGGGGCTACGCGGGGGATCCGAGCCACACCGGGCCGCTCGCCAACATGCTGACTCCGTCCGCGATGGACCCGAACACCTGGACGCCCGAGTACAAGGCCTTCCTGGTCAAGCTCGAGAAAGCGTGAAAGGAGGACGATCATGAGTCAAAACCTCGAGATCCGCCGCTCCTCCGCTTCCGTCCTGGGGAGCCTGTCCGGAATCCGAAGCGTCCCGACAGTTTCGAAATACATCGACACGACCACATGCATCGGCTGCAAGGCTTGCGAGGCGGCCTGCATCGAGTGGAACGACCTGCGGCACATCGCCACGGAACAGACCGGCACATACCAGACGTTGCCGACGCTCCACGCCGAGTTCTGGAACCTGATCCGATTCAACGAGCGGGACTTCGACGGCGGCATCGCCTGGCTCATGCGCAAGGACCAGTGCATGCACTGCGACGAGCCGGGATGTCTCGCCGCGTGCCCCGCGCCGGGCGCGATCGTGCAGTACGCCAACGGCATTGTGGACGTCAACCCCGACCAGTGCATCGGCTGCGGCTACTGCCATACCGGCTGTCCCTTCGACGTGCCGCGCTTCCACCAGACGACCGGAAAGATGGCCAAGTGCACGCTCTGCGTGGACCGCGTCGAAGTGGGATTGGAGCCGGCGTGCATCAAAGCCTGCCCGACCGGATGCCTCCAGTTCGGCACAAAGGACGACATGGTGGCCATGGGGCTCAAGCGCGTCGATCAGCTGAAAGCGACCGGCTTTCAGTCGGCAGCGCTCTACAACCCTCAGGGAGTCGGCGGAACGGGAGTCGTGACGGTGCTCGCGCACGGCGACCATCCGGAATGGTACGGCCTCCCGAGAGATCCGCACGTTCCGCTCCTCGTGAGATTCTGGAAGTCGGTGCTGCGGCCGCTCGGCGTCGTTGCGATTCTCGGCGCGGTCATCGGCGCCTTCGGGCACTTCACGAAGTACGGGCGCAAACAGGTCGAGGGATCCGAGGACGAAGGCACGAACCTTCCCCGTCTGACGCGGCAGTGAAAGGGGGAAATCCGATGGCTGCATACCAGCGTCCCCGCCCCGTCGATCAAGCGGTGATTGCGGCGCAAACCCAGGAAAATATCGTCGTCGGAAACGAGATCATCCGCAGCAACCGGGCTTCGCGCTTGATCCACTGGACGGTCGCGGTCTTGTTCTTCCTCTGCCTCTTCACGGGCATGCCGATCTGGACGCCGGTTTTCGGATGGATGGCTGCTTTTTTCGGCGGGCTCTCCGTCTGCCGCGTGATCCACCCGTGGGCGGGCGTCGTTTTCTTCCTCGCCAGCGCCGTGATGTTCGTTCACTGGTTCGCCGACATGTCACTCGACTCTTCGGAGCGCGAATGGATCGGGTGGCGATTACCGATGCGTTACATGCGCTATGAGACCGATGATTCCAACGTTGGAAAGTACAACGGCGGTCAGAAGCTCCAGTTCTGGCTCGTCTGTCTCGCCGCGCTCGGCATGCTTCTTTCCGGGCTGCTCATGTGGTTTCCGGGCGTCTTCCCGCGTTTCCTGATGGAACTCGGCTATCTGATCCACGACATCACGTTCATCCTCTTCGCGATGCTGATCGTGATCCACATCTATCTGGGAACCGTCGCCGAGCCTGGCACCTTGGTTTCGATGACTCGCGGAACGGTGACGAAGAGATGGGCGCGCTTGCACCACGGGCGCTGGTACCGCGAGGTGACGGGCCAGGAGCCGGACCGCGGATAGTTCGAAGCTCGTCTCGGAATTCGAGCGCCGCGCGGAGCGGGCGGAGTTGCTGGCGCGCCAGGCGGCCGCCGCGGAGGAGCCGCTCCGGTTCGCGGCGGGACTGTACCGGATCCAGGCCCGCGGGGCCGACCTCCTTGCCGCGGCGCATCGCGACGACGCGCTGACGGCCCACCTCGATGACGACGCGGAAAGGCTCGCCGGCATCGGCGCCGCGGTCCTCCGGTATGCGCAGGAGGAGGGCCCGCCGGCCCTCTCGGAAGAGTCGCGAGAGCGGCGCAGCGACCTGCCTTCGACGGCGCGCACGCGGCTCCTCGTGTACTGGGCGGGAGACCGGCCCTCCACCGAGGACTACCTCTCTCGCGCGATCCTCCGTCCCTACGTCGAGTTCCTCCGCTCCTGGAACCTGGCCCCGGACCGAGTGCACAAGCAGGGCAAGTGCCCCTTCTGCGGCGGCGCGCCGTGGATGGCGGTTCGACGGGAGGGCTCGCTCCAGGAAGGGGCGCGGCGGACGCTGGCCTGCGCGCTCTGCGGGCTGGAGTGGAGGATCAACCGGATCTTCTGTCCCGCCTGCTTCGAGGGGGACCCGTACCGGCTCCCCTCGTTCCAGAACGACCGGCACCCGGCGGTCCGGATCGAGGCATGCGAGACCTGCCATCGCTACGTGAAGTCGCTGGACCTTTCGCTGGACGCTCGTCCGATCCCGGAGGTGGACGAGCTCCTCTCGATCGCAATGGACCTGTGGGCCGTGGAACAGGGGTATACGCGGATCGAGCCGGGACTTGCCGGACTCTGATGTCCGTGCTCCGGGGTCAGAGAACGGTCCAGGGTTAGAGGTGGAAAGAAGCGTCGAGGGTCTCACAGGGGCACAGAGTTCGCTTCGGTCCCGGTTCGAGGATTTCCGGGGAGCCTTCGATCGGCGGGACACGGAGGCGTACCGGGTCGCGCTGGCCGACTTTCACTTGTGCGTGAAACGGTGGACCGAGGCGGAGGAAGCCGTGCTTCTTCCCGCGGTCCTGCACGCCGGAGTGCCGGGACGCGATCCCCGGCGGGAGCTGCGCCTCAACTGCGTGCAAGTGCGGGAGCTGGCCCGGTTCCTCTCCGAGGAGGTCTCGCGCGGCGCGCCACTCTCGGACCTGCTCGGCCTGATCGAGAACCTCGCCCGCCGCTTCTCCGCCCACGAATCGGAAATGGCCGGCGTCTACTTCCCCGCCGCCGCCCCCCACCTCACGCCGGAAGAGTGGAAGCTCCTGGAGGCCGCCGCTCCAAAAGGCTGAGGACTACCGCGCCTACCCCAGCTGCGGAATCTCGAACGGCGGCTCCTCCGACTTCGGCAGCAGCGCCATGTAAGCCGCCGCCATCTGCTCCTGCGTCCACCCCAGGAAAACCCCTTCCCCGCGGTAGAACGCCTCCCCCGGCCCGATCTCGATGAAGACGATCGCCCCCTGCCCTTCGCCGCAGGTCACCGACAGCCGCCATGCCGACTGGGTGTTGATGCCGCCGCGCGTCCGGATCAGAAAGCGCTCGAAGGACTGGACCTGGGGATTGATGAGCGCTCGGAGGGGCGCGGGCCGATCCGATCCCGGCTCGTCCACCCGCCTAGCCCCCCCGCGTGTGCATTTCCAGGTGAGGGTCTCCGCGAAGAGCGGTCAGCGGCACGAGCGGCGACCGCTCGCGAAGCGCCAGCCGCTCCTCGGCGCCGCGGTCGGCCCGGCGGGTCCAGGAGCCCTGGAGGATCTCTTTGATCTCGTGGACCGACGCCCCGGCGCGCAGCGGCCCGCGTAGGTCGATCCCGCGCGCCGCGTAGAGGCAGAGGTACCAGAGCCCGTCGGCCGTCAGCCGGCTGCGGTCGCAGGAGCCGCAGAAAGGCGCCGTCGTCGAGGCGATGATCCCGAAGATCGTCCCGTCGGGGAGCCGGAACCGCTCGGCGGGGGCCGAGGTTTTCTCCTCGACCGGCTGGATCGGGCCATAGTGGCGGGCGAGCGCTCCCAGCATCTCGGCGCGGGAGACGACCTTGTCCCTCGTCCACTGGGTCGCGCCGCCGACGTCCATGTACTCGATGAACCGGACCTCCGCCCCGACTCTCCGGCCGTATTCGAGCAGCGGCACCAGCTCGTCCTCGTTGACGCCGCGGATGACGACCGCGTCGATCTTGACGGACTCGAAGCCCGCTCCGGCCGAAGCCTCGATCCCGGCCAACACCCGCGCGTGGTCGTCGAATCGGGTGAGCGCCTGGAAGCGGTCGCGCTGCAAGGTGTCGAGGCTGACCGTGACGCGCTTCAAGCCCGCGTCCTTCAGCTCCCGGGCCTTCTCGGCCAGGAGTACCCCGTTGGTTGTCAGCGCGAGGTCCTTCAACGCCGGCCTGGCGGCGAGGAGCCGGATGAGTTCCGGCAGGTCCCGCCGGACCAGCGGCTCGCCCCCCGTCAGCCGGACCCGGTCCACTCCCAGCTCCGTGAAGACGCCCACGAGCGTGCTGATCTCCTCGAAATCCAGGATGTCCTTGCGCGGCAGCCAGACGTAGTCCCTCTCCGGCATGCAGTACTGGCAGCGCAGGTTGCACCGGTCCGTGACCGACAACCGCAGGTTTTTCAGCGGCCTGCGAAACGTATCCAGCGTCGCCACGGCCCGATTCTATGGCAGAGAGGCGAGACGGGTCTGAAAGGGAATCACGCGGCTCAATCGAGTAGATCCTTCGGTCGCTTCGCTTCCCTCAGGATGACAAAGGGGGGCTCGCGCCTCCCTTTGTCACTTCCGGCCGAGCAGGATGTCGAGGTCCCAGCGGAAGGGCCGGACCGTCTCGGGAGGCCCCCAAGCCTCCTCCAGGTCCTTCGCGACGAGGGGGATCGGGTCCGCTCCGAGCGCCGCCTCGTAGCGCTGAGTCGCGGACCAGGTCCGCAGGTACCCCACGAGCGCCGCCAGGTCCCAGCGTTTCTCGAGCACCAGGCCCGGCGGATCCACCCGGTCGAACGGGAACTCGAGCTCCTGGTACCCCCTCTCGACGATCGCCCGCTCGGGCGGCCAGTACGGGCCGACGACGTCGCGGTAGAGTCGGTGGACGACGGCCTCCACTTCCGGCGTGACGTGAAACCCGTGGTAAGACCAGATCGCGACGACGCCGCCCGGAACGAGGACCCGCCGAACCTCCTCCCAGAACCGCGGCCGGTCGAACCAGTGAAGAGCCTGCGCGGAGGTGACGGCCGCCGCAGAGCCGGACGCGAGGGGCGCCGCTTCCGCCGTCGCCGCGGCGTAGCGGATGGCCGGATGGCGGACGGCGCTCCGGATCTGGCCGAAGCTCGCATCGGTGGCGAGGACCGTCTCGAAGCGCCCCGCGAGCCCCGCGGCGGCCTGTCCGCTCCCCGTCGCGCAATCCCACGCCAGCGCCCGGCCGGGGGCGAGCTCCGCCACGAAGTCGAAGAGCGCGTCGGGATAGCCGGGGCGGTAGCGGGCGTAGTCCGGGGACCGCTTCGAGAAATGGTCCGCGAAGGACGCCACGGCGAAACCTTACAGGCATTCCGGTCCGTCCCGGGCGGCGAGCGTCGCGGCCGGCGAAAATTCGCTGGCCGCGGATGCTATCCTCCAGCGATCGCCCAGACGCCGAATCCCGCTCCTTCCCCCTCGCTCGACGGCGAGCAGCTCCGCTACATCCTCGGGCTGAAGCTGAAGACGCTTCGCAAGGAGCGGGGCCGCCCGCTCAAGGCCATCGCCGCCCGCTCGGGGCTCTCCGTGTCCTACCTCTCGGAGATCGAGAAGGGGAAGAAGTACCCGAAGCCGGGCAAGCTGATCGAGCTCGCCCGCGCCCTGGACGTCCCCTTCGACTCGCTCGTCACGCTCCAGGTCGGGGAGGAGCTCGACCCGGTCAAGGCCGTCTTCTCCTCGAGCCTGCTGCGCGAGTTCCCCTTCGACCTCTTCGGAGTCGAGCCGCAGGACCTCTTCGACCTGGTCACCCAGGACCCGACGAAGGCTGGGGCGCTCCTGCGGACCTTCCTGGAGGTCGGGAGGATTTACGACGTCCACGCCGAGCACTTCCTGCTGGCCGCGCTTCGCTCCTACCAGCAGATGCACGCCAACTACTTCGAGGAGCTGGAGGACGCCGCGGCGTCGCTGCGCCGGGCGCGGGGCTGGTCCGGCCGGACACCGCCGTCCTTCTCGCGCCTCCGCGCCGTGCTCGAGCGGGACTACGGCTACGAGCTGGACGTCGAGACCTTGCCCGCGGACCCGGACCTCAAGAGCCTCCGCTCGGTCTTCCGGGACGGCCCGCGGCCGCGCCTGCTCGTCAACGGCCGCCTGATGCCCTCCCAGAAGGCGTTCGTCGCGGCCCGCGAGATCGGCTACCGGGTGCTCGGCCTGAAGGAACGGCCGGCAACCTCGACCTGGATCAAGGTCGAGTCCTTCGAGCAGGTCCTGAACAACTTCAAGGCCTCCTACTTCGCCGGGGCGCTCCTGATCGGACGGGACGTCCTTCGCGAAGACCTCGCCCGGTTCTTCGCTCGGCCAAAGTGGGACGGCGCGGCGCTGGCCGACGGGATGCGGCGCTACGACGCGACGCCCGAGACGTTCTTCTACCGGCTGACGCAGCTCGTGCCGCGATTCTTCGGGCTGCGGGAGATTTTCTTCATGCGGTTTTCCCAGTCGCCGCGGACCGGCGGGCCGGCGCTGACCAAGGTCTTCAACCTTTCGCGGGTTCCGGTTCCGCACGGCGTCGGCTCGGCCGAGACGTACTGCCGGCGCTGGCCGGTCCTGCGCCTGCTCCACGACATGTCCCGGCGCGGCAAGCGGCGCGGCGGCCCCGCCGTCATGGCCCAGCGGTCCCGCTTTCTCGACACGGGGGCCGAATTCTTCGTTATCGCGATGGCCCGCCCGCTCGCCTTGACCGACGGCGCGAGCTCCAGCGTCTCGCTCGGCTTCCTCCTGGACGACGCGCTTCGCGAGAAGATCCGCTTCTGGGACGACCCCGCCGTGCCGCGCTCCGACGTCAACCTGACCTGCGAGCGATGCCGCCTGGTCCCCTCGGAGTGCCACGACCGCGCCGCCCCTCCGGTCCTCCACGACCGCCAGCAGCAGCAGAGCCGCAAGGAAGAAGCCCTTCGCCGTCTCCTCGCAACGCTCTAAGTCAACTGGCCTGGGTCCACTTGCCGAAAATCCGGGCGATCTCGGCGTGGGCGGCCTTCACCGCCGCCTCGGGGGTCGTCTCGTCCCGGGCCACGCGGGCGAACATCGTCGGGATGACGAACGTGTTGAAGACCTCGTCGATCGCCGCCGTGGCGTAGCCGGGGTAACCGACGTTGGTGGACCAATCGAGCGCCGTCGAGAGGACCGCGTACTTCCCCGGGGGCGCTGCCGGGTCCTCGGCGAGCTGACGCGCCGCGTCCGGGACGGTCGAGGGGAAGCACGGCAGGTTGTAGAAGGCGCTCTCGCGGAAGACCGCCGGGAAGGCGTCGATGAAGTCCACCAGGAACTGCTTCGCTCCCTCCGGGTTCTCGGCGAACTTCCACACCCCGTAGCAGCTCATGAGGTGCTCCGCCGCGATCCGGCGGACCGGCCCCGCCAGGGCGGGAGTCAGACCGATCTTCGCTGCCGTCTCGGGGTTGTCCTTCTCGGCGGAGCGCGTCACCGAGATCGCGTTCTGGACGAAGGAAGAGCGCCCGGAGATCATCGCGCGGTTGTTGGAGGAGGGGTCCCAGGTGAAGACCTCGGCCGTTTCCGCCTCGCGCCAGAGGGCCCGCGCGAACTTCAGGGCCTCGATTGCCGCTTTGGAATCGAGAGCGGGCCGCCCCTGCTCGTCCTGTTCCGCGCCGCCGAAGGACCAGAGCAGCGCGCGGAGCGCCATGTTCGAGTCCATCTCCTGCGAGAACCCGATCCCGACGGGGTGGCCGGACCTCTTCCGGATCTTAGCGCCGCCCAGCCGGAGGTCCTCCCAGGTGTCCGGTCCCTTCGGATACCCGGCGTCGGCCCAGAGGTCGATCCGGTAGTTGCCCGGGTCGGGAGCGAAGGAATCGGAGAAGGCGAAGAACTTTCCCGTTTTCGGGTTGAAGGTGGACCGGCGCGCGAGCGGCACCATCTCGCCGTGCCGGCGCTCGACCTCGCGCACGACGTCGGCGTGGTCGAGGACGTTGCGCTCGTAGGCGGCGGGCGGAGAGAGGAAATGGAAGAGGTCGTGCCCCTTGCCGGACGCCGCCTCGGCCGCCGCGCGCGCCGGGACTTCGGTCGCGGCGATGTGGTCCACGATCACGTCGGTCCGGTTCTTCTCGCCCCACTCCTTCGTGAAGACCTTGTCGAACCACTGGTCGTAGCGGGGCACGTAATGGGCCCACTGCGCGATGCGGAGAGTCTTGCGCTTGCCCGCCGGTGCGGGGCGCGCGCAGGCGCCCGAGGCGGCCGAAGCCGCCGCGATGGCGGCGCCGCGGAGGAAGTGCCTTCGGCTGATCACGGAACGCGCGGAGAATATAATCGGGCAGTGGCTCTTCCCGCTCCCGGAAATCGTTTCCCACACATCACTCTCCGGGACGAAGAAGGGCGGGAGGCCGCCGCTCCCGCCAACCCCGCCCTGTACGGGTTCTTCAAGACGACCTGCCCGACCTGCGAGTTCGCCTGGCCGTTTCTCGACCGGATCCGCCGGCGCGCGCAGGGCGGGCCGCTTTCCGTCGTCGCTGTCTCTCAGGACAGCCCGGACGACGCTGCCCGCTTCGCCGAGGAATTGAACGTCGCGATCACGACTCTCTACGATCCCGAGCCCTGGAGCGCCTCGGAGACACTCGGTCTCGACAGCGTCCCGACCTTCTTCCTCGTCGACGCCGACGGCCGCGTCCGCGAGGCGGTCGTCGGATTCCAGCGGGATAAGATGGAAGAACTGGCCGGGGTCGCCTCGGAAATGGGGGGACGGCCGGCGTCGGCGCTCTTCGCGCCCGGCGAGAAGATCCCGGCGATCAAGCCGGGTTGAACGTCTCGAAACGCGGACAGGTAGTCTGTAAGGCGGCTCACAGGGAGGACCCACCGGAGATGGCCAGGGCGGCGACAGTCGGCGAGCTGAAGGCCAGCGGTTACCGTCCGCGCGGCGTCAAGGAGGAGCTTCGCGAGAACCTCCGGCGGGCACTCGCCCGCGGGGAGAACCCCTTCGCGGGGATCCACGGCTACGAGCGGACCGTCCTGCCCTCGCTCCACAACGCGATCCTCTCGCGCCACGACTTCCTGCTCCTGGGGCTGCGCGGCCAGGCGAAGACCCGGCTCCTTCGCATGCTCGTCAACCTGCTGGATTTGGAGATCCCGGCAATCGCCGGCAGCGAGTTAAACGAGGACCCCTTTGCCCCGATCACCAAGTACGGCCGCCGTGTCCTCGCCGAGAAGGGGGACGCGGCGCCGATCGACTGGATCCCGCGCGAGGAGCGCTACCGGGAGAAGCTCGCCACCCCCGACGTCACCATCGCGGATCTCATCGGGGACGTGGACCCCATCAAGGCGGCCACGGAAAAGCGCTCCTACTCGGACGAAGAGGTCATCCACTTCGGCATCGTGCCGCGGACCAACCGCGGCATCTTCGCGATCAACGAGCTGCCGGACTTACAACCCCGGATCCAGGTGGGCCTGCTGAACATCCTCGAGGAGCGCGACCTGCAGATCCGCGGCTTTCCCGTCCGGATCCCGCTCGACATCCTGCTCGTCTTCTCGGCCAACCCGGAGGACTACACCAACCGCGGCAACATCATCACGCCGCTGAAGGACCGCATCTCTTCCCAGATCCTGACCCACTACCCCGACGACGTGAAGACGGCGGCCAAGATCACAGCTCAGGAAGCATGGGTCGAGCGAGCCGAGGGAGATCCACGGGTCGAGCTGCCCGACTTCTTCCGAGAGCTCGTCGAGGAAATCGCCTTCGCCGCCCGCGGCAGCGAGTTCGTGGACCAGTCCTCCGGGGTCTCGGCGCGGATGCCGATCTCGGCGGTCGAGATCCTCGTCTCCAATCTCGAGCGGCGCGGCCTGCGCCATCGCGAAAAGACCGTTGCGCCGCGCCTCTGCGACCTGCCCGCGTGCCTGCCGGCGATCACGGGGAAAGTCGAGATGGTCTACGAGGGCGAGCAGCAGGGGGCCGAGGTCGTGGCCAAGCGCCTGATCGGAACGGCGGTCAAGAAGCTTTTCGACGGCCGCTTCCCGGCGCCCGACTCCGGCCGCCCAACGCAGCGCCGGCGCGAGGACCCCGAGGACTCCGACGAGGCGGGGCCCGCCCGGCGTCTTCGCAACAACCCGGCGCCGGAAAAGATCCATCCGCTCTACGAGCCGATCGTCGAATGGTTCGCCGCCGGCAACAAGATCACGCTCTCCGATGACACTCCCTTCCAGGAGCACCTGGCGGCGCTGGAGTCCGTCCCCGGTCTCCGCAAGGCGGTGGAGGAGCACTTCGCCCCGGCGGCCCCCGAGGAGCGCGCCGTCGGAATGGAGCTGGTCCTCGAAGGCCTGACCCAGCACTTGAAGATCGCCCGCGAGGACCTCGACTCGAAGGTCTCGTACACCGAGATGCTGAAGTTCAACCTGGTGCGATCGAGAACCACCAACTGAGAAACGTCTGAGAGAAGGAACGGACGTCCTCCGGTCGTTCCGGGAGCGGGTGCTGCGGCGCGAGCCGCTGCTGGGATGCTTCCTGACCTGGCCGACGGCCGGCATCGCAGAGCTTCTTTCCATCGCCGAGTTCGATTTCGTCGTCCTGGATTCCGAGCACGGGTTCTTCAACATCGAGTCCATCGCCGCCATGGTCATCGCCGCCGACGGCGCCGGACTGCCGTCGGTCGTCCGAGTCCCCTCCTGTACGGCCGCCGAAGTCGGACGAAGCCTCGACGCCGGCGCGGCAGGGATCCTGTTCCCGCGCGGCGACAGCTGCGCGACGGTCCGGAGCGCGATCGAGATGGCGAAGTACCCGCCGGCCGGGAAACGGGGCCTCGGAGGCGCACGCGCGAACCGCTACGCGACGATCCCGCTGGATCGCGTGGTCCGGGAGGCCAACGAGGCGACCACGATCGTGGTCCAGATCGAAACCGGTGGCGCCCTGGCGGAGCTGTCGCAGATCTCCTCGGAGCCCGGGCTCGACGTCCTTTACGTCGGCCCCAACGACCTGACGCAGGCGCTCGGCGTGCCGGGGCAGTACACGCACCCGAGCTACCGCGACGCGCTCGCGCGGATCGCCGGCCAGGCGAAGACCTCCGGCAAGGCGGCCGGAATCATGCTCGGTCGGGCCGACCAGATCCCCTCGCTGCGGGAGCTGGGCTACTCCTTCTTCACCATGAGCGACCGCACGCTCGTGCTCGAGGCCGCGCGCGCGTGGCGAGGAGCCTTGAAGCCGTAGAATTGGCCCCGGTGCGGTACCGCTACTCCGATTACCCGGTCGATCTCCTCCGCGCTCTCCTGACCTACCAGGAGCTCGTGAAGCTCTTCCTCCAACTCGTCCTCCAGACCGGGGGCGATGTCGAGGAAGCGCTCAAGTGGATGAAGTACCTGCAAGAGCGCGGCATCATCGACCCCTCGATCGACCTCGAAGAGTTCGCGAAGGCCCTCCAGATAAACGAGGTCGTGGAAGAAAGGAACGGCCAGCTCTCGCTGACGGCCGCCGGCGAGAGGCAGATCCGCCGCTCCGCGCTGGAGGAGATCTTCAGCTCGTTGTCCAAGTCGGGCGCCGGCTACCACGCGATCCCCCGGGCCGGCTCCGGAGGCGAGCTCCTTCCCGAGACGCGCCCCTACGAGTTCGGCGACAACCCCACGGCCATCGACGGCGTGCGCACGATCGGCAACGCCGTCCGCCGCGACGTCGAAGAGATCTCGCTCCAGCCCGAGGACTTCGAGGTCCACGAGGAGGAGCACCTGACCTCCTGCGCGACCGTCCTCGCCATCGACATCTCCCACTCGATGATCCTCTACGGCGAGGACCGATTCACCCCGGCCAAGAAGGTCGCGCTGGCCTTAGTCGAGCTCATCCAGTCCAAGTATCCGAAGGACTCGATCGAGGTGCTGCTCTTCGGCGACGACGCGAAGCGGGTCCCGATTTCCGAGATCTCGAAGACCCAGGTCGGCCCCTTCCACACCAACACGAAGGCCGGGCTGGCGCTCGCCAGGAAGATCCTCCAGCACAAGAAGAATCCCAACAAGCAGGTCTTCCTCATCACCGACGGAAAGCCCTCGGCGATCTGGGACCACGGGCGCCTCTACAAGAACCCCTTCGGGCTGGATCTCAAGATCGTCAACCGGACGCTGGAAGAAGCCGACGCCTGCCGGCGCGACGGGATCACGATCACGACTTTCATGATCGCCACCGACAGCTACCTCGTGGACTTCGTGGACAAGCTGACCAAGATCAACCGCGGGCGCGCGTACTACGCCTCGCCGTACAATCTTGCCGAGTTCCTGTTTACCGATTACATCCGGAACCGGAAGAAGTTCCTGCATTGACGCTGCTCTTGTGGGGCCTCGCGGTTGCCGTCGCGGCAGTCCTGGCGCTGGTGCTCGTCCCGCGCTACCTGTTGAAGAGCGCGCAGGACCGGCTGGCGGGCGCCACCATCGGGCGCGAAGGCGAGACCTACAAGCTCCTGACGCGGGCCGATCTGGTGGCCGGGCGCTATCGCCGCGTGCCGGGCGTGCTCGGTTTGAAGGACGAAGAGCTGCAGTTCTCGGGTCTCTTCGGGGAAACCGTGCAGCTTCCGACCTCGGACATCCAGAAGATCGTGACGGGCGTCAAGCTCGCCTCCGGGCGCCTCCTGACCGGCCTGGAGGTCCTGCGGATCTCGCGCTCCGACGGCCCGGACCACGAGTTCGTGCTCTCCCCCGCCTCCGCCTCCGCCTGGCGCAGCCACCTCGGGCTCTGGGCCATGAAAGAGCGCCAGGCGGACGCCGAGCGAGTCGAACCGGGACGCTGAAAAAAAGCTCTTGTCGTGCCGTAGGGGAGGGGCTTGCCCCTCCCGCCCGGTGGCGCTCACTCCGAAGAAACTGCCGCTACGGTTCTTTCAAAAGCAATGTCCGCTTTCCACCCGAAGCCGTCGGCCGCCGAGGTGATGAGCTCCCGGGCGTGATCCTGCGCTTTCTGCTCGATCCCGGACTGCTTCGCCGCGCGAGCGAGTTCGCCCCGCGCCCAGAGCATCCAGCGGGTGCGGTCGGCCGGTGTGATCGGGTTGATCCAGCCGCTCTTCTCGTCGAACCACTCGAAGCGCGGATCCACGGCGAGGATCCGCGGCTGAGGGAGCTTCACCCGGACGATGCGATGGTCGGCGTCGGGAAGGACTTTGAATGCCCGGTTCTCCAGGTCGAAGCCTCCCAGCACGCGGCCTCTCAGCCGAAGCGTGGCGCTCTTGGGAAAGTCGAAGACCAGGAAGTGTTTCGCTTCCTCGTAGCGGACGACGTCGGAGACCTGGATCTCCACGGTCGAGAACTGCGCGATGTGCCGGACCGCCGCGACGACCGGCGCCGCCGACACACTTCGGCTCTCGCCCCAGGGAAGGAACGCCCGCGACAAGAGAAACAGCGTCGCCGCGCCCAGGGCGGCGACGAGAACCCACGGCAGGACCCTGGCCGGCGAGAGAGGTCGCACGACCGGCATTCTCTCCTGCCGAGGTTTATCCTTTCCGCATGAGAAGGCGGTTCGAGGGCTTCCTGGCAGCGCTTCTTCTTTGCGTGTTCGTTGCGTCTTCTTCGGCGGCGGAGTCCCCCCGCAAGCGGCCGGCGAAAACGAAGGCCGCGCCTGCGAAGCCGGCGGATTCCCAATCGCCGTACTCCGGCGAGCCAATCTCGCTCGACCTGAAAGACGCCGACTTGAAAGACGTCCTGCGGACGTTCGCCGAGCTGACGAAGGTCAACATCGCCGTCGATCCGGACGTCCGCGGCTCCGTCACGGTCTCCCTGCACGACGTTCCCTGGGACCAGGCCCTGGACGTGATCCTGCGAATGAACGGTCTGGGCTACGTCCTGGAGGGCCGGATCCTCCGCATCGGGAAGCCCGAGAACCTCCTGCCGCGAGACCCTCAGTCCTGAAACCACCGCCGAAAGAGCGCGGTTCCGAGCCGCCGTGCCAGCTCAACGTCAACGCGATGCCATCCTCGGCTCGTTGGCTGGTTCCGGAAGGTCAATTCGTAGTAGCCGTCGAGGGTCCGCTGGACTCGATTCCGGGCCAGGTCCGGGAAATCGTACGTAGTCTGATAGAGGCCTCCTGTTTCAAAAGCGAGTGTCTTGAGGCTCTCTAGGAGCAGCCGCTTACCGTAGCGCCTGCCATCACTGACATCAAGGACGAAGACAGACGTTTCAGCCTTCGTCACCGACTCGATCACCGAAGGAGCCCGCGCGCGCCAAGTGTGTTCATTCGTGGCAGCACTCCAGCCAAAGAAGAGAAGGGACTTTGGTCCAGGCAGGCGATCAAGTCCCTTGCCGATACAAGTCAGACCAGCCTCGATCGAATCCGTGCGCCCGCAGTCGGTGATTCCCGTTGTAAGAGCTGGTCGTCCTGATTCTGGAACCGGGCTCTTCCAACCAAGGCTTCGGACGTTGAGAATCGCGCGTTCAATGGTTTCATGGCTGTTCGTAAAGTCCTGAAGCAGCCGAAGGCTGGAGCCAAAGCCCAGGACGGCGAACAAATCATCCGGACCGGAGCTTTCGATCAGGGACTTAGCTTGGCGCATCATTCTGACGAAGCCGGTGTCTTTTTGACCGGAGATCTCCCACTGAAAGAGTAGGACCGTTAGCCTCGGACTACCGGGTAATCCGAGTTCTGTCGAAGCAGAACCGGATCTATCAGCTCCAACGACCGGCGTTCGCGTCTCCAAGAACTGGACGGTCTCAATCCAATCGACGGACTCGATTGGGGTCGGAATCCCGTCGACCAGGAGAACAAAATCATCAACGGTCAGCCCATGAATCGGTTTCGCAAATCTGTCAATGACATGACCTGTTATTACAACTCGTTCGACCGTCACCTTCTCCTGAACGGGAGACGTTCTCTGGCCTGCGGAGTCATCCGAAAGGCAGGCGATCGCCATCGCCAGAATAAAGACTTTTCGGCATAGTCGGCGGAGACTATTGATAACAGGCCAACGATGGATTCGGCAGGTTTCCGGAGGGGGCATCGTAGACGATCCAAGGAGTGCACGACGGCGGTTCCGGTCCTCCTTCGCAGCTGTAGTACTCATCGATAGAGGCGTAGACTCCGACAACGCCCCATCGCGATGCTTGGCCCTGACACGGCTTATACCACTCGCCAACCAGATTCCAGTTCTCGTCGTAGTAGGTAACCCATCCTCCAGCCGCTGCGCTGTCGAGTTGATCCGGGAAGGCCACACTTGGATAGCTCATTACAATGAAAGCAACAACCGTGACGACCAAAAAGAAACCCCGCTTCATCGAGCACCTCCTCGAGATAGCAACTGAGTTCTGGTGAGACTAGTGGTGCTCGACGCGTGTCTGTCAGATGCGGATGCATCATTTTGGCATCCCTCTCTCCGCTGACTAAGGGAGAAATGGGACTATCCGTCTAGCGAATACCTCAGAAACCGCGTCAAGCGTTTGGCGGATCTCTTCGACTCCGTAGCGCTGGGAGAAGTGGGTCAGGACGATCGCCTCGTTTCGGAAATCCGCGGCGCGGTCGAGGAAGTCCTGGAGGTGAAGGTGGGCGTAGGTCCGGGCGCGGTCGCGGTCCTCGGGAAGGACGAAGGAGCACTCGATCAGAAGGACCCGGGCCATGAAGAGCTCCGGAGCGGCGTCGAAGATCCCCGGGCCGCAATCGCCGGTGTAGGCGAGGAGAGGGATCTCCTCCCGTCGCGTGACTTCGGTGCCCCCGGCGCGCAGCGCAGCGATCCTGTCCCCGGTCAGGTCGAGGAACTCGTCCTTGAGCTTGTGCTTGATCTCGGAGAAGAGGTAGCCGACCGTGGGAACGCGGTGGCTCCCCGGCAGGACCTTCAGCTCCAGGTCGTTTCGCATCCGGAAGGTCGCGCCGGGCGACGCCGGAGTCAGGTGCAGCCGGTAGTCCACGTTCTCGAGCCTCTGGGAGAAGGCCAGCCACCCTTCCAGGTCCGGGACCGCTTCCTCGGGTGCGAAGACGCGTGCGGCGGGCATTCCGTCGAGCCGCCGGCGCGAGGCGTGGTGGGCGAGGCCGGCGGCGTGGTCGAGGTGGCCGTGCGTGAGGCAGACCGTCGAGTAGGAAACGGTGTCTTCAGGAGCGCGGCCGAACTCCAGGAGGACATGGAAGGAGGGGACCTTGTAGAACGACTCCCGGCCGGCGACCGAGACTCCCTCGATCGCGATTCCCGCGGCGTCCACGCGGACACGGCCGCGGCCCTCGAGGTAGTCGGAGGACATCGAGGCAGATTACCTCTTATGTCATTCTCGGCGTCTTGAAGGTCGAGCTGTTCGACTACTTTCTTCCGGCGGATCGGATCGCGCAGACGGCGCGGCCGCGGGGATCGAGCCGCCTGCTCCTTCTCGACCGGAGGACCGGCGCCGTCGAGCACCGGTGGTTCGCCCAGTTCCCGGAGCTGCTCTGTCGAGGAGACCTGATGGTGCGCAACGACGTCCGCGTCCGCCACGCGCGCCTCTGGGGCCTCGACGCCGCCGGCCGGCTGGTCGAGATCTTCCTGCTGCAGCCGATCGGCGGCGATCCTCGTCGCTGGGCCGCCCTGGCGAGGCCGGGGCGCCGGGCGAAGCCGCAGAACGAGATCCGGTTCGCCAGCCGACTGACTGCCATCGTCGAATCGGTCGGTGAAAACGGCCGCCGGCAGGTTCGCTTCGACCGGGACATCGACGACGCCCTCCTCGAGGAGATCGGCAGCGTTCCGCTTCCGCCCTACATCCGGCGAGAGGCCGGGGCCGCCGACCGCCCCGAGGACCGCGTGGCCTACCAGACCGTCTTTGCCCGGGAGACTCGGGCCGTCGCCGCGCCGACAGCCGGCCTGCACTTTACGTCCGAGGTCCTGGAGCGGATCCGCGGACGCGGCGTCGGGATCGCCGACCTGACCCTCTCGATCGGCGCCGGCACCTTCAAGCCGGTGACGGTCGAAGAGACCGAAAACCACAGCCTGGACCCGGAAGAGGTCGAGATCCCCACCGCAACGGCGCAGGAGGTCGCCCATGCCCGGAAGGAAGAGCGGCGTGTCGTCGCCGTCGGCACGACGGTGACGCGTTCGCTCGAGGCGGCCGCGCGTCTGCCCGGAGGTCTCGATCTCGGAGTCGCCCGGCATTTTTCAGCCGATCTCTTCATCACTCCGGGCTTCGAGTTCCAGGCCGTGGATGCCCTGCTGACGAACTTCCATCTCCCCCATTCGACCCTTCTCATGCTCGTCTGCGCGTTCGCCGGCAGGGAGAACGTCCTCTCCGCCTACGAGGAAGCGATCCGCGAGGGATACCTCTTCTACAGCTACGGCGACGCCATGTTCATCGCGTAGGGAACTTCCGTCGGCCGGCGGTGTCCGGACCCTGCGGAGGTTCCATGAATCCTTCGCTAACACGCCCGCCGATCGGTCTCGCGCTGGTTGCCCTGGCCGCGCTGCTCGCCGTTCCGGAAGGCCCCGCCCGTGCGGCGCCGGAGAAGCTCCGGATCGAGGGTCCGTTCCCGAACCAGAACCTTGCGATTTACACGGTGTTCGACCGGCCGAGGGACGACCGCCGGTACGTCACATTGGCCGAGGGGATGAAAGCCCGCACGGTGCTCGTCCGAGAACGGAGCTCTTCGGGAGGCGCGTCCGTCAACGAGCTCGAGGTCGAGAACCGGTCGGACCAGTGGCTCTTCCTCCAGGCGGGCGACGTCGTCATCGGCGGGAGGCAGGACCGCACGATCGGGGTGGACGTGGCGATCGCACCGAGGTCGATGCCGCAGCCGATCAGCGCGTTCTGCGTCGAGCACGGGCGGTGGACGGGAAACGCCGCATTCGACGGCAGCGCCGCCGTCGTGGGGAGCCCGAAGGCGAAGGCGAGCATCCAGGGAGAGAAGAACCAGACCGCGGTCTGGGCGGACGTGGCGGCACACGACGCCAAGGCGGCTGCCGTCGTCACCGTGGAGGGAGGCGTCCCAGGGCGGGAGGGAGGCGTCCCAGGGCGGACGATGTCTTCCACCGGCAGCTACAGCGCGATCGTCTCGAACCGCGAGATCCAGGCCCGGACGGCCGACTACGTCGGCTCGCTGCTCCCCCGCCTCGAGGCGGCCAGAGACGCCGTCGGCCTCGCCGTCGCGATCAACGGGGAGATCGTCGCCGCGGACGTGTACGGATCGCCCGAGCTCTTCCGCAAGCTCGCCCGCAAGCTCGTCGAGTCCTATGCCCGCGAGGCCCTGCTCGCCCGAGACCCGAAGAGGGCGTCACCCGAGCCTCCTTCGAAGGAGGCGGCCCTGGAGTTCCTGACCGCCGTCTCGCGGGCGGAGCCGAAGAGCGAGAACGTCACGGCCTCGGTTCGGAAGACGACCCGCGAAACGGGCAAGACCGTTGTCTACGAGTACACCGAGTCCGGCGACGCATCCGCCGAATCCGGACGGCTGCTCCACAAGAGCTTCGTCAGGAAGTAGGACCGCCGGAATCGATCCTCCGCCGAAGCGCAGCCGTGTGGGCGCTCGTCGTCCCGCAGCAGCCGCCGACCATGCGCGCGCCGAGCGCGATCCACTCCTCGGCGAGCGAGGCGTACTCCTCGGGCTCGACGAACTTCGTGAAGACCGTGCCACCCTCGCCGGAGGGAGGGCCGAGGTTGCCGTAGGCCGCGAGGGGGACGCCCGGGGCGGCCCTGGCGAGACGGGCGAGGTCGCCGGCGAGGTCTCGTGTCGCAACGCAGTTGATCGAGAGGGCGTCGAGGCGGAGGGACTCGACCGCGGCGACCGCCACCTCGATCGGCTGGCCGGACAGCAGACGCCCCTTCCCGTCCGTGATCATCGAGGCCACGACCGGCAAGCCGGTGTCCCGGGCCCAGCGGGCCGCGGTGGCGAGCTCCCGAACGGAGTTCTGCGTCTCGATCAGGATCAGGTCCACGCCCGAGGAAGCGAGCGCCTCCGCCTGGACCGCGTGCTCCCGTTCCAGCGCCTCGCCCGGCGGGCGCAGGTCCGGCCGGTAGCAGTCCTCCAGCGGCGAAAGCGATCCGGCCACCCAGACCGGCCGGGAGGCGGAGCGGGCCGCCTCGCGAGCGAGCAGCACGGCCGTCCGTGTCAGCTCGGCCGACCGGTCGCCGAGGTTCTCCCTCGCGAGCGTCCGGCGGTGCGTGCGGAACGTGTTCGCGGTGAGGATGTCCGCGCCGGCGGCGACCTCGTCCCGGTGGATCGCCAGCACGAGCTCCGGGTTTTCGATCAGGGCCCGCGCGCTCCAGAGGGGCAGCTCGGCGCGGGCTCCCCGCCGCTCGAGCTCGGTCCCCATCGCCGAGTCGAGCAGGAGCGGCGGCCCCTGCCGGGCCCTCTCGCGAAACCCGTACGTAGCCATAATAAATTAGGCCAGATATGACTCTGGCCTAACAAAAATCAGCGAAAGACCCGGATCAGTAGGTATCCAGGTACTTGTCCACCTCCCAGGGCTGGACTTTGGAGATGTACTCCGCCCACTCGCCGCGCTTGGCCTCGAGGAAGTGCTGGAGGATGTGTTCGCCGAGCGCATCGGTCACGACCTCGTCGCGCTCGAGGTTGTCGAGCGCCTCGGAGAGGTTGGCCGGCAGCTGGTCGATCTTCAGCCGCCGCTTCTCGCGCTCGCTCATCTTGAAGACGTTGCGGTCCACGGGCTCGCCCGGATCCATCTTGTTCTTCAGCCCGTCCAGACCCGAAGCAAGCATCACGCCGAACGCGAGGTACGGGTTGCAGGACGGGTCCGGCATCCGGACCTCGATGCGCGTCCCCATGCCGCGGCGGGCCGGAACGCGGACGAGCGGCGAGCGGTTGCGCATGGACCAGGCGACGTTGACCGGCGCCTCGTAGCCCGGGACCAGGCGCTTGTAGGAGTTCACCAGCGGGTTCGTCACCGCGACGAACGCCTTGGCGTGGCGCAGGATCCCGCCCGTGTAATGGAGAGCGGTCTTCGAGAGCTGGTATTTGGCCTTCGAGTCGTAGAAGACGTTGTTCCCCTTGGAGTCGAGGAAGGACTGGTGGGTGTGCATTCCCGAGCCGTTGACCCCGAAGATCGGCTTGGGCATGAAGGTCGCGTGGAGCCCGTGGTCCATCGCGACCTTCTTGACGATGAAGCGGAACGTCGTGACTCGGTCGGCCGTCGTGACGGCGTCGGCGTACTTGAAGTCGATCTCGTGCTGCCCCGGCGCGACCTCGTGATGCGCGGCCTCGACCTCGAAGCCCATCTGCTCGAGCGCCAGGACGATGTCGCGCCGCGCTTCCTCTCCGCGGTCCACCGGCGTCAGGTCGAAGTAGGCCCCCTGATCGTGGGTGTCCACGATCGGGTCGCCGTTGGCATCGCGGCGGAAGAGGAAGAACTCGGCCTCGGGCCCCGTCACGAGGACGTAGCTCAAGGCGGCCGCCTTGTCCATCTGCTTCTTCAGCGTCATGCGGGGGCAGCCTGGGAACGGCGTTCCGTCGGGGTTGTAAACGTCGCAGATCAGACGGCCGACCTTCTCGCCGCCGTTGTGGGCCCACGGGTAGATCGCGAAGGAGTTCAGGTCCGGCACCAGGTTCATGTCGGATTCCTCGATCCGGGTGAAGCCCTCGATCGAGGAGCCGTCGAACTGGATCTCGCCGTCGAGGGCCTTCTCGAACTGCGAGCGCGGGATCTCGACGTTCTTGATGACGCCGAGGATGTCGGTGAACTGCAGCCGCATGAACCGCACGTTCTCCGTCCCGCAGACCTTCAGGATCTCCGGCTTGGACAGGCCCGGGCCGGAGGCGTCGAACTTGAGAATCTTCGCCTTTGCCATTCTGCTCTCCTTTTTTTGCACTTTCGGCGTGATTCTAGTGTCGTTTTGCAGGAATTCAATCGATTTCTTGATGAAAATGCAGAAAATTCCGCGCGGATGCACAATTTTCTGTGCATTCTCGCGGCCGGGAAGCCCGGGAAGGGTGCCGGCCTGATGTACCTTACTCAGGCCCCGAAAAGGAGGGACCCGGATGAGCACGGTCGACGTCTTCTCGCCCCGGACCGTCCGAGCGAGATCCATCCTCAAGGACCTTTCCGGCGAGCGCCTTCGCGAGCTCGCCCGCGCCGGCGAAAAGACGACCGAGTACGGCTCGCCCGTGTACTCGACGCGGGTCAAGAGCCGGTCTGCCAAGAACACCTACATCGTTTCGGACGTCAAAGTCGGCGTCATGCAGCAGCCGATCGACCAGGAGAAGGCGCAGGAGACGGTCCGGAAGGTCCAGGAGGCGCTGGCCGACATGGACCTCGTCCAGGTGGACCGGAGGATGGGCGACTCGCCCGAGGCAACGCTGCGCTGCCGGCTCTACGTTCCGAAGGAGTACGCCCGGATCGCCTTCATGTGGCACAACATGCTCTTCCCGTCCGACTCCTCCCACGAGCCGGACTTCGTCTCCGTCTATGTGCCGGAGTGGCCGGAGCGGCTGATTTTCTGCGACGTGACCGAGGGCTACACCTACATCCTGGGCAGCGACTACCCCGGCGAGGCCAAGAAGTCGATGCTCCGGCAGGCGATGTACTGGATCAAGCGGCGCGGCGGCCTGGGCCTCCACGCCGGCTCGAAGATCCTGCGGGTGTTCGGTCCCGACGGGAAGCTCCGCGACGTGGGCTTCCTGCTCTTCGGGCTCTCCGGGACCGGCAAGACGACCCTGACCCTCCACGACCACGGCCTCCAGGAGCCCGAGCGAGCGATCATCAAGCAGGACGACGTCGTGTTGCTGACCCACGATGGGGAAGCCTTCGGCACGGAGGACGGCTTCTACATCAAGACCGAGGGGCTCGAGCCCTCCCAGACGGTCCTCTGGGGCGCCGCGACCCACGCGACCGCGACGTACGAGAACATCAAGGTGGACGACGCGGGGCACGTGGACTTCCTCGACACGTCCATCACCTCCAACGGCCGCGGCGTCGTGCTTCGGCGGTTCATCCGCGGGACGGGCGAGGGCATCGACCTGCCCAAGGCCAACAAGATCGTCTTCATCACCCGGCGAAACGACGTGGTGCCGGTCTGCGCGCGCCTGACGGCCGAGCAGGCCGCCGCCTACTTCATGCTGGGCGAGTCCATCGAGACGTCGGCCGGCGACCCGACGAAGGCCGGGCAGGCCAAGCGCGAGGTCGGAACGAACCCGTTCATCGTGGGGCCCGAGTCCGAGGAGGGCAACCGGGTGCTCGAGATCCTCCGGGAGAACCCGGACATGCAGGCCTACATCTTAAACACCGGCTCCGTCGGGGCCGGAGACGGCTTCCCCGGCGAGAAGGTCACGATCCGGGTCTCCACCGAGCTGATGAAGCAGATCGCCAAGGAAGGCTTGGCGTGGGAGAAGGACCCCGACTGGGGCTACGAGGTGCCGGCCGAGGTCCCCGGGCTCGACCTCGCGAAGTACACGCCGCGGCGGTACTACACGCCGGAGAAGTACGCCGAGCTGGTCAACAAGCTCCGCCTCGAGCGCCGGGCCTGGCTTGGGAAGTTCCCCGGGCTCGACGCCGTGATCCCCCGGGCGATCGAAAGCGAAAGCTGACCGGCCGCATGGTCGAGGTCCGGGGCCTCGAAGACGTCGTCGCAGCGGACTCCTCGATCTGCTACATCGACGGCGCGCGGGGCATCCTTTCGTACCGCGGCATCGACATCCACGACCTGGCGGCGCACTCGAGCTTCGAGGAAGTCTGCCACCTGCTCTGGGCGGGCCGCCTCCCCTCGCGGGAGGAGCTGGAGGTGACGCGTGCCGCGATCGGGCGGGAGCGCGCCGTCCCGAGGGAGATCCTGACCCTTCTGATGACGCTTTCGCGGACGTCCGCGCCCATGGACGCCCTCCGCACGGCAGTCTCGGCCCTCGCGGACTCCGACCCGGACCGGGACGCGATGTCGGAGGACGCCAACCGCCGCAAGGCCGTCCGGCTGACCGGGCAGCTCGGGACCCTCGTCGCGGCCTACCACCGCTTGCGGAACAACCAGGCGGTCGTGCCGCCCGACCCCGGGCGGACCCACGCCGACGACTTCCTGAGGATGCTCAACGGAGAGACGGCCGGGTCGGCCGCGGTGCGCGCCCTCGACATCGCGCTCGTCCTCCACGCGGACCACGAGTTGAACGCCTCGACCTTCGCGGCCCGGGTCACCGCGGCGACCCTCGCGGACATGCACTCCGCCGTCGTCTCGGCGATCGCGACGCTCAAGGGGCCGCTCCACGGCGGCGCTAACGAGGCGGTCCTGAAGATGCTGGCGGAGATCGGCTCGCTCGACCGGGTGGACGACGAGATCCGCGCGCGGCTGGCTCGCAAGCAGAAGATCATGGGCTTCGGCCACCGCGTCTACACGACGGAGGACCCGCGGGCCACGCACCTGCGCGAGATGTCGCGGCACGTCGCGGAGTCCTCGGGCGACACCCGGTGGTACGACATGTCGCGGCGGGTCGAGAAGATCATGAACGAGGAGAAGAACCTCAACGCGAACGTGGACTTCTACTCCGCCTCGGTCTACTTCATGCTCGGCCTTCCGCCGGACCTCTTCACGCCGATCTTCGCCGCCTCGCGGATCTCCGGGTGGACGGCGCACGTCCTCGAGCAGTACTCCAACAACCGCCTGATCCGTCCGCGGGCGGAATACACCGGACCTCCTTATCCCCAACCCTACGTCCCCATCGACCAGCGCTGATCGATCCGGAACCCGCCGGAAACGAACGGCCGCCATGCCCCTTCCCCCGGGCACCGTCATCGGACGCTACGAGCTGCTGGAGTCGGTTGCCTCCGGGCGTCTGAGCGAGGTTTACCGCGCCCGCGACAACTCGATCGGGCGCACGGTCGCCGTCAAGCTCCTCGGAGCCTCCCTGGCGGACGATCCCGAGTGGCTGGGGCGGTTCGAGCAGGAGGCCCGGGCAGCCGGACAGATCGACCACCCCAACGTCCTCGCGATCCACGACGTCGGCGTCCACGATCGCCGCCCTTACCTGGTCCTCGAGTGGCTGGACGGCGAGACGCTTCGCCAGCGTCTGGCGACCACGGAGACCCCGTGGCGCAAGGCGGTCGGCTACGCGGTCCAGATCGCCCACGGCGTCGCGGCCGCCCACGAGAAGGGGGTCGTCCACCGCGACCTCAAGCCCGAGAACGTGTTCGTGACTCGCGACGGGCGAATCAAGATCGTGGACCTGGGGCTCGCCAAGACGGCCGTCCCGTTGATCGAGTCGCTGGACCCGGAATCGCGGACCGCGGCCACCGTCACGCAGCCGGGCGCGGTCCTCGGCACGGTCGGGTACATGTCCCCGGAGCAGGTGCGCGGCCAGAGCGCCGACGCGCGCTCCGACATCTTCAGCTTCGGCGCGATCCTGTACGAAATGCTCGCGGGGCGCCGGGCGTTCCAGGGGGAATCGACGATCGAGACCTTGATCGCGATCGTCCGCGAGGACCCGCCCGCGCTCACTCTTCCGGAGGACGCCCCGGACGCGCTGGAAGCGATCGTCCGCCGGTGCGTCGAGAAGAACCCGGAAGAGAGGTTCCAGTCGGCCCGCGATGTCGCCTTCGCGCTGGAAGAGTTGCTTCGGATCCCCGAGAAGGGCGCCGGGAAGCGCTCGCGCGGAAGGTCGTCTTCGCAGACGACGAGACCGCTCCCGGGCTCCGCGAAAGACGCCGGGGCGCGGCGGAGGAAGCATTCGGAGGAGGACTCCGGGTTCCGCCTGGTCTACCGTGATCGCGAGATCGTGCTCGCGCCCGGCGAGAACATCCTGGGACGGGGACGCGGCGCGACGATCCAGCTCTCCTCGAAGAGCATCTCGCGCCGCCACGCCCGAATCGTGGTCCGGGAAGGCGAAGCCACTCTCGAAGACCTCCAGAGCAAGAACGGGACGTTTCTGCGAGGCGAGCGCGTCCCGGGACCGGTCCGGCTGGCCGATGGCGATCCCATCCGGATGGGCTCCGCTTCCATGACCATCCGGCTGCGCAAGGACACGGCCACCACCGAGTCGGGAAGGTCTACGAACAGCTAGGAGCGGGTTTCACTACCGGCGTGTCGCGAGCCATGACATTCCCGACGGTGAAGGCCTCCGAGCAGGTCATGGTTCCGTCCTTGCGCGTCACGCGGAAGTAGTAGGACTTCGGGTCGGCGGGATTACCGATCCAGACGGCCTGCCACTTGCGCGAGGCAGCGGTGTAGCTCGGCCGGACCTTGACGAGGCAGGAGACCATGTCGAGCAGACTGCTGGTCAATGGGTGGTAGCTCTCCCACAGGTGGTCCGGGGGTTTGTCCCAGGGATTGACGACGACCGTGAGGATGTTGCCTCCCCTCTCGTCCTCGAATCGCGTCTTGCTCGAGGCGTCCACGATCTCGACGAACCTGGCGCTGTCCCACTCCTTCGCGACGTCGCCTTCCCCGCGTTCTTGCCACTGGAAGCGCGGCCAGTGCCGCTCGGGCTTGCCGTCGGGATCCACGATCAGGTTCTCCAGCGCCTCGTCGTCGTCACCGTGGGCCGCCCGCATCCAATCCCCGTCGGGACCGAACGTGCTCCCCGAGCACCAGGCCTCCGGGAAGAAGACGCCCGCATCCACCCGCCGGTGATTCGCGCTCACGGGATCGTGAAGGTCTGACGCGAGGTCCTTGAAGACGTTTCCGAGCAGCTCCGCTGTCTCTGGACCGAAGACGTTCGAGGCGCCCTCGTAGTATTGGGCCGCGAACTCCTCGCGCGTCGTAACGTAGCCGATGTACTCGTTGGCGATCCCGACCGGGAGGATCCGGTTGTTTGCCGGCAGCGGGTTCACGAGAGCCTTCTCGATGCGCCGCCAGACCGTTCGGGTCGGCTCCCCTGGAAAGGCGCCGAGCCAGAGCGTTCCGGTCGAGCTCTGGATTCGTGCCAATGTCGCGGGAATCCGCTCGGGGTAGTAGCAGGGGGGGCCGATGAGGTTGGTCAGGTCCAGGAGGTCCTTCTTCTTGAACGGATTCGGGAGGAAGTCCGACTCCAGGGCCCCCTGCTTGACGCCCTGCTCGTCGCGCGGCGGCACGCGATGACCGCTGTTCCAGCCCAGCTCGAAGAGCGGGGAACGCGAGTCCTCCGCTCCTCCCAGGGTCGCCACGCCGTAAAGGGGCCTGCCGGAGATGCACGGCCCGTCGGGGCCGTAGCAACCCTTCAGGTACTGCTCGCGCTGGGAATGGTATTGCGCGAAGTAGCAGTTGGACGACAGCTCGGCCCGGGCGAGCCCGATGACCGCGTCGGGGCCGACCGTAAACGTCTCTTTCAATTTCCCCTGGATGGTCTGATGAAGAGACGTCGCGAATTGCACGGCCTCGATGCGGTTCTGCTTGTCCCACCGCACCGAGATGTCGCCTTCCGCGCCGTTGAAGAAACCCGAGACGTAGGGTCCGTCGACGACGTCGCCGTTGTGGTCCTTCTCGAGGAGAGCCATCGCGAGCCCGGTGAAATCGGACTGGTAGAGCTGGGTCTCGTGCGACATCGCCTCGGGGTGGACCGAGAGGAAGACCAGCGAAGCGGAGGCCTCGGTTCCGCCCCCCGGTCGAATCTCGAGGACGGAGATCCTGGGATCCACGGCGCGGTAACGCGGACACTCCTTGCGGTAAGGGTCTCCGGCCGGACACGGGCAGCCGGGACCGGGCGGATTGCAGGGATACACGGGGCCATCCTTGAGCACCGCATCGCGGTCCAGGTTGAGCAGGAAGGGCTCGACCGCGCGATTGCGCAGCAGATCGCCGACCTCGCCCTCTTTCAGGACGATCTTCGCCGGTATGGCGTTGGCCTCGGCTTTCTCCACTGCCGTCTTGATCCGGCTTGCCAGCATCTCGAAGAGCTGCCGGTCGAAGCCTTTCATCCGCGATCCCATGTCGTTGTAGAGCTTGAAAGACATGAAGTTGCCCGGCCCGTGGTGGACGTGCGTGGCGGAGAGGACCAGGTTGTCGCGCGTGATGTGCAGGGGGCGCTTGCTCTTCTGAAGGAGCTCCGCGACTCTCGCCTGGAGCCCCGAGGACATGGCTCCCAGGTCGCACGAAACGAGCGCCAGCGTCTGCTTCCGGCTGTCCCGAAAGAAGAACGCTCGGGCGTAGAGGCGGCTCCAGTAGCCCCTGCCGAATTGCGCCGGGAAACCGTTTCCTCCCATCGGGAACCCCGGAGGCGGCGTGATGTCCACTCGCGCCGCTCCCGCCTCGAGCACGCAACTGCCCGCGGGACAGGAGGGGATCTCCACCTGGTACGCGCGGGTCGTCAGACGATCGAGCCGGTCGCACTGCTTGCCGCCCTTCATGTAGCCAGCCGGGCATGGCTGCCGCAGGTCGTGAGACTGCGCCTGCTGCGCCCGAGCGCTCGGGGCAAGCATCAGGAACGACAGAGCCAGGCAGACGACGGTTCGCTTCATGAGGCCGACTCCTTTCATGTCGCCGCCTCGGGGACCGCGGGGACTTCTTTCCTCGCGGGCCTCCGCGAGGTGTTCGGGTCGTGCGAGAGCGCGCCGGCGGGCAGCCAGTCCCAGAAAGGCCCGAGGTCGCGGCGGATCCGATCGACGTAAAAGGACGGAATCTCCGTCGTCTCCTGCTCGAAAAACCGCCTCATCTCGGGGTCGGTATCGAGCCGGCGGCGAATCTCCCGGAACCGGGCGATCCGGCCCCACCCCTCCGAGGAGACTGCCCGGAGGACGTTCATCCACCGCGGAAGCGCCCCGCGGACCGCGCGGAAACGCCGTGTGATGGCCCGCGCCGAGAAGGTGTGGCGCGAGAGATGGATGACCGCGTCGTAGAACTCGGACCAGCCGTAGTTCTTCGGACGGATGTTCATCGCGCTGTGGTTGTCGAGGAAACTGAAGGGGAACGGCAGCACGCGGTTGGCCTGCTGGTACTCCCGGTTGACGGGCGCGGACTCCCCGAACGCGGAGAGCAGCGAATAGCCGGGGAAGGCGCCGGGAGTCCTGTCCACGAAGCTCCGGGTCAGCTCGAACGGCTCCGGGCCGGAGTCGGAGTCGAGCCCGAGCACGAAGTTGGTCTGAACGTACGGGATGCGGCGGAGGATTCCGTTGACATGGTCGGAGACCTGCCGGACCTTCTCCATGCCCACGAGCGAGCCGGTCCTCGACTTGTTCCCGAGCTCGTACCACGACTCGACGCCGGGCAGAAGCGCCTGGAAGCCGCTCCGCGCGAGGCGCTCGACGTGGGGCTCGGACAGCAGGGAGAGGCTGCTCTCCGCCAGGAACTGGATCGTCCCGGGCGGGACCGCCGCGTCGATCGCGTCGAGGTAGTCGTCGAAGCGAACGCCGAAGTTCGGATCGAACCAACCCACTCGCGGCCGCCGCATCGTCCGCGCCAGGAAGCGCAGGTCCTCAGAGAGCTCGCCGAGGTCGAGCGGTTGGTACGGCACCACGGAATCGACGCAGAAGCTGCAGGTGTACGGGCAGCCGAGGCTTCCCAGCATCGGCACCATTTGGAAGAAGGACGCCTTGCGCAGGTTGCTCCGGATGAACTTCCAGCGCTCCCTCACGCCGGGCAGGGACGACGGCTGGCGCCGCGCCGAAAGCGAGACCCCGAGCGGGCGGTGCCCGCGGCAATCCCGGAGGATCTCGGAGACGAGCGCCCGGTCGGTGAAGCCGACGACGTAGTCGAAGTACTTCCGCGCGTCTTCGGGGTAAGAGCGCGCGTGAGGGCCTCCGAGGACCGTGATCGCTCCGCGGGACCGGAGGAAGTTGGATAGGGCGTAGGCGAGCAGGGCGGCCTCGGTGAACGCTCCGACGAAGACGAGGTCGAGCCCGTCCGGCAGCTCCGAAGGCAGGTCCTCGAAGCCCGTGTAACTGCGAAACGCGACGTCGTGGCCCTCCGCTTCGCACCACGCGGCGACCGCCTGAGGCATGATGCTCGCGAGGTTGGCGTTCATCACGCGGGCGTAGAGCGCGCGCCGCGGGCCGCGGGCGACCAGGTCCACGACGCCGACGCGAAGCCTACGCACGAGCCCGCCTCACTCCCATTTCCCCGGCGCGAGCATGTCCGCGAAGCTCGCGGGAGCCTGGATCTTCTCGCCGCGCATCCAGGCGTCCGCCGACTCCACGAGCCGGCGCCCCTTCTCCCCTCCCAAGAGGGCCCCCAGGCGGCGGCGGCCGACCGCGGCGTAGAGGGCCATGTCGGCGAACGCGAAGACGCTCACGGCGAAGCCGAGCGACCGGGCAACCGCCTGCGGGTCTCCGCGGCAGGACGCGATACCCGCCCGGATCAGGGCCGCGAGGGCGTCGGCCCAGTGCACGCGCTCGCGACCGAGCCGGCGCGCCATCTTCTCGGCCTCGCGAAGCAGCGGCTCGGCCGCCTCCTTCGTCGCGGCCGCCGCGGCCCGCCCTACCATCGCGCGGGCCCGCAGGTGGAGCCACTCGACCCGGAGGTGATGGACGCGCATCAGACGCGAGCCCTTCAGGGCTGGCAAAGTCTCCTCGAGGACCCGTCCCGCGGCGTCCGGCTCGCGGGCGTAGAGGGCGATGTCCGCGTCGGCGACGAGCGCGAAGTAGTGCTGCATGTAGAAGCCCCGGCTCGACCAGCGCGCGATCGAATCCTTCAGCTCCCGCCTCGCCTTCGCGGGCTCGCCGGCCGCGAGAAGCGCGACGTAACCGTGGCGGCTGCGCAGGCTCGTCTCCGCGAACAGGTCGTCGCGCTCCTTCGCCTCGCGCAGGAGCATCGGCAGGCGGAAAGAGAGCTCGGCGATCTCTCCCATGTAGAAGAGGTCCCGCAGGGAATAGATGTGCGTGGTGTCCAGCTGCCAGGAGACTCCCGTGCATCGTTCCCGCAGGATCGTCTCGCCCTTTTGAGCGAGCTCCCAGGACGCCTTCCACCGCCCCTCCGCGATCGCCGTGATCCCCACGGCAACCTGGGCCACGCCGATCGCCTGGGGGTGGCCGACCCTCTCGGCCAGCGACGTGGACTTCTCCACGAGCTCCGCCGTGCGGCGCGCGTTGGGCGGCCCTCCGGTGGCCGAGTAGCCAGCCTCGATCGCGACGGCGCGAGCGATGCGGTAGGGCTCGCCCGCCTGCAGCGCCAGCAGAAGGTGAAGGGCCTGGAAATCCCGGCCGCGGATCGTGTCGATCATGCTCAGCCCAAAGGAGACGGACCAGCAGGTGTCGATGCGGATCAACCGCTCGGGGCTGATCTGCGAGGCGTCCCTCTCTCGGAATTCGAGGCCTCGGAAGCGGATCCGGAGCCGGTGGTACAGAAACGAGAGGATCGAGCCGAGGGTCGTCCTCGGATAGCGGAGGCCGACCTCGGCGAGCACGGCGCGCAGGACCGGGAAACCCTGGTCGATGCGTCCGCTCCGCAGGAGCTGCTCGGCGGCGAGCCGCTGGAGCTCGAGCGACTCCCCCGTGGGAGCTCCCCGCGCCGCCGAGAGGTACGACTCCGCGGCTTCGGCCCCGCGGCCGGCGTTCGCCAGGGAGTCCGCGAGGCTCGTCTGGAGGGAGCGGCGCGTCGCGGGATCCGGGGAGGTCGAGAGCTCCAGCGCGAGCTGGTAGAGTCGGGCCGCGCGATCGAACGCCAGCGACTCAGACGCCTGGCGCGCGGCCGCCGCGGCATGCTCCGCCGCCCGGGCGAAGTCCTTCGCTCCCTTCCAGTGAATCGCGAGCCATTCCGGGTCGACGTGGCCCGAGGTTTCCAGGGCGAGCGCCAGGCGCCGGTGGCAGGCCTCGAGCTCCTTTTCGGAGATCGCCGCGACGACCGCCTCCCGGATCCGGTCGTGGTAGGTCTCGATCTCCTCTCGGGTCTCGGACTCGCGCGTCCGGATCAGGTGAGCGATCCGGAGGATGTCGATGACGTTCTCCCGAGCGGCGGGGTCCGCGGCTTCCTGGGCGACGGTGAACGGCAGCGGGCGCCCGGCGACCGCGACCACTTCCAGAAACCGCTTCGCGGCCGGGGAGAGCCGCTCGACCCTCGACCGGATCACGCCGTCCAGGGTGACGACGGAGGCACCGCTGTCGGCCGACGAGGCCGGTGGGTGCTTCCACTGCGGGACGGACCGGACGAGCTCCGAAAGGAAGAACGGGTTGCCGGCGGACTCGCGTGCGACGGTCTCGGCCAGGCTCTCGCTTTCGCGGCGCGTCCCGGCCAGCAGAGCCCGGGCGAGATCGCGGGCCAGCGGCGGGTCGAGCGGCTGAACCTCGATCTCCCGCCAGCGCTCGCAGCCGAGCCTCGATTGGAGAAGCCTCCGCAAGAGAGGGCTCGTGCCGGCCTCTTCGCTGCGGTAGGCGAGGACGAGCAGCAGCGGCGGCGGATCCGGAGGACGCATGAGCTCCTCCAGCAGAGCGGCGCTGTCCACGTCCCCCCAGTGCAGGTCGTCGATGAAAATGATCAGCGGGCCCTCTTCGGAAAGCCTCGTCATCAGCTCGCGGAACGCGGCGAAGGCGCGGCGGCGCAGCTCGTGCGCGTCGAGGATGTCGAGGACGCGCCGCCGCGCGCCGGCGACCGCCGCGACCCTCCGGAGAACCGGGAAGAGGCGCGCGAGCGCGAGGACGTCGCGGGGCAGCAGCGCCTCGGCTCGCGAGTCCGGCAGCAGCTTCAGGTGGCGGCTGACGACGTCCATCAGGCTGTCGAGGGCCTTGTACGGCACCGATTCCCGTTCGAAGCAGCGGCCCGCCAGCACGACGATCTGTTCGGGGAGCGAGTCGAGGAACCGCCTGGCCAGCGCGGTCTTTCCCATCCCCGATCCTCCGTGGAGAGCGACCGTGACGGAATGGCCCCGCTCCGCCTCGCGCCAGGCGTCCTCGAGCCTGGCGAGTTCCGCGCTGCGGCCGACGAACGGAGCGGCGCGCAGCTCCGATCCGCCCTCCGAGAGCGCATGAGGCTCGCCGCCGAGCCGGCGGACGATCTCGACCCCGGAAGGCCGGCGCAGCGGGTCGCGCCGCAGGAGCTCGACGCAGAGGCTTTCGAGGTTCTGCGGGAGACCGGGGACGAGCTCGCCCGGCCGGCGGGGCTCGTGCCGCTGCTTCTCCCGCATGATCTCGGCGCTCCGGCCGGCGAACGGGCTCCGGCCCGTCAGGGCTTCGTACAGCATCACGCCGAAGCTGTACCAGTCGCTGGCCTCCGTCACCGGGTTGCCGGCGGCCTGCTCCGGCGACATGTAGCTGGGCGTCCCGGCCATCGCCATGCTCTCGTCGCTGTCGGCCAGGCTCGCTTCCGTCACGAGACCGAAATCGAGGAGCACGACGCGGCCCGATCCCGTGACGAGGACGTTGGAGGACTTGATGTCGCGGTGAAGCTTCCCGGCCGCGTGGAGCGCGAGGATGCCCGTCGCGGCCTGCCGGAGGGCCGCGTGGAGACGCGCGACGTCGAAACGGGCCGCCCGCGGCGCCGCCGTCCGCGCTGCAATCGCCGCCGCTCCTTCCACGCCCCCCGCGAACGTCGCCGTGTCCGCCGCGGGATCTACGCTCTCGGCCGATTCCAGGACCGCCGGCGCGCCCTCCTCGGCGCCGCAGACGTAGTCGAGGAACGCCCGGCCGCTGACGAGCTCCATCGTGAAGAACCACTGGTCGCCGTCCGAGAGGAGCTCGTAGAGAGCCGCGAGGTTGGGATGCGCGATGTCGGCGAGCGAGCGGAACTCGCGCTTCAGGCGGTAGAGCGCCTCCTCGCCGGTCCGCCGCAGCGTCTTCAGAGCGACCGACGTGCCTCGCTCCCGGTCGAAGGCTTCGTAGACCACCCCGAAGGCGCCAGCCCCCAGGCGGCGGCGAAGCTCGAACCGGGAGGTGCCGCGGAAAGCCTCTTCGGCTGCTTCGAAGTTCAACACCCTCCCTGCGTTTCTCTTCAGGAGTTGTCGAAATCTTATCCCCGGGCCCCCCCGGGTGTGTCCCTGGGGAGGGCTACTCGCCGAGGTAGGCGGACTTGACCCGGGGGTTGGCCGCGACCTCCGCCGAGGAGCCTTCCAGGAAGACCGAGCCTGTTTCCAGGACGTAGGCGCGGTTGGAGTGCTTCAGGGCGGCCATGGCGTTCTGCTCGACCAGGAGCACCGGCGTGCCCTGCCGGTGGATTTCCTCGATCGCCTCGAAGATCGTGTGCACCAGGATCGGGGCGAGCCCCAGGGAAGGCTCATCCAGGAGGAGGACCTTCGGCCGCGACATCAGCGCCCGCCCGATCGCGAGCATCTGCTGCTCCCCCCCGGAGAGGGTGCCACCCGTCTGCTTCTCCCGCTCCTTCAGCCTCGGGAAGATCGTGAAGACCTTCTCGAAGTCCTTCGACGTGTCGCCGTCGCGCCGCGAGTAGGCGCCCATCTCGAGGTTCTCCCGCACGGAAAGATTCGCGAAGATCGCCCGACCTTCCGGCACCAGGATCAGGCCGCGGCGGACGAGCTTGAAGGTCGGCGTCGAGCGGATTGTCTCCCCGTGAAAGCGGATCTCGCCGCTTGCCGCCGGAACGAGCCCCATGATCGTCCGCAGCGTCGTGGACTTGCCCGCGCCGTTGGCGCCGATCAGCGTGACGATCTCCCCGGCCGATAGCGTCAGCGAGATCCCCTTGAGGGCCTCGATCGCGCCGTAGGAGACACGCAGGTCCCGGATTTCGAGGAGGGGCGCTCCGGAGCCCGACGGTGCGGCGCTCATGCGCCTCCCAGGTAGGCCTCGATGACTTCCGGGTTGGCCTGGATCTCGGCGGGCTTGCCGATCGCGACCGTCGAACCGTAGTCGAGCACGTGCACGATCTCGCAGATCCCCATGACGACCTTCATGTTGTGCTCGACGAGCAGGATCGCCATCCCGAAGCGGTCCCGGACCCAGCGGATCAGGTCCATCAGCTCCTGCGCCTCATGCGGGTTCATCCCGGCCGCCGGCTCGTCGAGCAGCAGCAGCTTCGGCGACGTCGCCATCGCCCGGGCGATCTCCAGCCGCCGCTGGCTTCCGTACGGGAGGTTCCGGGCCTTCTCGCCGGCGAGGGACTCGAGGCGGAAGATCTTCAGGAGCTCGAGGCTCTCCCGTTCCACCCGGGCCTCCTCCGAGGAGTGTTTGGGCGACCGAAGCACCGCCGCCCCGACGTCGGCCCCCTGGCGGCAGTGGAAGGCGACCTTGACGTTGTCCACCACGCTCATGTCCCCGAAGAGACGGATGTTCTGAAAGGTCCTCGCGATGCCGCGGCGGGTGATCCGAACGGTCTTCTGCCCGCCGATCTCCGCTCCGTTGAAGCGGATCTTCCCGGAGGTCGGCGTGTAGACGCCGGTGATCACGTTGAAGACGGTCGTCTTGCCCGCGCCGTTGGGCCCGATCAGGCCGTAGAGGTGCCCGGCGTCGAGCTGCAGATCCAGCTCGTTGACGGCGATCAGGCCGCCGAACCGCATCGTGACGCTCGAGAGATCGAGGAGGGCCATCGCCGCCGTGCCTCAGTACCTCAGCGAATCGGGGCCGGGGGCACCGTCGGGAGCCTCCGCCGCCGCGTCAGGAAAGAGGCGAACTCGCGATGCCCCAGGATCCCCTGGGGGCGCACGATCATGATCACGATCAGCAGGAGCGAAAAGAGGATCATCCGGTACTGGGCTGCCTCCCGCAGCCCCTCGGTCATCGCGATGTAGAGGACCGCGCCGAGCACGGAGCCGGTGATCGAGCCCAGCCCTCCGATGACGATCATGATGATGATCTCGATGGACTTGAGGAAGGTGAAGGAGTTGGTGTGGAGGTACATCAGGTAGTGGCCAAAGAGCCCTCCGCCGACTCCGGCCATCGCCGAAGAAACGACGAACGAGATGACCTTGCTTCGTGTCGTATCCACTCCCATGGCCTCCGCCGCGATCTCGTCCTCGCGGATGGCAACGAGCGTGCGGCCGAAGGAGGAACGGACGATCCGGTAGACGATGAGGATCGTCACGGCAGCGAAAAAGTAGATCCAGAAGAAGTTCGCGAGCTTCGGGATTCCGGCGTAGCCGCGCGCTCCGCCGACGGCGTCGATGTTCAGGATGAAGACCCGGATGATCTCGCCGAACCCGAGGGTCACGATCGCGAGGTAATCGCCGCGCAGGCGCAGCGACGGCACTCCCACGAGGAATCCCGCGACCGCCGCCAGCACCGCTCCGACGGCGAGGGCCACGACCAGCAGGATGTCGTTTCGCGCTTCCATCGGCAGGAAGGAGAGCGCCGAGCGGACCTTTTCTCCGAACGTCACCGTGACGAACGCCGAGGCGTATGCGCCGATCGCCATGAAGCCGGCGTGGCCGATCGAAAACTGCCCGGTGAAACCGTTGATGAGGTTCAGGCTCACGGCGAGGATGACGTTGATCCCGGCCAGGCAGATGACCTGGAGAAAATAGGGCGAGATTGCCAAAGCCGGCCCGAGCCCTCCCGTGAAGGCGGCGTTGAGCGTGTAGAGGACCGCCACCAGCCCGACGGAGAGTAGAAAGCCCCTCACACCTTTTCCTTCTGGACACGGCCGAGGATCCCCTGCGGACGAAGCAGCAGGACGAGGATGAGGATCCCGAAGGCGATGGCATCGCGGTAAGTCGAGGAGAGGTAGCCGACGACCATGACCTCCGAGGTGCCGATGAGCATCCCGCCGAGGACCGCTCCCGGGACGTTGCCGATCCCGCCGAGGACCGCGGCCACGAAAGCCTTCAGGCCGTAGATGATCCCCATCAGCGGGTCGATCTTCGGGATTTGCATACCGATGAGGACCCCGCCCGCGGCGGCCAGCGCCGATCCCAGCGCGAACGTCACGGCAATGATCCAGTCCGTCGAGATCCCCATCAGCTTGGCCGCGTCGAGGTTGAAAGACAGGGCGCGCATCGCCTTGCCGGTCTTCGTCTTCATGATGAAGAAGCGCAGGAGGATCATCAGCAGAAAGGAAACTCCGATCACAGTCAGCTGCTCGCTCGTCAGGTGGACCCCGCTGACGACGAATTCGTAGTGCGGGGCGAGCGACGGGAAGAACTTCGGGTCCGGCCCGAAGATCCAGTCGGGGAGGTAGCGCCGGACGTCGAGCTGGGCGACGTTCTCGATAAAGAGTGAGACGCCGATCGCCGTGATGAGAAGAGTCAGCCGCGAGGCGCGTCGCACCGGCCGGTACGCCAGCCGCTCGATGATGAGGCCCAGGATCGCGCACGCCACCATCGCGCCGAGCATGACGAGAAGGGCCGACACGAAGGACGGCTCCCTCCCCTGCAACTTCCTCGAGAGGTAATAGCCGACGTAGGCGCCGACCATGTAGACATCGCCGTGGGCGAAGTTGATCAGGCGCAGGACCCCGTAGACCATCGTGTAGCCCAGGGCGATCAGGGCATAGATCGACCCGAGGGACAGGCCGTTGACGAGCTGCTGGAGGAAGGTGGTCATGAACGAAGTCGACAGTCTACAGTCGGCAGTCGACATTCAAAGAGCCGGGGACGCGGCCCCGGCTCCTGGTGTTCCGGCCGTTTCAAGAACGACCCCAATTACATCTTCACGTCTTCGGGATTGACCGTGGCGGCGTAGACGTACTTGCCGTTCTCGACTTTGAGGATGACCGCGGGCTTGACCGCGTTGCGGTCCGAGTTGACGGAGATCTTGCCGGTCACGCCCTGGAAGTCCTTCGTGGCGGCCAGCGCATCGCGCACCTTGGGTCCGTCGGTGGATCCGGCCCGCTGGATCGCGTCGGCCAGGATCTTGGCGGCGTCGTAGCCCAGGGCCGCCAGGGCGTCCGGGGTCTGCTTGTACTTGTCCCGGTAGTCCTTGACGAACTTCTGGACGACGGGCGAGGGGTTGTCCGTCGAGTAGTGGTTGGAGAAGTAGCAGCCGTTCAGGGCCTCGCCGCCGATCTCCCAGAGCCTCGGGGAATCCCAGCCGTCGCCGCCCATCAGGGGGACCGTCGAGGGGATGCCGAGCTCCCGGGCCTGCCGCGCGATCGTGCCGACCTCCGTGTAGTAGCCGGGCACGTAGATCGCCTCGGGGTTGGCCGACTTGATCTGGGTCAGCTGCGCGTGGAAGTCCGAGTCCCCCTCGCTGTAGGACTGCTCCGAGACGATCGTGCCGCCCAGCCGCTTGAAGTTCTCGCGGAAGAATGTCTGGAGGCCGATGGAGTAGTCGTTGCGGACGTCCACGAGGATCGCGACCCGCTTGAACTTCAGGGTCTCGGCGGCGAACCTCGCCATGACGCCGCCCTGGAACGGGTCGATGAAGCAGACGCGGAAGATGTAGTCGCCCGTCTGCGTGACGCGCGGGTTGGTCGAGGACGGGGAGACCATCGGGATCGAGTTGGCCTGGCAGATCGGCGCCGCCGCGAGCGACCGGGAGGAGGCGACTTCACCGAGCAGCGCGACCACGTGGTTCTGGTTGATCAGCTTCGTGGCGGCCGTCGCGGCCTCCTCGGGCTTGGACTGGTCGTCCTCCACGAAGACCTTGATCTTTCGCCCGAGCACGCCTCCCGCGGCGTTGACTTCGTCGTAGGCCATCGTGATGGCGTTGTGCGTGGACTGCCCGAATGTCGCCGTGGTGCCGGTCAGGGAGCTGTATTCCCCGACCCGGATCTCATCCGTGGTTCGACCCTTGCCGCAGCCGCCGGCGGACAGGACCATCGCCGCCGCCGCGGCCCAGACCAACGAGCGCAACCTCATCGCATCGCCTCCTCGAGGGTGATTCCCGGAAAACGGGCTATTCTTTCGCAGAGCCCGAAGAAAAGTCAAAAGATCAATTCCGACAAGCATTTCGGATAGAATACGTTCGGTCGCGCCGCGGCGGAGGAGAACCCAGATTAGCGATACGACTTCGGCGTCGGAGGCCACGGAAACCCCCATCGAAAGTCCAGCGGAGACCCCGCCGCGCATCCGGCCGCGCAGCGAGCACCCAATCTCCCGGCGGCAAATCGACCCGGACGCCCTGAAGGTCCTCTACCGGCTCTCCAGCGCCGGGTACAAGGCGTACCTCGTCGGCGGCAGCGTCCGGGACCTCCTTCTCGGACGGGTGCCGAAGGACTTCGACATCGGGACCGACGCTCACCCCCAGGCGGTCCGGAGGCTCTTCCGCAACTGCCGCCTGATCGGCCGGCGCTTCCGCCTCGCGCACATCCTCTTCGCCGAGGGGAAAGTCATCGAGGTCGCGACGTTCCGCCGCCGCCCGGAACCGCTCGACCCCGACGCGCCGGAGCTGCTGATGACCTCCGACAACGTCTTCGGCACGGCGCGCGAGGATGCCCTGCGCCGCGACTTCACGATCAACGGGCTCTTCTACAACATCGCCGACTACTCAGTGATCGATTACGTCGGCGGCCTCGAGGACCTCGAGGCGGGCCTCGTCCGGACGATCGGCGACCCGGACATCCGATTCCGCGAGGACCCGGTCCGGATGATGCGTGCCGTGGAGTTCGCCAGCCGGCTGGGCTTTGCGATCACGCCCGACGCCTACGAGGCGATCCTCGACCACCGGCGCGAGATCATCAAGTCCGCACCGCCCAGGGTCACCGAGGAGCTGTCGCAGTCGCTCAAGGGCGGGCACGCGCTGACGACGTTCCTGCTGCTGCGCGAGGTCGGGCTCCTGGACGTCCTCCTGCCGGAGCTCGCCGACGTCCTGCGCGAGGCGGACCCCGAGCACCCCCACGGCACGGGGCACCTCTTCTGGGCCCTCCTCGACGTTCTCGACGCGGAGAGGCGGCGCGGCCGGACCTTCGAGGACGCGGTGCTGTTCGCCCTGTTCTTCCTTCCGATCGTGCGGGCGCGGCTGCGCTCGCTCGCCCCCGACGGCGATCCGTCGCCGGGACTGCTGGGGGGCCTGCTCGAGGACCTCGTCACGCCGATCGGTATCCGGATGTCCCTTCCCCACGCCGTGACTCACCGGATCAAGCAGTCGCTCGCGATCGTGGGGAAGCTGTCCCACCGGCCGGATTCGCGCATGGCCACTCCCCGCCTCGCCTTCCGCGAGGCCTTCCCGACGGCCCTCGAGCTCTTCGAGCTCCGGGCCATGGCCACGGGCCGGGGGGATGACCTGGTCCGGGAATGGCGGGCCCTGGCGGCCCGGCTGGAGAAGTCCCGGCAGGCCTTCATCGCGGCGCACGGCCAGCCTCCCCCGGCCGCTCCCGCGGGCCGCCGGCACCGGCGCCGCCGGGGCGGAAGGCGCCGTGGCGGCCCCTGACCCCCTGCGAACTTTTGTCCCGCAAGTGCGTTTTGTGGGGGTGAACCCATGAACGGCACCGAGGAAAAAGCCCTCGTCGAGCGGTGCCGGCGGGGGGAAGACGAGGCCTGGAGGGAGCTGGTGGACCGTTTCGGCCAGAAGATCTACTCGGTCGCCTACCACTTCACGCTGAAGCGGGAGGACGCCGAGGAGCTGGCTCAGGAGATCTTCCTGAAGATCTTCGAGAACCTCCACCGCTACGACGGCGGCTTCCCCCTGGTCGCCTGGATCGTGTCGCTCTCGCGCAACCTCTGCATCGACCGCTACCGGCGGCGCAAGCGCGAAAAGTCCTTCCGCTTCGTCTCCGACGACGCGGTCGCGCCGCTCTTGACCTCGCAGGACGATCCCGCTGCGGAGACCCTCCAGAAGGAGCGCACCAAGCTGCTCTTCTCGGCGCTGGCCGAGATCCCCGAGGACCTCGCCGAGATCCTGGTCCTGCGCGACCTCGACGGCATGGCCTATGAGGAGATCGGGCAGGCGCTGGCGCTGCCGGACGGGACGGTCAAGTCGCGCCTCTTCCGGGCGCGCGCGGAGGTCGCGAGGAAGATCCGCGAGCGCCGCGAAAGCTCCGGCGGCACGTTCGCGTCGATCGCGGCCGTGGCGGGGGCATTCGTATGAGCTGCGGCGAGCTCGAGCGGCTGTTCGTCGCCGGCGCTCCCGAGGAGGAGGCCCGCGCCCACCGGGCCGGCTGCCCTTCCTGCGCGGCGCTCGGAAACGACCTCGACTCGGCGGCGCGGATCTTCTCGACGCTCCGAACCCCGGAGGCCTCGCGGTTCTTCATCGCCTCGCTCCAGGCCATCCCCTCGCGGACGGTGGACTGCGAGGCGGCGGACCTGCTCGCGGCGGCGGAGCTCGAGGGAGAGATCTCCGCGGCGGACGGCGAGCGCCTGGCCTTTCACCGCTCGCGCTGCGAGGCGTGCGCCGAGGCCGCCGGCGTCCTGGCGGACGCGCGCGGCCTGGCCGCTCCGGCGCCGGCGCCGTGGGTCCTAGGCCGCCTGGCGGCGAGCCGTCCCGAGAAGAAGCCGCGCGCCTCGATCTGGCGCTTAGTCGCCAACCCGAAGGGAGCCATCGCGCTCGCTTACGCCGCCGCGGTCGTCGTCATGCTGACCGGCTTCAACCCGGCGGATCTCGCGCGTAAGGCGGGCGTCGCGCGGCTCGAAGAGACCGCGAAGATGTCCGCGGAAACGGCCGGACGGTCGCTCGGCGACCGCATCGGCGCGTTCGAGGAAGACGCGGTGCGCAGGCTCGCCGTCTGGAAGGGCCACGTGACCGGCTACGGGCGCGCCGCCATCTCGCGGGCCATCCAGCTCGTCATGAAAACCGAATCGCAGCCTCCTCCTTCCCGCGGCAAGAACGGAGAGGAGAAGGGGTACCTCCGGAAAGAGGAAACCCGGACTGAAGTGTGGCGGGCCTGAAGCCGCCACAAGAGGAGCAAAGAGCAATGGATCAGAACGCCTCGGTTCCGCCTCCCCCGGCCGTTCCACCGCCTCCGCCGCCACCGGCCCCGGTCTCGGCCCCGGCCGTGACGGCGCCCGTCTTCGTCGAGCAGAAGTCGGCGGGGCTGGCGGGATTCCTTTCGATCTTCCCGGGCCTCGGGCACCTATACCTGGGCCTCTACCAGAGAGCGTTCGGCTTCGCCGCGGCGTTCTGCATCCTGATCGCCTTCAACTCGCACGGCCGCATGGCGGCGCTCTCGGGCCCGGCCACCGCCTTCGTGTGGTTCTTCGCGATCATCGACGCGGTGAGGCAGGCCAAGGCGATCAACCGCGGCTCCGTCGCGGAGAGCGGCTTCGCTCCGGCGGCGCAGCTGCGCAAGGCCGAGGGGACGGGCGGGCTGACGTGGGGCGTGATCCTCGTCGGGATCGGCGTGCTCTGGATCCTCGACCGCTACATCGTCATCGACTGGTCGTTCATGGAGGAGTGGGGCGGGCCGCTCGCCCTGATCCTGCTCGGCCTCGTGCTGGTCATCTCCCACATCCGACGCAAGCGCCAGGAGCACGAGTCAGGAATCGGGATGCCGCCGCGGAGCAGCTAGTCAGCGATTCATCGCCGCTTGAAGTACTTTTCGAGCTCTTCCTCGGTCATCGACAGGACGACGGGGCGGCCGTGCGGGCAGGTGAAGCGGTCGGCCGTCTTGATCCAGTCGGCGAGCAGGCGCCGGATTTCCTCCGGCGCCAGGTGGTAGCGGATCGTCACGGCCGACCGGCAGGCCAGGCTCGCCGCCATCCGGTCGCGCCGGGCAACGGTCTCCGAGCTCCCCGGCTCACCCAGCGCCGCCAGCACCTCACGCAGGGTCTCCGCGGGCTCGCGGTCCGTGGCTTCCGCCGGCAGCGCGGCGATCGCCCAGGATCGCCCGGACATCGGCTCGACCTCGAAGCCCGCGGCCGATAAGTCGGCGAACGCGGAGGCGAGGGTTTCCGCCTCCTCCGGCGTGGCTTCGAAGAGGGCACGCAATAGGAGCTTCTGGGAGAGCACCCGGCCCGAGCCGATGCGGTCCCGGATTCTCTCGTAGAGGATTCTCTCGTGGGCGGCGTGCTGGTCGATGATCAGCAGCCCCTCGGGCCCCGAAGCGAGGATGAAGGACTCGCGGTGCTGCCCGATCGCGACCATCTCCGGCGGCCGTCTTTCCGCCGGCGCCGGGGGCGGCGCCTGCGGAGCGGGAACCCGCGCGACCGTCGGCGTCGGGCGGGCGGCGGAATCCGAGGGGGCTTCCGCGTAAGGCTCCGACGGCTCGGCGAGGGTGTCTTCGAAGGGCACGGGCTTCAACCGCCGCTCCTCTTTTCCCGCGAGCAGCGCGGAGAGAAGCGCGTGATAGACGAGGCGGTAGGCGGTCCCCGCGTCGGCGAAGCGGACCATGGTCTTCGCGGGCGAGACGTTGACGTCCACGATTCCGCCGTCGGCGGCCAGGAACAGGAACGCGGCGGGATGGCGGTCGGTGCGAATCGCCTCCCGGGAAGCCTGGCCGATGGCTCGGGTCAGCGAGCGGTCCTCGATCGGCCGGCCGTTGACGAAGACGTACTGGAACCGCCGGCTGGGAAAGGTCGTCGAGCCGCGCGTCGTGAAGCCGGAGATCCGCAGCGCGCCGGAGCGGGCCTCGAACTCCTCGAGCTCCCCGAGGGTCTCCTGTCCGAAGACCTGGAGGATGCGCGCGGCCCGGTCCACGGCGGACGGCGCTTCGAGAAGCTCCCGGCCGCTCGACCGCAGCGTGAAGGCGACCGAGGGGTTGGCCAGGGCCGCCTTCGTCACCGCGGCCGCGGCGGCGCGGCCCTCGACCTCGGGCTTGGACAGGAACTTGCGGCGCGCGGGGGTGTGGGCGAAGAGCCCCTCGACGAGGACGTCGGTCCCGCGCGGCCTCGCGGCGGGCTCCTCCGACGGCGCTCCGCCGTACTCGAGGCGAAGGCGAACCGCCTCCGGGCTCGCGCCGTCGGACGTCGTCAGGGTCAGCTTCGAGACCGAGGCGATCGAAGGAAGCGCCTCGCCGCGGAAGCCGTAGCTCCGGATGCCGGTCAGGTCCTCGTCGGTCGAGATCTTGGACGTCGCGTGCCGCTCCACGGCCAGCCGGGCGTCCTCGGCCGACATCCCGCAGCCGTCGTCCCGCACCAGGATCTTCTCGATCCCTCCGCCTTCCAGGTCCACGTCGATGCGGGTCGCGCCGGCGTCGAGCGCGTTCTCCACGAGCTCCTTGACGACGGAGGCGGGCTTCTCGACGACCTCGCCCGCGGCGATGCGGTCGATGACGTCGCTCGCGAGGCGGTGGATCTTGGCCAATGCTGGTCCTTCGTCCTCAGTGCTTGGTCCTAGTCTAAGTCGGCGCCCCGACCAGGGACAAAGGACTACGGACTAAGGACTCTGGTAGACGACGCGGCCGCCCACGACGGTCGTCACGACGGCGACCTTCTCGATCTGCGCCGGGTCGATGGAGAGCGGATCGGCGGAGAGGAGGACGAAGTCCGCGAGCTTTCCGGTCGTCAGCGTGCCCTTCTCTTTCTCCTCGAAGGCCGCCCAGGCTGCGTCCGAGGTGTAGGCGCGCAGGGCCTCGTCGACGCGGATGCGCTGCTCCGGGTACCAGCCCTTCGGGTTCTTTCCGTCGATCGTGCGGCGCGTCACGGCGGCGTCGATCCCCGCGATCGGCGAAAGCGGCGCTACGTCCCAGTCCGATCCGAAGACGAGCTTCGAGCCCGAATCGAGGAGCGAGCGGTAGGCGTAGGACGTCTTGCACCGCTCGCGCCCGATCCGTTTCTCCGCCCAACGGCCGTCGTCGATGGAGTGGTAGGGCTGCATCGAGGCGACGACGCCGAGCCTGCCGAAGCGCGGGACGTCGGCGGGCCGGAGGTGCTGGACGTGCTCGATTCGGAACCGGCGGTCCTTCGGGCCGTTGGCCTTCGCGACCCGCTCGAAGAGCGACAGGATCTCGAAGTTCGCGCGGTCGCCGATGGCGTGGATCTCGACCTGCAGCCCGGCGCGATCGGCCGCGGCGACGCGCTCCTCCATCTTCGAGAGCGGGATCGCCTCGGCGGCGAAGACTCCCGAGTTTCCGGGCTCGTCCGTGAAGGGCTCGAAGAAGAGCGCGGTTCCGGAGCCGAGCGAGCCGTCGGCGAATCCCTTGACCCCGCCGACCTTGAGCCAGTCGTCGTTCTTCATCGAGGCGCGGCGGTCGCGGGCTTCCTCCCAGCGCGTGAGCGACGGGCGGTAGTTGACCCGCACGGTCAGCTCGCCGGCCGCCCGCAGCTTCTCCCAGCCCTCCAGGTCGCCCGGGCCGCCGGGAAGATCCTGGACCGACGTGACGCCGTTGACCGCGGCGTGCCGGACGGCCGCCCGCAGCGCCTCGGCGATCTCGGCCTGAGTCCGCAGCGGGCGAACCGCGGAAATCGCGTCCATCGCCGCGTCCTTCAGCACGCCGGTCGGCTCGCCGGAGGAGTCCCGGACGATGACGCCACCGGGAGGATCGGGCGTGCTGCGCCCGATCTTCGCGAGCTTCAGCGCCAGGCTGTTGCAGACCATCATGTGTCCGTCCTGGCGGGAGAGGCAGACGGGCCGGTCTCCCGTCGCGGGATCCAGGAGCGCGCGGGTCGGCAGCCGCGGGACCGCCCACTGCTGCTCGTCCCACGCGCCGTCGGTGATCCACTGCCCGGGCGGCCGCGTGCGGGCGAACTCCGCGAGCTGCCTCGTGAAGTCGGCCTCGTCTTTCGTGTGCCGCAGGTCCACCGCGAGGAGGTTGAAGCCGCCCATCGTCATGTGGGTGTGGCAGTCGATGAAGCCGGGCACGACTCGACGTCCGCCGGCGTCGACCACCCGCGTCTTCGGGCCCTGGAGCTTGCGGACCTCGGCGTCGGATCCGACCGCGACGATCCGGCCGCCGCGGACGGCGATCGCCTGGGCCTCCGGCCGGGACGGATCGCCGGTCCAGACTCTTCCCGAGACGAGAACGAGGTCGGCGGGCTCCGTCATTGCGGCGGTAGTCTGTGCGAGCAGGAAGACGGCGGTCGCCGCGATCATGCCGTCGAGGACACGCCGTCCTTTCCGGCCAGGGTCGCCCGCGCCGCGGCCAGCCGCGCGACCGGGACGCGGAAGGGAGAACAGGACACGTAGTCGAGCCCCGCGCCATGGAAGAACTCCACGGAGCGAGGATCGCCGCCGTGCTCGCCGCAGATTCCGACTTTCAGCTTCGTGTTGGACTGCCGCCCCCGCTGGGTCGCCATCGCGACGAGCTCTCCGACGCCCGACTGGTCGAGGCTCGCGAACGGGTCCTCCTTCAGGATCCCCTTTTCGATGTAGGCCGGCAGGAACGTCGCCGCGTCATCGCGGGAGTAACCGAAGGTCATCTGGGTCAGGTCGTTGGTCCCGAAGGAGAAGAAGTCGGCCGACTCGGCGATCTCCTTGGCGCGCAGGGCCGCCCGCGGGATCTCGATCATCGTGCCGACCTTGTAGTCGATCGGCTGATTCGTTTCCTCGATGACGCGTTTGGCGACCTCGTCCACCAGGACCTTCAGTTTGTCGAGCTCCTCCCGGGTCCCGATCAGCGGGATCATCACCTCGGGGTGCGGCTTGCCGCCTCCCCGGATGGATTCCGCCGCGGCCTCGAAGATCGCGCGGACCTGGGTCTCGTAGATCTCCGGGTGGGTGATTCCCAGCCGGCAGCCGCGGTGGCCGAGCATCGGGTTGGCCTCGTGGAGCTGACGCACCCGTTCCCGGAGCTTCTCGAGCGGCACCTTCAACTCCGCGGCCGTCTTCTTCAGCGCAGACTCCTCGTTGGGGAGGAACTCGTGGAGCGGCGGATCGAGCAGCCGGATCGTGACCGGCCGGTCCCCCATCTCCCGGAAGATCCCGACGAAATCCTCGCGCTGCATCGGGAGGATCTTCTCGAGAGCGGCCCGCCGTCCCTCGACCGTCTCGGCCAGGATCATCTCGCGCACGGCGAGGATGCGGTGCTCCTCGAAGAACATGTGCTCGGTGCGGCAGAGACCGATCCCCTGCGCGCCGAAGACGACCGCGACGCGGGCGTCCGTGGGCGTGTCGGCGTTGGCCCGAACTCCCAGCCGCCGCCTCTTGTCCGCCCACGAGAGGATCCGGTCGAAAGCCCGGAACACGGGCGCCTTCTCCGGCGCAAGGCTCTTCTCCAGCGCCACTTGAAGCACCTCGGAAGGCCTCGTCGGCAGCTCCCCGAGAATCACCTCTCCCGTCGTCCCGTCAATGGAAATGTACTCGCCCTCCTTGGCCGAGAGCTTTCCTCCGCGGATCTCTCCCTTCCTCTCGTCCACGACAATCTGACCCGCGCCCACGACGCAGGTCTTTCCCATACCGCGCGCTACAACAGCAGCGTGACTTGTAGCGCCCCCTCTCGTCGTCAAGATCCCGGAGGCCGCGTTCATGCCTGCGATGTCTTCGGGCGACGTCTCCTCGCGAACGAGAAGAACCGGCTTTCCATCAGCGGCCATCTCCACCGCCCGGCTCGCGGTCAGCGCGATGCGGCCCGAGGCGGCGCCGGGGCCGGCGGGAAGGCCCTTGCCGAGGAGGCGGCCGGAGGAGACCGCTGCGCTCTTCTTGGCAGGGTCGAAGACGGGTGCGAGGAGCTGGACGAGCTGCTCCGGCTCGACTCGGCCGATCGCCTCCTCTTCGGTGATGAGCCCCTCGTCCACCATGTCGGAGGCGATCCGTACGGCGGCGAAGCCGGTGCGTTTCCCGTTGCGGGTCTGGAGGAGATAGAGGCGGCCATCTTCGATGGTGAACTCGAGGTCCTGCATGTCCCGGAAGCTCTTCTCGAGGAGGTCGCGGACCCGGAGCAGCTCCGCATGCGCCTTCGGCATCGTCTCCTCGAGCGAGATCCCCGAGCCGTCGGCGTTGAGCGGCCTCGGCGTCCGGATGCCGGCGACGACGTCCTCGCCCTGGGCGTTGGGGAGGAACTCGCCGTAGAACTTCTTCTCGCCGGTCGAGGGGTCGCGCGTGAAAGCGACGCCCGTCGCGGAGGTCTCGCCGCGGTTTCCGAAGACCATCGCCTGGACGTTGACGGCGGTTCCCCAGTCGTCCGGGATCCGGTGGAGGCGCCGGTACTCGCGGGCCCGCTTGTTGTCCCACGACTTGAAGACGGCGCCGATCGCTCCCCAGAGCTGCTCCTGCGGGTCCTCCGGGAACGGCTTCCCGGTCTTTTCCCGGATGATCCCTTCGTAGGTCTTCACGACATCCTGGAGGTCCTCGGCCGTCAGCTCGGCGTCGGATTTCACTCCGCGCGCCCGGCGCTTCTCCGTCAGGGCGTGCTCGAACTCCTCCTTGCCCAGATTCAGGACGACGTCGCCGTACATCTGGAGGAACCGCCGCCGGCAATCGAGGGCAAAGCGCTCCCCCGCCGCCGAGGCGAGGCCCTTGACCGTCTGCGAATTCAGGCCCAGGTTCAGGATCGTGTCCATCATTCCGGGCATGGACGACCGCGCCCCGGAACGCACCGAGACCAGGAGTGGATTCGAGGGATCGCCGAACTTCCGGCCCGCCGCCTCCTCGAGCTGGGACAGAGCCTTCGCGACCTCTTCCCTCAGGCCGCCGGTCTCCCCGCCCTTCGAGTACTCGGCCGAGACGGCCGCCTCGATGGTGAAGCCGGGAGGGACGGGGATGCCGAGGGCCGTCATCTCCGCCAGCCCGTATCCCTTGCCGCCGAGCCGTTCCTTGCCGAGGCCGGCGCCCTCGGCGCGGCCGTTGCCGAAAAAGAAAACGCGTTTCATCTGTCCTTCTCCACCACGATTTCCGAAAAGTCCGCGAGTCGGGAAAATTCTTCCTGAATCGAAGCGAGCAGGGCAAGACGATTCCGCCTCAATTCCTCCTCGGGGCAGTTGACGAGGACCTCCACGAAGAAACGGTCGAGCGACGGGGCGATCGAGGCGATCATCTCCAGGCCCTCACGGTAGCGCCGGCTCGACGCCAGCCTCCCGATGACCGGCCGGGCCTGCAGGAAGTCCCCGGCGAGTTGCCTCTCCGCGTCCTCGCGGTAGAGCTCCGGCGAGGGCGGACCCGGCCTCTCGTCCCCGACGATGTTGCGGATTCGCTTGGAGGCGAGGATCAGCGAGCGGAAGTCGGTCCCCTTCCTCGCCTCGGACAGTGCGGCCGCGCGGTCGGCGACGTCGGCGAAGTTCCAGACGTCCACCGACAGCACCGCCGAGATTTCGTCGTAGGAGTGGCCGCGCCGCTCGAGGAAGTTCCGAAGCCGCTCGGCGAAGAACGCCTGGAGCTCCACGAGGGTCTCTTCCGAAGCCTGCGTGGCGACGCCCTGGGGGTGGAGCGCGAGGGCGCCGGCAACGACGGGCCGCCAGTCCAGCCGCCACGCGCTTTCAGCGATGATCGCGACCGCTCCGTAGGCCGCGCGGCGCAGGCCGTACGGGTCTTTCGATCCGGTCGGAACGAGGCCGATCTGGAAGAAACCGGCCAGCGTGTCCAGCCGGTCGGCGAGCGACAGGATCGCCCCCGGCGCCTCCCTGGGAGGATCGTCGGAAGCCGAGGCCGGGCGGTACTGGTCGTAGATCGCCTTCCAGACAGGGTCGGGGTATCCCTCGCGGCGCGCGTAGATCCCGCCGACGACGCCCTGGAGGTCGGTGAACTCCCTGACCATCTTGGTCGTCAGGTCGGTCTTGGCGAGTCGCGCGGCGGCCCTGACCGCCGGAGCGAGGTCCGCCCGCCCGACCGCCCGGGCGATGGACTCGGAAAGCTTCTCGAGCCGTTCGGTCTTGCCGGCGTAGTCCCCGAGCCTCTCGTGGAAGGACAGGCGCGCCAGCTCCGGGAGCCGCGATTCGAGGCTCTGCCGGACGTCGTCGTCGTAGAAGAACCGCGCGTCCGCGAGCCGGGCGTTCAGGACCCACTCGTTTCCGCGGGCGATAAAGCCCTTCGGGTCCTCGCGGTTGTCCATCACCGCCACGAAGTGCGGCAGCAGGCCCGAGGTGCTCCGGACCGGAAGGTACTTCTGATGGGTCCGCATCGCGGTCGTCGTGATCTCCTCGGGAAGCTCGAGGAACTCCTCGGCGAAGGAGCCGCGGACGACGCCCGGGCACTCGACGAGGTCCGCCAGCGTCGCCGCGAGGTCCGCGTCGCTCTCGATCGAGCCTCCCGCCTCCCGCGCCAGCTGGCGCGCGGCGTCGAGAATCAGGACCCGCCTCGCCTCTCCGTCCGGCTCGACGCCGTGGCTGCGGAGCTTGCCGAGATAGTCCTCCACGCCGGACACCGCGAATTCGCCGTCGGAGAGAACGCGGTGGCCGGAGGTGAACGCCGAAGACGGGACGCCGAGGACCTCCATCGGAGCGACCTGGCCCCCGAGAATCGCCAGGAGGCCGCGGATCGGGCGGACGAACACGCGCTCGCCCGAGCCCCACCGCATCGTCTTGGGAAATGTCAGCGTCGAGACCGCGCGGGGCACGGCCTCCGCCAGGACTTCCGCGGCGGTCCGCCCGGCGACGCTTCGCCTCGCGGCGGCGGTCTTTCCGCGTGGAGTCTCGACGACGACGAGCTCGGAAGGGTCCACTTTCTGCGCCCTCGCGAATCCCTCGCCCGCGCGGGTGAGCTTGCCCTCGGCGTCGAAGGCCACCGAGGCCGGCGGCCCCAGCACCTCGGAAAGCTTGTCCTCCTGCTTGTCCGGGAGGCCGCGCAGGATCACGATCAGCCGCCGCGGCGTCGCCAGCGACTCGGCGGATTCAGGGACGAGCCCCTGCTCGGCAAGCTCCTCGGTCACGCGGGTCTTGAGGTCCTCGCGCGCGGCGCCCAGCACCGGCGCCGGGATCTCCTCGGTCCGGATCTCGAGGAGGAAATCCTGGCGCTTCACGGCCCTCACCCCGACGCCCGGCCCGCGGTCAGACCGCCGCCGGCTCGGGCTGGGTGGTCTCGCTCGCGACGGCCAGGCGTTCTGCGAGGTACGCCCGGGCGCAAGCGCACGCCAGGTCGCGCACGCGGCGGATCAGCCCGACCCGGTCGGTCGCCGAGACCGCTCCCCGCGCGTCGAGGATGTTGAAGGCGTGCGAGCACGCCAGCGCCGCCTCGTAGGCGGGACGCACGCACCCGGCTTCGAGGGCCCGTTTCGCCTCCGCCTCGTTTCGCTCGAAGAGCAGAGTGTGGAAGTCCACGTCCGCGACCTCGAAACCGTAACGAGACAGCTCGACCTCGTCCTGCCGGCGGACCTGGCCGTAGGAGAGCGTCTCGTTCCACATCACGTCGTAGATGGAGTTCACCTTCTCGAGGAACATCGCGATGCGCTCGAGCCCGTAAGTGATCTCCGCCGTGATCGGCGCAAGGTCGATTCCCCCGGCCTGCTGGAAGTAGGTGAACTGCGTGATCTCCATCCCGTCCATCACGACCTGCCACCCCACGCCCCAGGCCCCGAGGGTGGGCGACTCCCAGTTGTCCTCCTCGAACCGGATGTCGTGCTCCGAAGGGACGATGCCCAGGCGCTCGAGGCTCCTCAGGTACATGTTTTGGACGTCTTCGGGGGACGGCTTCAACACCACCTGGAGCTGGAGGTGCTTGCCGAGGCGGAACGGGTTCTCCCCATAGCGGGCGTCCGCCGGCCGGCGCGAGGGCTGGACGTAGGCGCAGCGCCACGGCTCGGGCCCGAGAACTCTCAGGAACGTCGCGGGGTGCATCGTTCCCGCTCCCATGGGCATGTCGTAGGGCTGCTCGATCAGGCACCCCTCGCCTTCCCAGAAAGCGGACAACTCCGCGATGAGCCGTTGCAAAGTGAGCATCGAAACTCGCAGTCTAACCCAGCACTTCGGCGAGCACTTTCTGGGACTTCAGCTCGTGGCCCAGGAAGTGGCGGCGGGCCAGCGAAACGACAGCGGAGATCTCCGCGACTCCCCTGTGATGGCGGGCGGGGTCGAAGGGGGCCCGAAGGAAGGCGTGGAGCGTCTCGCACGCCTCCGCCGAGAGTCGGACAACTTCGCCCGAGCGGCACTCCGGGCCGATGAAGCCCGGCCGCCGGCCGTCGAAGAGGAGCGGCCCAGCCGGATCTAGTGGGACTTCGCAGCCGGCGCACTCGAAGGGTGAGGGAAAGAGGCCTGAGAGCTTCAGGATCCAGACGTCGAAGTAGGCGCGGGCGGCGGCGGGAGCGCCGCCGGCGAAGAGCGCGTCGAGGACGTGCCGCGCCAGCCGGTAGAACGGCTCCGCAGGATCGGAGTCGGGAACGAACGTCTGGAGGCTCTCCGCGAGCGCCGAAACGAGGAGCGCCCGGTCCAGGTCCTTCGAGAGCGGGAAGGATGGACGGATCGCATCGAGCGAGTTGATCGAGACGAGCTCCCGGCCCTCCTTCTCGAAGTAGGTCACGTTCGCCTCGGTCATCGGCTCGAGCAGGCCGGCGAACTGGCTCCGAGGATTGCGCGCTCCGCGGGCTACCCCGCGCTTTTTCCCCGCGTCGCGGGTCAGGAAGGACACGATCCGGTCCTTTTCCCGCAAGGGATAAGTGGCGAGGATGAAGGACTCGGAGGACTGGTGGTGCACGCGCCGATTATGATGATCGGCGGAGCCGGCCAGCGGCCGTCGATCCCGAAAGAAATAAGGAAATCTTATTGAATCGCCGAATGAAAAACGGCTCTGGAGCGGCCGGACGCGGGATCTGGGCCCTCGGTTGGGTTTCCTTCTTGAACGACGCCGCATCAGAAATGATTTACCCGCTCCTGCCCGACTTCATCACCAGGACTTTGGGGGCGGGGCCGGCCGCGCTGGGTCTGATCGAAGGGATCGCGGAATCCACCTCCTCGCTCGCCAAGATCGGCGCCGGGTGGTGGTCGGACAGGGCGAAACGCCGCAAGCCCTTCGTCGTCGCCGGCTACTCGCTCGCGACCGTGGCGAGATCGCTCGTCGGGGTGGCAGCCAACTGGGGACAGATCCTCGCGATCCGGTTCTTCGACCGTCTCGGAAAGGGCCTCCGCACTCCGCCCCGCGACGCGCTCCTGGCCGACCTCGCGTCCTCGGGCGACCGCGGCCGCGCCTACGGCTTGCAGCGGGCGATGGACAACGCGGGCGCGTTCGTCGGCCCGCTCGTCGCCGCGCTGCTCCTGAAGTTCTTCATCCAGGGGGAGCGCACCGTCTTCCTGCTGACGCTCGTCCCGGGGCTCCTGGCCGTCGCGGTGCTCGTGTTCCGGATCCCAGCGGGAAAGTCCGAGAGCCGCGCGGCGAATGTGAAGCTGGAGTGGCCGCCGAAGCTCCCCCGCCGGCTCTGGATGATCATCGGGATCTTCTGCCTCTTCACGCTCGCCAACTCCACCGACGCCTTCCTGCTTCTTCGAGCGAAAGACTGCGGCATTCCGGTCTGGCAGCTCCCTCTCCTCTGGGCGTTCTTCAACGGCGCCAAGGCGCTCGTCGGCGTCCCGGCCGGCTCCCTGTCAGACCGGGTTGGGCGCACGCCTCTGATCGTCGCGGGATGGGGCATCTACACTCTCGCCTACGTCGGGTTCGCGTTCGCGGCCAGCCCGCTCGCGGCATGGGCGCTCTTCGGCTTCTATGCGCTGTTCTTCGCGGCGACGGAAGGGGCCGAGCGGGCGCTCATCGCCGACCTCGCCGAGGGAGAACTGCGCGGCCGAGCCTTCGGCGTCTTCCACGGCGCCGTCGGGCTCGCGGCCCTGCCCGCGTCGATTCTCTTCGGCTTGTGGTGGAAGATGTTCGGACCCAGGACGGCCTTCCTGATCGGAGCCGCTCTGTCGCTCGTCGCGACCGCCGCCCTTCTCCTCTTTCGATTCGCGACGAAAGGGCGCCGATGAAGCCCCGACGCCGCCGCCGAAAGAAGATGGCCAGCAAGGGCCCCGCTCCGCCCTCGGTCCGTCTCCCTCTCCCCCGCAAAACCGAGAAGCAACATGGCGAGGGGAAGAAGTACGACCGCCGGAAGGAAAAGGAAACGCTGCGAAAAGAGATCACTCAAAGCTGATAGGATGAAAACCTCATGGGTCCCGTCTGGAGACTGATTCGCGGACAGAAGGACCACTGCCACCGCTGCGGCAAGGAGATCCTGGATTTCCCGGCCGTCGGCAGGGTCGTGGACTTCCAGTTCCAAGCCGAGGAGAAGTACTGCTGGGAGTGCTATCGCTACGTCCAGCCCTTCGTGGACGACATCGCGCCCGAGTCGCGGGAGCCCTACCAGCCGGTCACCAAGCCCGCCATTCCGTGAGCGGGCTCGAATCCTTCCGCGGCTCGGAGCTCTCGGAGCTCGCCGAGAAAGTCTTCGCCGGGGAGCGACTCACCTTCGACGACGGCGTCCGCCTCTTCCGGACGAAGGATTTCCTGGGCCTTGGACGCCTGGCCAACCGGGTGCGTGAGGAGCGGCACGGCAACCTCGCCTTCTACAACGTCAACCGTTACCTGAATCCCACCAACCTCTGCTGGGTGGACTGCGCCCTCTGCGCGTGGGCCCGGAAGGTCAACGAGCCGGGCGGCTACGAGATGGCGATCGGGGAATGCGTCGAGGAGGCGGGCAAGGGCTACAGCGAGGCCGTCACCGAGTTCCACATCGTCGGAGGACTCCATCCGACGTGGCCGTTCGAGTACTACACCGGCCTTCTCCGGGCGCTCAAGGAGCGCTTCCCCGGCGTTCACCTCAAGGCCTTCACGATGGTCGAGATCGACTGGATCGCCCGGGTCGGCGGCAAGTCGATCCCCGAGACGATCCGCCTGCTTCACGAAGCCGGGATGGATTCCTGCCCGGGGGGCGGCGCCGAGATCTTCGAGAAGCGCGTCCGGGATCGTATCTGCAAGAACAAGATCACCGGCGAGGAATGGCTCGCGATCGCGCGGGAGTGCCATCTCCAGGGGATCAAGACCAACGCCACGATGCTCTATGGCCACGTCGAGACCGTCGAGGACCGGGTGGACCACCTGCTCCGCCTGCGCCGGCTGCAGGACGAGACGGGAGGCCTCACGGGCCTGATCCCCCTGGCCTTCCATCCGGAGAACACCCCGCTCGCCGACCTGCCGGCCTCCTCCGGCCAGACGGACCTTCGAGTCATCGCGGTCTCGAGGCTGCTGCTCGACAACATCCCGCACGTCAAGGCGTACTGGATTCAGATCGGCGTCAAGCTGGCCCAGATCGCGCTCTTCTTCGGCGCGGACGACCTCGTCGGGACCGTCGTGGACGAAACGATCACCCACGCCGCGGGCGCGACGACGGCCTCTGGAATGTCGAGGACCGACTTCGAGCGGCTGATCCGGGAGTCCGGGCGGGAACCGGTCGAGCGGGATGCGCACTACCGGCGTGTGGTCCGGTCCGGGTCGCGCGCGGAACCGGTCTCGGTGCCGGTCTGAGGCGGCGGCGATGCGAGGTCTCGCTCGGCATCTCGCCTGTCTGACCGCCGCCGGCGCCCTCGCCTGCTTCTCGCACCAGTATCGCTCCAACCCGCGAGTCGCGGTCGTCTCGGGCGACCCGATCGTCCAGATGAAGCCGGCCTCGGCGTTCCCCGTCGTCGTCAAGCCCAGCCTCGTCACCGCGGACATCCACAGCGATCCTCCCGACGCGGACACGCGCGTCCTCGGCGTCACGATCGGAGCGGTCCCGCGGGCCTACCCGATCGGGCTGCTCGACCGCTTCGAGGTCGTCAACGACTCGGTCCCCGGCGTTCCGTTCGTCGTGGCCCGCTGCGCCCTGACCGCGATCACCGCGGTGTACGAGAGCCGCGCGGGCGGCCGCGTCCTCCACTTCGAGAACTCCGGGGCTCTCTGGCGCGACACCCTCGTCCTGCGGGACCTCGAGACCGGGACGTACTGGTCTCCCGCGACCGGGGCGGCCATCCATGGCCCGCTCGCCGGCGAGTCGCTCCGGGCCATTCCCTCCGTCGTCGCGAGGGCGCGCGACTGGGAGAGCGCCGCTCCGGGCACCCTCTACATGGACCTGGAGGACGACACGTCCGAGCCGATCCTGATGCGGGTCTACCGGGCCTCGAACTGGCAGGGCGTCTCCGGCCGGAAAACCGAGGACCGCCGCTACGGGCCCAAGCGCAACGTCCTCGTGCTCGCCTCGGGGGACGAGGCCCTCGCCCTCACCGCGGAGCAGGTCGAGGCGCGCAGCGGCTTCGAAGCGTGCCTCGAGGGCGAGACGGTCCGCGTCGGCTGGGACCCGAAACTCCGGACGGCGCGCGCCTGGGGACCGGACGGCGCCGAGCGCCCGCTCATTCCGATGTTCTGGTTCGCGGCGAACCTACACTTCGCCCGTGTGCGGACGCTCGAAGAGCCCTGACGGCGCTTCCGGTCAGCGGCTCAGGGATTGACCGGGGCCAGGCGCAGCATGACCGGCGGCTTGAGCGTCTCGGCCGATCCCACCGACAGCTCGCGGTAGCCGGCCTTGGCCGCGGCGAGACGATAGGAGGGAGCCTTCCAGTGCGACTGGTACTCGATGGAGAAGTCTCCGTTCTCGTCGGAGACCGTGCCCGCGCGCTCGACCGCGCCTTCCTCCTCCGTGTCGTCGGGCGCCACCTCGAGTGTGACCTCCACACCGGAGAGCGGTCTCCCATCCGACGCGACGGTTTTTCCCGAGATCCGGACGGGCCGCGGGCCGCGGCCGCGCACGAACCAGACCGCTCCGCCGGCGAGCGCGAGGGCCACCGCGAAGAGCGCGAGCGTGCGCAGGCCCGGGCGCTTCACGCGGGCCTCTCCAGCCGCCGGGGCTCCGGGGCGAGACCGGCCGCCTCGTCCGCCTCCGCGGTGGCGCCGTCCAGGGCCGCGGCGACCCGCGAGAGCGCCGCCTCCTCGGTCTGCTCCGCGGAGATCGGGAAGGGCTCACCGTAGGCGACGACGTTGCGCGAGAAGGGGCGCGGCAAGAGGAACCGGTCCCAGGAGGAGAGGAGCTTGCCGCTCGCGCTCGAGGACGTGATCGGGAGGATCCACGCGCCGGTCAGGCGCGCGAGCTGGACCACGCCCGGCTGAACGATTCGCGCGGGCCCTCTTGGGCCGTCCACCGTCAACGCGGCATGCCGCCCCGAGCGCACCTGCCGCACCATCTCGCGCAGGGCCTGGCCGCCCCCGCGGGAGCTCGACCCCCGGACGACGACGTAGCCGTTGGCCTCGAGCCACCTCGCGATCAGCTCGCCGTCCTTCGACTGCGACGCCATCGTCACGATCCCCTGGCGCCGGTGGGCCTGGATCGAAAGGTACATCCGGCCGTGCCATAGCACGAAGAGGATCGGGACCTCGCGCCGCGCGAGCGCGCGGTAGCGGTCCTCGTGGAGAAGCTCGACCTTCAGCGTCGCCCGGTGAAGAGCGATGGCCGCGCCGAGGACCTTCGGAAGGACGCTCACTGCGAGCGCGGCGCCGGCGGGGGAAGCCGGATCGGTTTCGCGGCGAAGTACTCGCCAACTTTCTCGTAGACGCGCGGGATGACTCCGGCAACGGTCTTGACCCCTTTCGTGAAGACCGCGAGGACGAAATCCGCCCCGTTGGGCGGAAGCACCCGCGCCACGAGGTGATGCACGTCGTAGGCGTCGCCCGACTTGGACCAAACGCGGGTCCCGGCCGGGAGCTTCTGGCCGGCGAGGCGGGCGTCTTCCAGCTCGAAGTCGTCGAAGGGCTTGGCGGGCGTGACGTCGCGCTCGAGCAGTCCCAGCATCTCCTTCGTTCCCGCGGGACCGGCGAGCTCGCCCCGGGCGATCTCCTTGAAGAGCCGCGCGACGAGGTCCGTGGTCATCCGGTTTCGGTTCTTTCCGCCGTCGCGGAACGCCTGCTCGCGGCCATACGCGTCCTCGCAGAAGGTCTTCTGGTTGGCGTTCAACCCGCGGTAGCCGCGCGAGGCGAAGAAGCGGTTGACAGCCTCGCGCCGCTCTTTCCACTGGTCCCAATCCCTGCCCGACAGCTCGGGACCCGAGGTCGTGCCCGTGATCGAGTCCACCACGAAGCCGGTGGCGTCGTTGGAGGAGACGGTGATCATGTCCTTGACGGCGCGGACGAGCTCCGGCGTGTCCTTCAGCTTCCCCGCCTCCTTCTGGTTCTCGTAGTACGCCAGGTAAAACGCCTTCACGACCGAGGCCGGATAGAAGGAGACGTCCCCGCGGTACGAGCCCGCGGCGTCGCTCGTGAGGTCGATGACGGAGATCGAGAGGCCGTCCGCCTGAAGCCCCTTGTCCGCGAACTCCGCGACGACCTCCCGCGCGGCGGAGGCGAGAAGGTCTTTCAAGTCGGGGTTTTCTGCGAAGGCCGGAGGGGCGAGGGCGGCGAGGAGCAGGAGCGTCGCTCCGACCCGATTCAGGGCTGGGCCCCCCGCGAGTCGGGAAGGAGCCGAGAGGCCGCCGCCGCGGGACCGGAAGCGGCGCGGGTCGCCACCGGCCGGGCGTTCGGGGCGAGCGCCCTCCGGCGGGCGAGGAAGATCTTCAACCCGAGCCCTCCGACCACGGCGAACGGAGCGCCGACCATCAGCAGGATCGAGTAGTAGAAGCCCTTCGGGAGCGAGGCCGCGCCGCCGGGATAGTCGGTGTCGGACTTGGCCTCCTTGCAGAGCGGGCAGGCCGTCGAAACGGCCGGGGCCAGGAGGCCGGCGAGCGCGAGGACGAGCAGGACGCGGGCGGCCGTTTTCATCGCGCCGACGATCTTATCCCTTAACGGAGCCCGCCGGGCGCGTAAAGGCGGTAGAGCATCAGGTAGACCAGGACGCCCGTGACCGACACGTAGAGCCAGATCGGGTAGGCCCAGCGCGCGACGCGCCGGTGCTTCTCATCGCGGCGCTTCAGGCCCAGGTAGAGCGCCCTCAGGGCGAGGGGCGGCACCGCAGCGGCCAGCAGCGTGTGCGAGATGAGGATCGCGAAGTACACCGGCCGGACGAGGCCCGTCCCCGGGAACCGAACCGAGCCGGCCTTGGCGTGGTAGGTCAGGTAGGAGACGAGGAAGAGGCCCGAGGTCACCGCCGCCGAAATCATCAACCTCCGGTGCCGGCCGATCTCCAGCCGCCGGATCGCTCTCCTTCCGAGCAGGAGGAAGAGCGCGCTCGTCGCGTTCAGGCAGGCATTGAGGGTGGCCAGGTCGGCCCAGCGGAAAGTCAGATCAGGTAAATGATCGTAAAAAGCACGATCCACACCAGGTCCACGAAGTGCCAGTAGAGGCCCAGCGTCTCGATTCCCTGATGGCTCGCCTGCGTGTACTTGCCGAGGAAGGCCTTCCCGGTGACGAACGCCATGCAGACGACGCCGCAGAAGACGTGGAACCCGTGGAACCCCGTTGTCGTGAAGAAGACGGACCCGAAGAGCGAGACGTGCGGGTTGAACCCCTCGTGGACGAGCTTCCAGTACTCGACCCCCTGGATCGACAGGAAGATCGCCCCGAACATCAGCGTCAGGCAGAGGTAGAGCTTCATCTTCCGCGTGTCGTTGCGGGAGATCGCGGCGAGCGACTGAACCATCGTGACGGAGGAGCAGATCAGGATGAAGGTGTTCATCGCCGTCAGCGGGATGTTCAGGACCGACGCCGGGGGCGGCCAGAGCGGCGTCGCGAACCGCAGGACGATGTAGGACCCGATCAGCCCGGTGAAGAACATGACCTCGGAGCAGAGGAAGACCCACATCCCCATCTTGTCGTGGGGGATTCCCGTCGTGGTGTATTCCTCCTCGTGCCCGTGCCCGTGGGGGACCGCGATCGCTTCCATCAGGACTCCTTCGTCAGGGGCGTGGCAGCCACGTCTCCGCCATTCCGACGGAGACGAGGATCACGCCCAGGATGAGCGTCGAGCCGACGATGATCCCCAGGCTCTTGCGCTCGAATCTCAAGTGCATGAAGTACAGCGCCACGAGCGTCGCCTTGATCGCCGCGAAGCCGACGAGCCCGATGATCAACAGGGCCTTCTGGCTGTGCGGCAGGATCGAGGAGTACGCGACCTCGACGGCGGTGAACCCGGCGAGCCACCAGAAGATGGCCATGTAGTTCGGGGACTTGTGACCGGACTCCGTCATCGGTTTCTCCTTGTTACTTCGGCGCCCGGGAAAGGATGAAGAGGATCGACCCGAAGAAGAGCCCTCCCATGATCAGGAGCAGGAGGAGCAGCGTCCTCCATCTGGCGATCCGCTCGGCGGCGGTCGGTGCGGGCGTCTCGCTCATCGGTCGAACACCATGAGGCCGAGGACGACCGGCAGGTAGAGGATCGAAACGAGAAACACCAGCCGAGCCGAGGCCAGCGACCTCTGCCGGAAGAACCTCGCCGAGCCGGCGAAAAAGAGCGCTCCCAGCGCGAGCGCGCTCCACAGGTACCCGGGGCCGGCCGACGCCAGGGCGCCGGCCAGCAGCGTCACCGGTACGAGCGCGGCCGAGTAGAGCATCATCTGGCGCCCCGTCGAGGCGCCGTCGGGGTCGAGCACCGTCAGCATCGGGAACCCGCCGCGCGCGTAGTCCTCGCGGTAGATCCAGCCGATGGCCAGGAAGTGAGGGAGCTGCCAGAGGAAGAGGACCCCGAAGAGGGCCCACGCTCCGGCCGAGAGGCTGCCGCGCGCGGCCGCCCAGCCCATCAGCGGCGGGATCGCCCCCGGGACCGCGCCCACGACCGTGCAGAGGGACGTAATCCGCTTCAACGGCGTGTAGAGAAGCGCGTAGCTCGTCAGCGCGATCGCTCCCAGGATCGCCGTCAGCGGGTTGATCGTCGCGAGAACGACGAGGCCCGCGCCGGAAATGGCGAGGCCGAAGGCGAGCGCCTCGCCCGGGGAAACGCGCCCCGACGGGAGCGGTCGGCGGCGGGTGCGCTCCATCCGCGCGTCCGCCTCGCGCTCGGAGTACTGGTTCAGGGCCGACGCGCCCCCGGCGACCATCGCGGTCCCGGCCATCAGCGCGAGGAAGACGAGGGGATCGAGTCCGCTCCCGGCGCCGATCGCGTAGCCGACGGCGGCCGTGACGAGCACGAGAGCCGTGATCCGGGGCTTGGTCAGCTCGAGGAACGCTCCGACCCTCGAGGGCGAGGCAGCGAGCGCCGAAGCGACGGCCCTCAAGCCACCGCCTCCAGATGCGCCCGGCGGGCGCCGCCCGCGGCGCGCCCGGTCTTGAGAGTTGCCAGCGTGAACGCGAGCGCCGTCCCGAGGATCAGCGCCCCGGTCGCGACGTGCGCCGTGGTGATCGCGACGGACTTGTGAGTCAGGACCGTCAGCGCCCCGAGCGTGATCTGGACGCACACGAGGCCGATCAGCAGGATGGCTGTCTTCTTCAATCCGGGTCTGCGGGAGGCGAAGGCCCGCGCGCCGCAAGCGACGGCGAAGCCGAGCACCAGCACGGCCGTCACGCGGTGCAGGAAGTGGATTGCGACCGGGAACGAGTCGAGCGGCGGCACCACGCGGCCGAGCGCCAGCGGGAAGTCCGGGATCGCGAGGCCGGCCTTGTTGTGCCGCATGAGCGCGCCGACCAACAGTTGCAGGAAGACCACCGCGACGGTCGCGGCGCCGATCCGCGTGACTCCGCCGCCGCCCGCGGCTCGGCCCTCGCGCCACCTCTTCGACGTCACGACGGCAATCGTCACGACGAGGCAGAAGAACGTCTGGGCGAGGCAGGCGTGGGCGACCGAGACCGCCGTCGGGAGGAGGAAGATCACGGTTATTCCGCCGAGGACTCCTTGCGCCACGACCGCGGCCAGCGCCGCCCAGCCGAGGCGTCGGACCCACCGGCGCGGTTCGCGCCGGGAGAGCCAGACCGCGAGGATCACGGTCAGGATCCCTACCGTCGTCGCCACCATCCGGTGGCCGTGCTCGTAGAAGATCCCGCCCACCATCGGCGGCATCAGCCGGCCGTAGGAGAGCGGCCAGTCCGGCACGGAGAGGCCCGACTCCGTCGAGGTGACCAGCCCTCCCGCGAAGATCAGGAAGAGCGTGGCGATCGCCGCGGCCACCGCGAAGCGGTGAAGGCCCACGTTGGCGGGACGGCCGGCTTCAGCCATGGGCTCCCACAGCAGACGCGGCCCCGGGCGGCTCGTTCTGCGGCCAGTGGTCGTCGGCCCGCTCGGGCGCGCTGTACTCGTAGGGCCCGCGGTAGACCGTCGGGATGTGCCCGGTGAAATTCTCGTGCGGCGGCGGAGAGGATGTCTGCCACTCGAGCGTGTTGGCCCGCCACGGGTTGGGCCCCGCGACCTTGCCGCGCCTCATCGAGAGGAAGAAGTTGAACACCAGGATGATCTGCGCCGCCCCCAGGACGAAGAGCGAGATCGTCATGAACTGGTTCATGGGCTGGAGGCCCTTCAAGTGCGCGTACTGCGTGTAGTCGTAGATGCGCCGCTGCATCCCGCGCATCCCGAGGAAGTGCATCGGGAAGAAAACGAGGTTGAAGGTCACGAACGTCAGAAACCAGTGGACCTTCCCCCACTTTTCGCTCATGCAGCGCCCGAACATCTTCGGGTACCAGTAGTAGAGGCCGGCGAAGGCCCCGAAGAGCGAGCCGCCGAAGAGCACGTAGTGGATGTGCCCGACGATGAAGTACGTGTCGTGGATGAAGATGTCCACCGGGGTCGAGGCCATGAAGATCCCCGACAGCCCGCCGATGACGAACATCGCGACGAACGAGACCGCGTTCAGCATCGGCGTCGTGAAGTGGATGTTGCCGCCCCACAGCGTCCCCAGCCAGTTGAAGGTCTTGATGGCCGAGGGCACCGCGATGACCATCGTCGAGATCATGAAGGTCGTGCCGAGCGTCGGGTTCATGCCGCTCTGGAACATGTGGTGGCCCCACACGATGAACCCGAGGCCCGCGATGCCCATGATCGAGTACGCCATCGCTCGGTATCCGAAGATCGGTTTGCGAGAGAAGACCGGGAGGATCTCCGAGGTGATCCCCATGGCCGGCAGGATCATGATGTAGACCTCGGGGTGCCCGAAGAACCAGAACAGGTGCTGCCACAGGAGCGCCTGGCCGCCCCCCGCGTTGGGCCATGGCTGGCCCGACACGATCATCCCCGCCGGAAGGAAGAAGGTCGTCCCGAGCACCCGGTCGAAGAGCATCATGATCAGCGCGCCCGACAGCACCGGCAGCGCCAGCAGCAGCAGGATCGCCGTGATGAAGAGCGCCCACACCGTCAGCGGCAGCCGGAAGAACGTCATCCCCGGCGCCCGCATGTTGATGATCGTCGTGATGAAGTTGACCGCCGTCAGCAGCGACGAGAGCCCGAGGAACAGGAGCGACAGCAGCCAGAGCGTCTGCCCTCTGGGCTGGATGATCGAGAGCGGCGCGTACGAGGTCCAGCCCGACTGTGCCGCGCCCCCGGTCACGAAAAAGGACCAGATGATGATCACCGCCGCCGGAACCGCGGTCCAGAAGGACAGCATGTTCAGAGTCGGGAACGCCATGTCGCGCGCCCCGATCTGGATCGGCACGACGAAGTTGCCGAACGCGCCGATCAGGATCGGCATGATCGCGAAGAAGATCATGATCGTCGCGTGCATCGTGAACAGCGAGTTGTAGAACTCCGGCAGCATCTGGCCGTTGGGCATCCCCTCCGGGAAGAGCTTGCCCATGAACGCGATCGGCCGGCCGGGCCAGGCGAGCTGCCAGCGGACGAGAATCGCCAGCAGCCCTCCGACGATGAGCATCGCGAGCGCGTAGAAGAGGTACTGCTTGCCGATGACCTTGTGGTCGAGCGAGAAGATGTATTTCCGCCAGAAGGACGTCGGCGCCGGATGGACGCCCGGAATGTGCGCGGGTGCGGGCGCGGCCTCGGGCTCCGGAATGCGAAGCGGCTCGGGCATCGTGGTGCTCATGACCCCTGTTTCCCCTCCTGTGCCGCCGGGTGCGGCGTCGGCGCCGCCGGGGCGGGAGCCGCCGGAGCGGGCTGACCCGGCGCGGCCTGCGCCGGCTGGGCCGGCGCCTGCTCGGCGAGCCACTTCTCGAATTCCTGCGGCGTCTCGACCGTGACGAACCCCTTCATCCGGTAGTGGCCCAGCCCGCACAGCTCGGCGCAGGCGATCTCCCAGTGCCCGGTGCGCATCCCGTCGAACCAGATCCGGGTGGACATCCCTGGGACCGCGTCCTGCTTGACGCGGAACTCCGGCAGGAAGAAGGAGTGGATGACGTCCTTGGAGCGGAGCGTCGCGACGACCGACCGGCCCACCGGGAAGTGCAGCTGGTTCAGCGTGACGATGTCGTCGGCCGTGTTGAGTTTCCCGTCGGGGCCAGGGTACCGGATGTTCCAGGCGAACTGCTCGGCCAGGATCTCGATCTGCATCGCGTCGCCCGGCATCTGCTGCTTGATCTCCGCCCAGCTTCTTCGCGACAGTAGCGCCAGCACGACGCAGATGAAGGCCGGGACGATCGTCCAGATGACCTCGATCCGGTTGTTGCCGTGCGTGTAGTGGGCGCGGCGCCCCTCCCGGCTCCGGTAGCGGAAGAGGAAGTAGAGCAGGAGAGCCTCGACCAGAATGAAGATGATCCCGGTGATCCAGAGGATGAGCGAGAAGATCCCGTCGATCTTCCCGCTGTAGCTCGAGACCCCTTCGGGCAGATGGAGCCAGAACGGAAGCGCCGCCGCGAGAAGCCCGCTCACCCGAGTGACCCCTAGCCCTTGAACGAGAAATCGACCGTCTTGGTCTCTGAACCGGAGACGGTCACGTTCTGAGTCTGCGCCCCGTACTTCTCCTGCCAGGCCTCGATGACATAGTTGCCCGCCGGCAGGCCCTTGATCTCGAAGGTCCCCTGGTCGTTGGTCGTCGCGAAGAACGGGTGGTTGAAGACGCCGCAGTAAGCGCCCATCCACTTGTGGACGTCGCACTTGAACCGCAGCGGGACCTCGGCCTTGTCGAACTTCTTGAGCGTCTCCATCTTCTGGAAGGGCTGTCCGATGTTGAACTCGGCGTTGACCTTCGGAAGGGCGTGAATGTTGTGGAGCGTCCCGTCGCTGTTGACGATCTTCAGCGGCTGGCCCGCCTGGATCCCGAAGATGTGGGGCGAGTACTGGCACCCCTTCTGGTCCAGCGTGACCGGCGTGGCGGGCGGCGGGTAGCTCCCCGTGACGCCCTCCTTGACGTAGACCAGGACCCACTCGAGCGTCCCGTTTCCGTTGACGACGACCTCCTGCGTGTAGACGGGCTCGGCGTGCGCCCCCTTGCAGTACGCGTCGGCGTCCATCTTGATCTGCTCCTTGGCCGGAGCCGTCCCCGTGAACGCGACCTTGCCCGTGATCGTGGCGCCTCCCCCTGCCGGGGCCGCCGCGGGCGCCGCGGCCGGGGCCGCCGCGGCGGTCGACGCCGCGGGCTTGGCGGGAGCCGCCGCCTCTTCCTCGTCCTCTTCCTTGCCTCCGCACGCGGCGAACGTCAGCGCGATCGCCAGCGCGAGCAGTAACGTCGCGACCCTCTTCGACATCCAATCTCCCTTCGATCCAGTTTTCACGAACTCGCCCATCCGCGCCCGGCCCGGGCGCGCGCCCCACGCGCACATCTCGAGTCGAACGGGAATCCGCCGGATCATATAGAAGCGAGGCATTCGCTTCAAGGCGACGGCGTGCGCTTCTGCTAACGTTTGCGGGAGTGCTCGCAACCACGCTCGAGGCCCGGGAGCTGTCGAAGGCCTTCGCGGGGCCGCCTCTCTTCACGAAGCTCTCCTTTCGCGCCGAGTCCGGGTTCCTCGCGGTCCGGGGAAGGAACGGCAGCGGCAAGACGACGCTGCTGAAGATCCTCGCGTCGCTCGCCCACGCGAGCTCCGGCTCCGTCTCGGTCCGCCGCGGCGACGCGGAGCTGGCCGGCGACGAGAGACGCCTGGCGGTGGGGTGGGCGGGGCCGGACCTCGCGTTCTACGAGGATTTCACGGCGGTCGAGAACCTGCGCTTCTTCGGGAGGGCGGGCGGGCGGCCGGCCGGCGAAGCCGCGATCGCGCAACGCCTGGACGACGTCGGCCTCTCCGGCGCGTTCGACCGGAGGGTCGGCGCCTTCTCGACCGGGATGAAGCAGCGGTTGAAGATCGCATTCTCGCTCCTCTTCGACCCGCCGATCTTGCTGCTCGACGAGCCGATGATCGGCCTCGACGCCGACGGCCGCGCCATCGTCGAGAAGGCCGTCGGGGCGCAAAGACGCGCCGGGCTCGTCGTGCTCGCTTCGAACGATTCGCGCGATTTCCTGGAGCCCGACCAGACGATCGAGCTCGGGGACCGTGAGACGGCAGACGTTAGACGGTAGACGATGGCAGCCTCCGTTTCCTCTTCCGTCTCACCTCTTCCGTCTTCCGGCTGGGGCCCGCTCCGGCGCGCCTGGGCCGTCTGCGCCAAGGACGCGGCCCAGGAGCTCCGGCGCCGGATCGCGGCGGCGTCCCTCTTCTTCTTCGCGGCGACGGCGGTGACGCTGGTCTCGTTCGCCGTCGGGCCCTTCGGCCTTCCCGCCGAGGCGCGCGACCGGGTCTGCTCGGCGCTGCTCTGGATCATCTTGTTCTTCTGCGCCGCGACGGGGCTCCCCCGCGCCTTCGTGCGCGAGGAGGAGACGGGGACCGCCTACGCGCTGCGCAAAGTCGTCTCCTCCTCGCTGACCCTGGCGGGCAAGACGCTCTTCAATTACGTCCTCTTCCTGGCGATCACCGCCGTCACCGTGCCGGCCTTCGCGATCCTCCTGGAGTGGCGGATGGGCTCGGCCGGCGCGCTCGTGGTCGTGATGGTCCTCGGGGGCTACGGCCTCTCGGTGGTCTCGACGTTCCTGGCGGCCCTCGTCGCGAAGGCCTCGCAGAAGAACGTCCTCTTCGTCGTGATCTCCTTTCCCCTGCTCTTGCCGCTCCTTCTCTCGGCGATCACCGCGACGATCGCGGCCGCGGGAGGCGAGATGGCTTCGACGCCCATCCGGGTCATCGTCGCTTACGACGGCGCCGCGACCTGCGCCGCCTATCTCCTGGCGTCGGCGGCGTGGGAAGATTAGGAGGCGGATGAAGATCCTGAAGTTCCTCCTGCTTCCCTACATGGCGGCGGTGATCGCCGGGGCGTTCCTCTGGCCCGCGCCGGCGCAGGGATTCATCGGGGAGTCCTCGCGGATCGTGTTCTTCCACGTTCCCTGCGCGTGGACCGGAGCGCTCGCGTTCCTCGTCGCCGCGGGCTACTCGATCGCGTACCTGGCGACGCGCAACCCGAGGCACGACGACGTGGCCGCGGCGGCGGTGCGGATCGGCCTTCTCTTCGCCGTCCTCGCGCTCGTCACCGGGTCGCTCTTCGCCAAGGTCATGTGGGGCTCCTACTGGAACTGGGACCCGCGGGAGTCCTCCTTCCTCCTCCTGATCTTCCTGTACGCGGCATACCTGTTTCTCCGGGCCGCCGTCGAGGACCCCGAGCGGCGCGCGAAGATGTCGGCCGCGTACGCTCTCTTCTCCGCGGTCCTGATGCCGTTTCTCTTCTTCGTGGCGCCGCGCATCACCTCCTCGCTCCATCCCCAGACCGTGATCAACTCGCAGGGCAAGATCCTCATGGACGCTCCGACCAAGGCCGTCTTCTTCGGGGCGTTGATCGGGTTCACGGCCGTCTTCTTCTGGATGCTGTCCCTGGAGTCCCGCTCCGCGCGGCTGGAGCGCGCCGCAGCCGCCGCCCGGAGGTGACCGACCGGTTCGACCTCGTCGTCGTCGGCTCCGGCCCCGCCGGCGAGAAGGGCGCGGCCCAGACCGCCTACTTCGGCAAGAAGGTCGCCATCGTCGAGAGAGCACCCGAGGTCGGAGGAGCGTCGGTGCACACCGGGACCCTTCCCTCCAAGACGCTCCGGGAGACCGCCCTCTACCTGACGGGGTTTCGCCGGCGGGAGCTCTACGGGATGAGCGTCCGCCTCGACCGCAAGAAGAGCCTTCGCCAGCTCGTCCACCGCCTCCGAGACGTGATCTCCGAGCAGACCAGCCAGATCACGCGGAACCTCGACCGGCACTCGATCGAGCTCGTCCGTGGGGCTGCCCGCTTCGTGGATCCGAGGACGATCGCCGTCGCCCTGCCGGACGGCCGCGGGGAGCGCCTGCTGACCGCGGACCGCTTCCTCGTCGCCACGGGCTCCTCGCCGATGCCGCCGCGCGGCATTGAGATCGAGGACCAGGACGTCGTGGACAGCGACCGGATCCTCGACCTCGACCGGGTCCCCCGCACCATGACGGTCGTCGGGGGCGGCGTCATCGGCACGGAGTACGCCTGCATCTTCGCGGCCCTCGGCACCCGCATCACCCTGCTCGAAGGCCGGGACCGGATCCTGGCCGGAGTGGACGAGGAGCTCTCCGACACGATCCGCCGCTCGCTCGAGCACATGGGCGCCGAGATCCTCTTCGGCGACGCCGTCGAGTCGCTCGAGCGGCTGCCGGAACGCCGGACCAACGCGCTGTCGCTGCGCCTGAAGTCGGGTCGGAAGCTCCGCGCCGACAAGGTGCTCTTCTCGACCGGGCGCCGGGGCAACACGAAGGGAATGAACCTGGAGGCGATCGGCGTCCAGCTGACCGAGCGCGGCCACATCCTGGTCAACGAGCACTTCCAGACGAGCCTGCCGCACCTCTACGCGGCCGGGGACGTGATCGGCTTTCCCGCGCTCACGGCCACCTCGATGGAACAGGCCCGGGTCGCGATGTGCCACGCCTTCGAGATCGCCTTCAAGAGCGCGGTCTCGCCCTTCCAGCCCTACGGGATCTACTCCATCCCCGAGGTCTCCTCGATCGGGCCGGCCGAGCAGGACCTGCGGGAGAAGGGCATTCTCTACGAGACGGGGAAGGCGCGCTTCGAGAACAACCCGCGCGGCCAGATCGTCGGCGACCGCGACGGCTTCATCAAGCTCCTCTTCGACCCCGCGACCAGGAAGCTGCTGGCCGCGCACATCCTGGGCGAGGAAGCCACGGAGCTGATCCACGTCCCGATGCTCGTGCTGTCTTCCGGGGGCACCATCGACGTCTTCATCGACGCCGTCTTCAACTTCCCCACCCTTGCGGAGAGCTTCAAGTACGCGGCCTACGACGGCCTCCAGCGCCTCGCGAGGCGCTCCCCGCCGTCTCCGCCCCCCGTCAGAACTTAGCGGGGAACTGCTTGATGATGCCGTCGCTCAACGCGTCGGACATCATCAGGATCTGGTCGTGGACCCGGTCGTAAGCCTTGACGTCGCCGGCCCAGTCCTTGTTCAGCCGCGCCTCCAGCTCCGCGGTCGTCGCCGCGAGGTGGTCGTGCATCATCGCCTTCATGTCGGCGGCCGGCCAGTTCTTCGGGTTGGCTGAGGAAAGGAAGCCCGCGATGTCGTCGGCGTTGGCCGTCCACTTCGTCTTGGAAGCGTTCAACTTGTCGCTGTCGCCCGCCTTTGCGGCCGTGACGATGTCGGCGGCGATCAGGATGTGGTCCCGGAGCAGCCCGGTCAGCTTCGTGCCCGCGCCATCGCCGTAGAACGGCTTGATCGCGTCTCCGATGTCGGTCTGGTTGCGCAGAAGCCGATCGGTCGCCGCGGCCTTGTCCGGGAGATCGCCCAGCGCGCTGATGATGAAGATGCGGGTCCACGTGATGTGGTCCTCCCAGAGCTTGCGCATTGCAAGCTTGAGAGACTCCCCTTTCGGCGAGGACGCGGCGGGGACTAGGCTCGGCGCCAGGCCCAGCGCGAGAGATAGCATCAGTGCGAATCGAAGAATTCGGCGTCGCATAAAGTTCCCCTCCAGTCTCGAAAAGGCGCGCGACTCAAGCCACTCCGCCACAATCTGACGCAAGAACCATGCTCAAAAGACCTGTCACTCCGGGGACGGCAGCGACTTCAGGTACTCGATGAGCTGGTTCTTCTCTTCCGCGGTCAGGCCGAGGTTGAAGACCGTGTCGTAATGGTTGACGACATCCAGCAGCGTCGCGAACCGACCGTCGTGATAGAAGCCGCCCTTCGTGTGCGTCCAGAGGCCGCCCAGCGGCGAGGTCCGGTAATGCCGGTCCGGCGCGCGGTTCGCCTGGAAATCGTCGATCCCGATCTCGGCCGCCGTGTGCATGTTCCACCCGGGCTCGGTCCAAAGCGGCTCGACGTGGCAGGAGTTGCACTTCGCCTTGCCCGAGAAGAGCTTGTCGCCCTGCTTCGCCTGTCCGGCGTTGAAGCTCCCGTCGGGAGGCTGTGGAGCCGGAATCGCGAGCTGGTAGAACTGGAGCGCGGCGAGCTTTCCGGTGATCCGGTCATCGTCCGGCGACAGCGTGGGATTCAGGTTCCCGAACCCGTTCTTCGCGGCGATCGGGAACTGCGTGGCGTCATTCAGGCGCGGGTCCCAGAAACGCCCGACTCCGTGCATCTCCAGGTTCGCGACGAAGGCGTTCCAGTGGGGAACCGATCCCCATCCCGTCCAAGTGTGGAGGTTCACGCCTGCCAGCCCGAAAGCGGGCGGGATGAGCGTCGCCGCCGAGCCGCCGTCCGGACGAAACCCCTGGCCATCCAGGAACAGCTCCGCGTCGAACTTTCCGGGCCCCCAGCTCGCGAGCACCTTCCGGGTCGTCGCGTCGGAGACGCCCAGGAGCGCGTCCACCGCGGAGAGATCCGGAGACAGACTGACGATCGCGCCGACGTTCAAGTCGCGGTTGGCCCAGCCGTCGAGGCGATGGCCGATCCCCGGCTCGAAGGAGTCGTCCACCGTCGAGTGGCAGACTGCGCACTGAATGCCGACCGACTGGAGGCTCCCGTTGCTGGCAAAGAAGCCGGTCAGGCCGACGACCGAGTTCAACTTCAGCAGGGCGAGAGTCGTCGCCGGATCGTCGAGGTTGACACGGCCGCCCTGCAGGTCGCTCTGGAGTGAGGCCGGCAACGCATCCACGTCCACCTTGAGCCCGACAGCCAGCGCGGTCTTCGGGCTCACCCCATCACCGACTCCCCCGTTGGCCGCGCCCGCGATCGCCTGGTGGAGCTTGAGAGTGTCGCCCCAGAAGGCCTCGTCTCCGAATGTGTCGAATCGGAAGGTCTGACGTCCCTCGTCGATCATGGCGGCGGCACTGGCCGAAATGGCGCCGTCGAACCCATGTACCGGCCTGCGATCGACCACTCGGGCCGGCGGGCGCGTCGCGCCGGTCCCGACGACGAAGATCGCGACGACCGCCAGAGACAACACGAATCCCTTTATCGATACTCTGGGCATGACGGAAACCTCCAAGTTTGAGCCGCCGCGACAACCGAGCGGCCGGCGAAGTCCGCTACCGACAGTGGCTCGTGAAAGCAGGAACCCTGCCGTGCCTCTCGACGGCTTAAAGGCCCGTTAACGGCTTCCCGGGGAAAGCGCTTCATCGGATGACCTCCACTCGAACGGAGTCCGAGGAGGCGATTGGGTGACGCGGTTAACGGGGCGTTAAGAAAGGACGTCACCTTTCCGTGGCGCGACACTCTGTTCCGATGGAAACCGGAAATGCGATCGTGGGTGAGATCCTTGCCGTGGAGGAGCTTTCGGACGAGGAGGTCGTGCGCCGCGTTCGCGACGGCGACGCGGAGCTCTTCGCGAAACTCATCCGCCGGTACGACCAGCGGGTCTATCGCTGCGCCCGGGCGGTCCTCGCCAACGACGCCGAGGCGGAGGACGTCACGCAGGAAGCCTGGGTTCGCGCCTACCAGCATCTGGGCCAGTTCGCCGGACGAGCGCGCTTTTCGACGTGGTTGACACGGATCGCACTCCACGAGGCGTTTGCCAGGTCGAGGCGGGGAAGGAAACTCATGTCTCTCGACGAGGATCCGAGCCGAAAAGAAGAGCTGCTCAGGAACGATCCGGATTCGACAACTCCGGAAAAGGAGACGCTGGGGCGGGAGCTTCGCGTTCTCCTGGAGGAAGCCATCGAGTCTCTGCCCGAGACCTACCGGATCGTCTTCATGCTTCGAGAGGTCGAGGGCCTCGACACCGCCGAGGCCGCGGAAGCGCTCGGCTTGACGGAGGATGCCGTCAAGACGAGACTCTCGAGGGCCCGGGCGCTCCTGCGACGCGACCTTACGGCGCGCGCGGGGCGCGGCATCGCCGGGACCTTCCCGTTCCTCGGGCGGCGTTGCGACCGCATGGTCGAGACGGTCATGCGCCGGATCCGGGCCGCCGCGCCCCGGGAATTTCCTTCGGGCTGATTCATTTGCATCAAGGTGCGGGCCCGGAATGTTGATTTCCTAAGCAGGGCAAGAGAGACTTCGACCGTGAGCAGCCTGGCGTTTCTTGCGACGGTCAACGTGGTGATCTGGGCAGGCCTCTTCTTCTATCTCTGGCGGCTCGACCGCCGCATCGCAGCCCGGGAGCGTGAACGATGAAAAAGGGATACTGGGTCGCCGGCGGCTTCGCCCTGGTCTTCGTGGCGCTGGGCGTCAGCGCTTTCCAAAAGACCCTGACGCCCTACGTCAGCTTCGACGAGGCCCGCAAGTCCCGGGGCGTCGTCCAGGTCATGGGAAGCCTGGACAAGACGAGCGACCAGTACGACACGGCGAAGGAAGAGCTGCGCTTCGACCTGCTCGACACCGCCGGGAACCGCCTGCCCGTGAGCTACCGCGGCATCAAGCCCGGCAACTTCAAGGACGCCATCTCGATCGTCGCCATCGGCTCCTACAAGGACGGGCGGATCGAGGCCGAGAAGCTGCTGGTGAAGTGCCCGTCGAAGTACCAGGGGGCGGAAGTCGAGAAATCCTACTCCTCCGCCAAGCCGGCCGCGGCCCGCGGCTAGCGGCCGGAAGCGCCCATGTACTTCTGGCCCGGCGTCGCAGCCCTGTGGGGGGCGCTCTTCTCGGGGCTCGCCTCGATGTACTTCTACCTCCGCGCCGACCGCGGCAGGACCGAGGCCCTCCCCGCCGCGCGGACCGCCTACGCGGCCTTCGCGACCTGCATCGTGGCGGCTGCCGGCGTGTTGATGACCCTGCTCCTCCAGCACCGCTTCGACGTCGCCTACGTCAACGCGTACTCGAGCCGCGAGCTCCCCTTCCACTTCCTGATCTCGACCTTCTGGGCGGGACAGGAGGGCTCCTTCCTGCTCTGGTGTTTCTGGGGAGCGCTGATCGGCCTCTTCGTCTGGCGCTCCGCCAAGGAGCAGGAAGCGCCGGTCATGATCGTCTACATCGCGACCTTCATCGGCATCGTCGGGATCCTCTGCAAGCAGAGCCCCTTCAAGCTCCTGCCGCCCCCGGTGCCGCAGGACGGCGTCGGGTTGAACCCGCTCCTCCAGGATCCCTGGATGGTCATCCACCCGCCGGTCATGTTCTCCGGCTTCGCCTCGCTCTCGGTCCCCTTCGCCTTCGCGATCGCGGCCCTCTGGAAGAAACGCTGGGACGGATGGGTCGTCCGCGCTGTTCCCTGGGCGCTCTTCACGTTCCTCTCGCTCGGCACCGCGGTGCTGATGGGCGGCTACTGGGCCTACAAGACGCTGGGCTGGGGCGGGTACTGGGGATGGGACCCGGTGGAGAACACGAGCCTCGTCCCGTGGCTCGTCACGGTCGCCCTGGTGCACGGAATGTTCCTCCAGAAGGCGCGCAAGCGGCACCGCAAGGTCAACCTGATCCTGGCCTGCTTCGCCTACGCCACGATCCTGTACGGGACCTTTCTGACGCGCTCGGGAATCCTGGCGGATTTCTCGGTCCACTCCTTCGTGGACCTGGGGATCACCGGGTGGCTCGTCGGGATCCTCCTCGGCTCGATTGCCGTCTCCGTCGCGATGCTCGCCTGGCGGTGGCAACAGATCCCGACCGTGAGCGAAGAGGAGCCGCCGCTTCTCTCGCGAAGCGTCCTCTTCATCCTGGGCATCGCGGTGCTCTGCGCGCTCGGCTTCGTGATCCTGCTCGGCACCTCGGCCCCGCTCGTGACGCGGCTGACCGGCACGCCCTCGCAGGTCCAGACGCCCTTCTACACGCGCACGACGATCCCGGGAGCG
>DATFQY010000004.1:0-7452 GCA_035263845.1 Thermoanaerobaculia bacterium | reverse complement strand
ACCTCTACGCCGGGGAGCCGCTCGTCGTCGCGGCGAGGCTCTCCCGGCCCGGGGGCGGAGTCGTCGTCTCTGGAGAGCGGGCGGGCGTGCGTTGGAGCGAGCGCGTTCCGCTTCAGGCAACGGCCGGCGACAGCGGCGTGGACCGCCTCTGGGCGCGCCGCAAGATCGCGGCGCTCATGGACAAGATGACCGAGACCGGCGCCGACAAGGATGCGGTCCGTTGCGAGGTCACCGACGTCGCGCTCCGGCACCACCTGGTTTCCAACTTCACGAGCCTCGTCGCGGTGGACCTCACGCCGTCGGTCGCCCGGGACGCCGTTTGCGTCACGCGAGCCGTGCCGGTGCACCTGCCGGCCGGCTGGGACTACGAGCACGTCTTCGGGCAGATGCCGCAGACCGCGACGCCGGGCAGGCTCCTTCTCCTGCTGGCCGCGGGTCTCGCGATCGCGGCCTGGGTGCTTCGCCGGCTCGCCTCGGGAGGCGCCGCGTGAAAGAAGAACCGGAGGGCCGGCGGCGATTCTTGCGGCGGATCGCCGCGGCTGGTTCCGTCGTTCTCCTCTACGCGGCGGCCGTTCTCTTCGGCCATGGGGCATGGATCTACGCCAAGGCCTCCCTGGCGCAGATCCTCCTTTCCCGGGCATGGGCCCGGACCGTCCACACGGGGCGCCCGGCCGCCCCGTGGCCCTGGGCGGACACCTGGCCCGTCGCCCGCCTGCGGGCGCCAGGTCTTACAAAAGGTGTCATCGTGCTCGCGGGCGCGTCCGGCCGTACGCTCGCCTTCGGACCGGGCCACCTCGACGGCACGGCGCTTCCCGGCACGGAGGGCAACTGCGTCCTCTCCGCGCACCGCGACACTCAGTTCGCCTTCCTGCGCCGGATCGCCCCCGGCGAAGTCCTCGAGCTCGAAACGCCGGACGGCGCCCTGCATCGGTACCGGGTCTTTAGACGGAAAGTCGTGGCCGCGAAGGAAATAGACCTTCTCGGGCCGACGGACGAGGCGATCCTGACCCTCGTAACCTGCTATCCATTCGACGCCGTTCGTCCCGGCGGACCGCTTCGCTACGTCGTCCAGGCCAGGAAGTCTTCGACCAAAGTCTAGTCCGCGGCCATGTCCTGGTCCTGTCGCGGGTCTGAATCCGCTCGTCTCATTGGAGGACCGGGACATGAAGAGACGTGCCAGACGTGCCAGGGCTTTCATCTTCGCGTTGGGGGTTTCCGTCCTTCTCGGCGCCGCCGTGGTTCCGCTGGTCCGGGCGCAGAACGGCGGGATCTTCCAACGGACGCGTCTCTTCCCGCGGACACTTCTGGGGGTCTCGAGGAAGGTCCTGGCGGCGCCCCTCCGGGTCCTTGGGATCACCGCGTCTGGCCTCTCCCCCAGCGGGATCGTTCCCGTCTGCTTTCCGCCGCCTTCCGGGCTCGTGAGCTGGTGGCGGGCCGAAGGAAATGCCCTGGATGTGACCGGCGGCAATCACGGGTCGCTGCAGAACGGCGTTGCCTTCGCCGCGGGCGAGGTCGGCCAGGCGTTCAGCCTGGACGGAGTGGACGACTTCGTCGACGTGCCGCACAACGACAATCTGAACCCCACCGGGCCGTTCAGCGTGGACGTGTGGATGAGGTCGATATCGCCGCAGTCGGGCAGCCAATCTCTTGTCATCGACAAGTCGCATGGCTGGACCGACGGCAGCGGCTGGGCGATTCAGACAGCCGCCGACGGCACGGCCTGTTTCTTCTACGGAACGGGAGGCGGAGTCTCCGATTTCCATGGACCGTGCACGCAGTCGAGCGTCCTGGACGACCAGTGGCACCACCTCGCCGGGGTCTGGACCGGGACCGAGATCCAGATCTACGAGGACGCGGTCCTTCAGAACACGGTGGCCTTCTCGACGCCGCCTTCGAACAACAACCGCGACGTCCACATCGGGATGTCCTGGGGCGGCGGCACGCCCACGCGGTTCTTCCACGGCCTCGTGGACGAAGCGGAGTATTTCAACCGCGCTCTGACGGCGTCCGAGGTGCAGGCAATCGTCAACGCCGGCAGCGCGGGCAAGTGTGTGCCATGCACGACTCCGCCTCCGAACATGGTGAGCTGGTGGAAGGCCGAGGGCGACGCCAGCGACACCGTCGGCTCCAATAACGGCACACTTTCGGGCGGCGCGGGCTTCGTCGCAGGCAAGGTTGGGCAGGCGTTCTCCTTCGACGGTTCGTTGGGATCGGTCGTGGTGCCCGATTCGGCCAGCCTCGACTTCACGACCGCGTTCACCTTCGACGCGTGGATCAACCCCGCGTCCCCGCAGGACGGCTCGTCGCAGGGCGGCATCGTTTCGAAAGTCGGCGGGGGCGCCGGAAACAACGGCTACCAGTTCGGCGTGACCGGAAACAACGCGCAGCTCTTCTGCCAGTTCAACGCGCAGGGCGAGCCCTGGCCGCAGAACCAGCTCATCGGGACGGTTCCCGGCGGCGTTCCGATCAACGCGTGGTCCCATGTGGCCTGCACGTACGGCGCCGGGATACTGACCCTTTACTTCAATGGAAACTCGATCGGCTCGCTCAACGTGGGCAACAAGAGCGTCGTCGATTCGGCCGCCAGCTTCCGCATCAGCGGCGACGACAACGGAAACGTGCATTTCCACGGGCTGATCGACGAGGTGGAGGTCTTCAACCGGGCGCTGACCCAGTCCGAGATCCAGGCCATCGTCGCCGCGGACACCGCCGGCAAGTGCGGATGCGTGGCGCCCCCCTCGGGTATGGTCATGTGGCTGCCGGCAAACGGCAACGCCGACGACTTGAGCGGCAACGGCAACAATGGAGTGCTGTCGGGCGGCGTGAGTTTTTCCGCAGGCGAGGTCCGGCAGGCCTTCAGCTTCGACGGCTCAGCCGGCCAGGTGACCGTGGCCCACAACGCGAACCAAAACACCGGTGCGCAGCTCACGATGGACGCCTGGGTCTACCCGACGGTATTGGGTCACGGACGAACGATTCTGCAAAAGAGGTCGTCTTCGAATGTCGGAGGCTACGGAATCGAGCAGCGCGGCCAGCCATTCGGCTCAGACGGCGGCCTTCAGTTCTACATCATGATCGGCGGCGCGTACCAGAGCGCGTTCATCGCGACCCCCGCCCTGTCCGTCAACACGTGGCAGCACGTGGCCGGCACCTATGACGGGTCGGTGATGACGATTTACGTCAATGGGGTGGCCGTGGCGAGCCAGGCGACGACCGGCGCGATCGATGCCGTCACGGATCCGATCGTGATCGGCCGCAACGTCGTCGATGGAAGCCAGTGGGCCGGTCTGCTCGACGAAGTGGAGCTTCTCAATCGCGCCCTCACGCAGTCCGAGATCCAGGCGATCGTGAACGCGGGCCCCTCCGGCAAGTGCCCGCCGGGCAGCCCAACGCCGACGCCGACCATTACGACCTCCAGCACTCCGACGAGTACGCCCACGAACACGCCGACTGTGACCCCGACGAATACGCTGACGAGGACTCCGACCAACACCCCGACGAACACGCCGACCAACACTCCGACCTACACGCCGACAAACACTCCGACGAGCACGCCGACAAACACTCCGACTCGGACCCCGACGAACACGCCGACCAGCACACCAACGAACACTCCGACCAGGACCCCTACCAATACGTCGACGAATACGCCGACCAACACTCCATCGAACACTCCGACGATTACGCCGACCAACACGCCGTCGAATACCCCCAGTCAGACTCCGACGGGGACCCCGCCGAACACTTCGACGCCGACTCGGACCCCGACGAACACGCCTACGGACACTCCTACGAACACTCCGACCAGGACGCCGACGAATACTCCGACGAACACTCCGACAAACACTCCGAGCGGTACCCCGACGCCTACCAACACTCCAACGAAGACTGCGACGCCGGGAGGCGGAGGAGCCTTCCTGACCGACCTGAGCCCCGCGAAGCTCTGGGTGGGCCTGAAGAACAGCGACGACGTGGGGGTTCGCTTCGATCTTCGCGCGATCGTCTCGCTCAACGGATCTCAGGTCGGCTCCGGCGAGTTGGACAGCGTCTCCGGAGGGTCGAGCGGGTTCAACAACGCGCTTCTGCGCTCGATTCCGCTCGTTCTTCCGAGCCCGGTGCCGGTCTCCTCCGGCGACACGCTGGCGATCGACGTGCAGGTGCGTGTTGCCTGCTTCAACAGCGGCCACGCCTCCGGGACCGCGCGGCTGTGGTACAACGGCCAACCGATCGACACCGGCGCGACCCGCGACGCTGGCACCCGCTTCGACGCCACGATCAACGGCTCGACGAGCGACTACTTCCTGCGCACGGGCTTCGCCCTGAGCACCTCCGCCGGCTCGGCGAAGACGTCTCAGGATGCGTTGGTGTCCGGAAAGTGCGGGCCGTTCGTCTCCTTCGGGAGCTGGAGCACGACCCTCCCCTAGCCTAACGCGATCGCCGTAGATGCCCGACGGATTCGCTCCGCCGGGCATTCTTTCTTTAGAACTGACCTCTCCCGCGGACGATGGGTCTTGGACTTAAGTGTCCCTGACTCTGTCTACCGGCCAAATACGCTGTTTCTAAATTAGGGAGGACCAGGTCATGACGAGGCGTGCCAGGGCGGTCGTCGTCTCACTGAGCGCGTGTCTGCTTGTCGCGGCGTTCGTCGCCCCGCTCGGCCGGGCGCAGGGGGGCGGGATCTTCAGAGCCGCGCGTCTGGTCGAGCAGACTCTCCTGGGACTTCCAGCGAAGATCCTGCCGGCTCCCCGGAAGATGCCGGGGATCGTCGCGAATCCGGTCCGGGCTCTGGCGGCTTCTATGAATGGGGTTGTGCCGGTCTGCGTCGCGCCGCCCTCGGGACTGTTGCATTGGTGGCCGGGGGACGGCAATGCCAACGACCTCGTGGGCGGCTATCACGGCACGCTGAGCGGTAGCGCCACGTTTGCGGCCGGCGAGGTCGGACAGGCGTTCTCTTTTGACGGCAACACGGGCGGCGTCGTCATCAGCAGGCCAGGCGGGAGCGACAACCTGAATTTTGGAACGGGCGACTTCACCATCGATGCCTGGGTGAAGATCCCCGCCGCGGCTCCGGGTGGTCATCGGGTCGTTTTCGACGACGGTTACACCGGAAACAGCATCGCTCGGCTGTCCGTCCAGGACCAGCATGTCGAGGCGTTCTTTCGCGATAACGTCGGGAATCAAGTTGTCGCGGACGGAGCTACCGCGCTCAACGACAATACATGGCATCACCTGGCGGTCGTGCGCACGGGCACCACCGGTCTGGTCTACGTGGACGGCCTCCAGGACGGCAGCAGCACGAACGCCGCGCTCGGCTCGATCGCGACGAACTGCGCCGTGGCTCTCCTCGGCGGCTCCCAGACCAGCAGCTTCTGCGCCACCTCTCCGGGGGAGAATCTCTTCACCGGCCAGGTTGACGAAGTCGAGGTCTTCAACCGCGCCCTGTCGGCTTCCGAGATCCAGGCCATCCACAACGCGGGGAGCGCCGGAAAGTGCCGGTCCTGCACGGGCGTGCCGTCCGGGATCGCCGGCTGGTGGAGAGCCGAGAACGACGCGAACGACTTCTACAACCTCAACAACGGGACGCTCCAGGGGGGCGCGACCTTCGCGCCGGGCGAGGTCGGCCAGGCCTTCAGCTTCGATGGAGTCAACGATTTCGTGTCCTTTACGGGCACGCCCACGACCGCGACCGACAACTGGACGATCGATGCCTGGATCAACCCGGCGAACCTGTCCCAGCTGGGTATGGCGGTGAGCAACGGTTTCGACGACGGCACCAATGGCGACGGTTATGCGCTGGGAATCGGCAACGGAAGCGGCGCAGCGGGCAACAAGCTGCAGGGACTCCTCTGCGGCGTGGTCTTTCTCGACAGCGGCTTCACGTTCCCAGCCGCGAACCAGTGGTACCACGTCGCGATGGTTCGGGATTCGGGAACGACGAAGTTCTACGTCAACGGGACCCAGACGCCGAACACGTTCACGACGGCGCCCAAGTCGCCCACGCAGCTCCGAATCGGCGGCCAGATCGGCATCCGGTTCTTCGCCGGCCTGGTGGACGAGGTCGAGGTCTTCAGCCGCGCGCTGTCGCAGCCGGAGATCGCGGCGATCGCCAACGCGGGCAGCGCGGGCAAGTGCAGCGCCTGCACGGCCCCGCCGCTGAACCTCGCGAGCTGGTGGCGGGCCGAGAACAACGCGAACGACTTCTTCAATAACAACAACGGCACCGTCTCGGGCGGCGTGACCTTCACGCCGGGCAAAGTCAATCAGGCGTTCACATTCAACGGCACCGATGGCGAAGTCGTTCTACCGAATTCCGCGTCTGCTCCGTTGCTCAACTTTGAGGCGAACGACAGCTTCACGATCGACGCGTGGCTAAGACCTGATCCTTCCGTCTTGGGAACGAACAGAGTGGCAGTCTCCCTCACGTATGCATGCACCCCGGAGAACATTCTTCTGCTTGTGCTCACCGATGGCAGGGTTGATTTCTCGGTCCGAGACAATCTTGGCAACAGTGTTGATGCCATTTCACCATCCTCCATTCTGGATGGCAATTGGCACCACGCCACCGGCGTGCGCGACGTCGGGACGCGCACGGCCAAACTCTACCTCGACGGTGTCGAGGTGACCTCTCTGCCAGACATCACCACGGGAACGTTTACGCGCGCCGATGGACAGAACAGGATCGGATCCATCCCGGTTGCTTGCCCGACCGAACGGTACTTCTGGAAGGGGCAGATCGACGAGGTCGAAGTCTTCCGCCGCGCGCTGTCGCAGCCGGAGATCGCGGCGATCGCCAATGCCGGCAGCTCCGGCAAGTGCGCCGCGTGCGCGCCCGTCCCGCCCAACATCGTGAGCTGGTGGCGAGCCGAGAACAACGCCGACGACGCCGAGGGAGCGAACAACGGCTCGCTCCAGGGCGGCGCGGCTTTCGCGGCGGGAGAGGTCGGACAGGCCTTCAGCCTGAACGGCACCAGCGCGTTCGTGGACGTGCCGGATTCCCCGTCGCTCAATCCGACGTCGATCACCCTGGACGCGTGGGTCTTCCCGACCGCCGACAATGGCGGCGAAGAAATCATCGTCAACAAGGAAGCCACCGGCATCACCCAGTGGGAAATCTCGAGGCTGGCGATCGCCTCCTGCACTTCCGGAGGAGGCATTCCGGTGGGCAACTTCGCCTTCTACCTGGACGTCGGGGGTCTGCCGAACGACTGCGGAGGCTGGGTGGACGGCAGGGGGTTTCTCCCGCTCAACACCTGGAGTCACGTGGCGTTGACCTATGAGGCGGCGAGCGGCATCGCCAACGCCTACGTCAACGGCGCCCTCACGCGGCAGGTTGCGTTGAACGGCTCTCTCCCGGCCAGCAGCGGCACGCTGAAGATCGGCGGTCGCCTTGGCGGGGCCTCCTGGCCGGGACGCATCGACGAGGTCGAGCTGTTCAGTCGCGCACTGACCCAG
>DATFQY010000003.1:0-4258 GCA_035263845.1 Thermoanaerobaculia bacterium | reverse complement strand
ACCTGTTCGACCGGGAGCGTCCGAACCCGCGCAGCCGGTCGGCCTTCGACGATTTCTTCGATCGCCTCTATCCGGTCACGGCGGCGCGGTTCGGCGATTTCGAGGTTCGTCTTCGTGTGACCTCTCCTCCGACGCCGCTATAATCGCCGCCCTTGAAGAGTCCGTCCTACGCGGCCGCCGGAGTCGACATCGGGGCGAAGGCGGCGGCTCTCGATCGCGCGAAATCCGCGATTCGATCCACGTTCAACGGACAGGTCCTGGGTGACATCGGGGGGTTCGGTGGACTCTTCCGGCCCGATTTTTCCGCGTACCGGGTCCCGGTCCTTGTCGCATCGACCGACGGCGTGGGGACGAAGCTCAAAGTCGCGGTCGCTGCCGGCCGCCACGATACCTGCGGCGCGGACCTCGTGAATCACTGTGTCAACGACATTCTGGTCCAGGGTGCCTCGCCGCTCTTCTTTCTCGACTACATCGCGACCGGAAAGATCGATCCCCGCGTCCTGCAGGAGATCATCGAGGGCCTCGCCGCCGGCTGCCTGGACAACGGCACGGTTCTGCTGGGAGGAGAGACGGCGGAGATGCCCGGCTTCTATGCGGCGGGCGAATACGACGTCGCCGGCACGATCGTCGGCGTCGTCGAGCGAGAGCGGATCGTGGATGGTTCCCGCGTCGTCCCCGGGGACGTCCTCGTCGGGCTTCCCTCGACGGGCCTGCACACCAACGGTTACTCGCTCGCCCGGAGCATCCTCTTCGAAAAGCTCGGACTGCGCGCGGATTCGAGGGTCCCGGATGCGGGCGACGGGACGATCGGGGATCTCCTGCTCCAGCCGCATCGCAGCTACCTGCGAACCCTGACGCCGCTGTTGGAGGCCGGCCTCGTGAAGGCCATGGCGCACATTACCGGAGGCGGCTTCTACGACAACATCCCCCGCGTGCTGCCGGAGGGAGTCGGCGCGCGGTTGCGCTTCGGATCGTGGCCGGTGCCTCCGCTCTTCGAGTTCCTCGCCGAGCGAGGCGACGTCTCCCGGACCGAGATGCTCCACGTCTTCAACATGGGCATCGGCATGGTGCTCATCGTTGGGTCCGGAGACCTGCCGGGTGTGAAACGAATCCTCGCAAGCCGGGGCGAGTCTTTCTTCGAGATCGGGGAAGCGGTCTCGGGATCGCGAGACGTCCGGGTTCAGTTTGCCGGGGCCTGATCCGGCTCGCCCCGGTCCGAGCGTGCGGAGTCGAGCGGCGCTCGCCGCGGCCTTCCTGGCTTTCCTCGCCCTCTGTGTGTGGACCCGCTGGCCTCTCGTCACGGAGGGCCTCTGGCGCGACGAGGCTGCCGCCGTTTACGTCGCGCACTCCGGCTCACTGTCCGAGTTCGTCGCGCGGCATTGCTCGACAGAGTACACGCCGCCTCTCTTCAACGGGCTCCTTGCCGCGTACACGCGCGTTTTCGGCTTCGACGAGCGGCCGTTGAAGGTCCTGGCCCTGGTCCTCGGCCTGCTGTCCTTGGCCGCGCTCGCGGCCCTGGCGGCCCAACTGTTCGGAACGTGGGCCGCGCTCGCAGCCGTGGTCCTCGCGGCCAACAACCCCATCCTGTTGGGCCTCGCGGCGGAGCTGCGCCCGTACTCGCTCTCCGTGGCGCTCTCCGCGGTTTCCCTGATCTTCGCCGTCCGGGTCCTTCGGCGTTCGGATCCGCCGAATCGCGGCGACGCGGTTCTCCTGACGGTCTGCCTGGCACTGCTGGCGTACAGCCATATCGCTGGTGCCCTGACGGTCTTCGGAATCGGGCTCGCCGGCGCGGCCGCCCTCGTCTTCCCGAGGTCGCGGGCGTTTGGCCGGTCAGTGCTGATGGCGGCGACGATCGCGGGCTCGTTGTTTGCCGTCTGGATGCCCATCGCCTGGACGCAGTTCCGCGCGGGCCTTCCCTACGAGCCCGCCCTGGGGATGTCGGATCGAACGCACCTGCTGCTGTCGCGAATCCATCTCGTCGCTCCCGACCTGGGCGGAACCGCGGCGCTCCTCGCCGCCGGCGGCGTGATCGTGATTTTCTGGCTCCGAGAACGCGAGGTCCGGGCTCGCGTGGCCCTCGACGCGCCGGAACTGGCCCTTCTCTCAGGCCTCTCGCTGGTGGTGGTCGTCCTTCTGGGACTTTTCTCCCGAGCGGACCGCTACCTCTCCATTCCCGCCGCCTTGTTGTCGGTGGCGACGGCGGGTCTCCTCGGGAGTGTCTTCGCCGGCTCGGCGTCCGCATCCGGTTTCAGCCGCTCGTGGGGATGGGTCGTGTTCGCCGCACTTCTCATCGGATCGTTCGCCGCGCGCGCGCCCTTCTACGCGGAGCTTCGGGAAGCTTCCGCTCGGAGAATTCCCAAGTCCGGGGTCCGAACGCTTTGCACGGAGCTTTCGCCGGGGCAGAAGGACCTCCTGATCGCCGTGCCCGACTACCTCGCGACGACGCTGTGGTTCTACTGCGGTCCGAACCCCCAGCTGCGCGGGGCCGCCCTGTGGCAGAACGCCCTCCTCCTGGATTGGCGCACCTATGGTCCGGCGTGGACCTCTCCTCTCCTGGTGCCGACCGCCCTGGACCTGATCGAAAAGCATGTGGCGTCGCAGCGCCCGAGCCGTCTCGTCCTCATCCGCGACACGATCGCGGCGCGCGGCACGGCGCTCAGTTTTCCAGCGCGGATGCGGGCCTTGCGGCGGGCCATCGAATCCCGGTTCCCACCCGCTCGAGAGTCGACGTTCCCCGGGCGCGTCGAAAGCGTCGAGACTACGGAGTTCCCGCTCGAAGCGGCAGGCCCGAGATGAATCGCTCCGCAGGCCGCCGCCTCGCGATTCTTCTCTCCGGCAGGGGCTCGAACTTCGAGGCGATCGCGGAGGCCGTCGAGGCCGGGCAGATTCCGGACGCCCGGATTGCCGCGGTGATTTCCGACGTGCCGGACGCGAGGGGCCTTGCGCGGGCACGCGAGCGGGGGTTGCCGGCCTACTCCGTCGGAAACGAGAGGTTCGCCGGAAGGCGCGAACGGGAGGCCGAGATCCGTCGAATCGTCGAGGAAAGCGGGGCCGAGTTGATTTGCCTGGCGGGCTACATGCGGATCCTGTCGCCGGAATTCGTCGCGCGATATCGTGGGCGGATCCTCAACATCCACCCGTCGCTGCTGCCGAAGTACCGCGGCCTTCACCCCCAGAAGCAGGCCCTGGACGCGGGGGAGAACGTGTCCGGGTGCACGGTGCACTTGGTGGACGAAGGCACCGATACTGGCCCGGTCATCTTGCAGAAAGAGGTCCCGATTCTGCCCGGCGACACCGAGGAGACCCTCTCGGAGAGGATCCTCGCCGAGGAACACCGGCTCTATCCGGAGGCGATCTTGCGGGTTCTTCAGGGGCGTTTCCCGGAGGGCTGACTCTGCACAGGAATCTGTGCAAGGAAGAGCTGCCCAAGCCGCTGATGCTCAATGGGTTGATGGGTTTTTTCGAAAGAGCTTGACAGGGGGTAGGCGAGCCCCTATATTGCGCGTCCCCCGCAAGGGTTCATGGTCTTTTGAATTCCTGGTTCATTACTGAGGAGTCGGTGTCGGTCCAAACCGATCAGCCGACGAAAGTTATTGACATTGGGGGGTTTGTTTTCGTAGACTGTGCTTTCCGTCTTTTGGCGGAAATCCGGTCTTGAGAACGCCGGTGGGACGGCGTCATCCGAGGGGGAGAGCCTCGAGGATCCGGTTCCTTGAAAACTGAGTAGAGCGTGCCAGACGTCTTTTTCCTGGTTTTTGGAAAAACCGAAAAACCATGGTCTGTCTTGGAAGACAGGGTTTGACTCGCATCAAACGGGAACCGCTTCGGCGGTTCCTGCGCGAACACTTTTAAGTGGAGAGTTTGATCCTGGCTCAGAATGAACGCTGGCGGCGTGCTTAACACATGCAAGTCGAGCGAGGCGGAGGGGGCAACTCCTCCAGCCGAGCGGCGGACGGGTGAGTAACACGTGGGTAACCTGCCCGGAAGTGTGGAATACCTCGGGGAAACTCGAGCTAATACCGCATGACATCCCCGGGACGAGAGTCCTGGTGATCAAAGCGGGGTCGCAAGATCTCGCGCTACCGGATGGGCCCGCGCCCGATTAGCTAGTTGGTGGGGTAACGGCTCACCAAGGCGACGATCGGTAGCCGGCCTGAGAGGGTGATCGGCCACACCGGAACTGAGACACGGTCCGGACTCCTACGGGAGGCAGCAGTGGGGAATCTTGCGCAATGGGCGAAAGCCTGACGCAGCAACG
>DATFQY010000002.1:0-5226 GCA_035263845.1 Thermoanaerobaculia bacterium | reverse complement strand
TGCCCGTCGCCATCTCATAGAGGATCGTCCCGAGGGAAAACTGGTCCGACCGGAAGTCGGCCCGCTCGCCGCCGGCCTGCTCCGGCGACATGTAGCCCGCCGTGCCCATCACGACGCCGGGGCTCGTCCCGCTTTCCGTCGGAAGGTGCGAGCCTTCATCGCTTCCCGAGACGGGACCGGCCTGCTTCGCCAGCCCGAAGTCGAGGATCTTGACCAGCCCGTCCTTGGTCACCATGACGTTCTCGGGCTTCAGATCCCGGTGGACGATCCCGGCTTCGTGCGCCTTGGCGAGCCCTCCGGCGATCTGCGCCGCGATCTGCAGGAGCCTCTTAACGGAGAGCCCGCCACCAAACAGAAGCTCCCGCAGCGTCTTCCCCTCGACCCGCTCCATCGCGATGAACGCGACCGAATCGGCGGACCCGATGTCGTAGATCGTGACGATGTTGGGATGGTTGAGTGCCGACGCCGCCCGGGCCTCCTTCTCGAACCGTTTGAGACGGGAGGCATCCGAGGCAAGCTCGGTCGGCAGCATCTTGATCGCCACTTCGCGCGAGAGGCGAGCATCTCGGGCTCGCCACACCGCTCCCATGCCGCCCGCGCCGAGCGGAGCGACGATCTCGTAGGGGCCAAGCCGACTTCCCGCCTCGACAGGCCGTGTACCCGCGTCGCTCATTTCAACCCGGTGACGAGATAGAGCTCCGCGAGGGTGCGAGTGTGGGAGTAAACATAGGACGTCTCATCGCCGGCAATGAGGAGCGAGCGGATTCCGCCGAAGCCCGCAGGATCCGAAGGCGCGATTTCCTTCCAGAGAGTCCGGCGCCCCGTTTCAACGTCGATGCGAGAGACGCTGTGCAAAACCCCTTTTCTCTGCATGACATACACCCCACGGCCGTCCGAAGTCCATTGGATCGGCCGGTCGCCAGCCGCCGCTCCCGGGAGGACCTTCGCGTTACCCTCCGGCACCGGGAAGAGCTGAATCCTTCCCTCGGGGTCGCTTGCGATGATCTGGCCGCCGTCAGGAGAGATCGGTCGATAAGCCGTGACGCGGATCCCCTCCGGCGTGACAGGACGCGGGGTCCCACCTTCAAGGTTCTTCACGTAGAGACGAAGGCGGTGTCCGGGCTCCTCGCCCGCGACCAGGATGCGGTTGCCGTCAGGAAAGAACCATGCATTTCGAGGAGTCAGGCCCTCCAGAGGAATCGGCTTGGATTCCCCCGATCCCGTGGGAACGAGGAAGATCTTCGGCGGATACGGTATATCGACCAGGGAAAGGGCCCAGCGCCCGTCCCGGGAAAGGGCTCCGCAGCCGCCGTCGAAGAGCCGCTTCGGAGAGGACCCGTCTGTCGGCCTAAGGAACAAGCGATACCGATCTCCGGCGCCAGCGCCCGACTCCTCGAAGAGCAGCCTCTTTCCGTCGGCAGAAAGATCGCACGCATGCGAGTAGTCGAGCCAGGAGAGGTCCCTCTCCCGAGTCTCCCCCGGCGGCAGAGCGGCGATCTGCTTGCTCGGAATGTGCTCTTCGATTAGAACGCTTCCGTCGGCCCCGACGTCGAGCACACAGATCGGAGCCGGCGTCCGCAGCAATACGCGCTGTTTCCCGGAGAGAGAAACGGCGATGAGCGAGGGCTCGTTGGCGACCTTTGCCGCCGTGAACCAGACTTCCTCGCCGTCTCGAGACCAGACGAGCCCTCCCGAGCTCGTGAAACCGGAGGCGAGTGTCTTCTTCCTTCCTTCGCGATCCACGACGGCGACGGATCCGAGGTCGTCCTCGGGCACCGGATTGTCCAGGAACGCCGCCATGTCCCCGCGAGGCGAGACGCGCGGATACCGTATTCCGCCGGTCGATTCGTAGAGGACGCGGCCGATCGGGTACTCCAGCCTGCTCTTTCCCGCTACGTCGCGGACGACGAGAAGGTTTGACGAGTCCGGCGCCCAGTCCGCCGAATGGACGTTCTCCAGGACCTCCCGTGGAGCTCCTCCGGAAAGGGGGGCTCGGGCTAGCGTGCCGCCCGAGCCGAGAATCATTGCCAGCTCCCCGGATCGGGAGATGCTCCAGAAGAGCGCGTCCGGAAGCGGGAGAGCTACCGATTCCGGCCCCTCCCGACGAGTCGAAAAGATCCTGAACGGGTCGCCGTTCCAGGAGGCTCCATAGACGATCGTCTGCCCGTCAGCGGTGAAGCGGGCCGTGACGACATTGCCGCGCTGAAATGTCAGCCGCTTGAAAGACGGAGGCGAAGTTTTCGCTGTCCGGCGACCCACTCCAACCCCAACGGCCAGCATGGTCAGCAGCGCAGCCGCCGCGAGAGCCACAAGCGCCCCAGGGAAGCCGTGCTTTCGACGAGCGGCAAAAGCGCCACTCGTCACCGCCGCCGGGTGCAGATGGTCGCGGATGTTCGCGATCTCGCGAGCGAGGTCGCGAGTCGAGCTATAACGTTCGGCCGGATCCTTCGCGAGGCAATTCCCGACTATCCAGCGAACCGGCGCCGGCAACTCGGGCGCGATGTCTCCGAGCGGCGGAGGTTCTTCGTGCAGGATCGCCGAGAGCGTGTCCACAGCGGTCCCTTTCTGGAACGCGCGATTGCCCGTCGCCATCTCGTAGAGGATCGCGCCGAAGGAGAACTGGTCGGAGCGAAAGTCCACGATGTGCCCTCCGGCCTGCTCCGGTGACATGTAGCCGACGGTGCCAAGGACAACTCCCGGGCTTGTCCCGGTTTCGGTCGGCAAGTGGGAGCTTTCTGTTCCTGAGACTCGCTCCGTTTGTTTCGCCAGCCCGAAGTCCAGGATCTTGACCAGACCGTCCTTCGTCACCATGACGTTCTCGGGCTTCAGGTCCCGATGGACGATCCCCGCCTCGTGCGCCTTCGCCAACCCTTCGGCGATCTGCGCCGCAATCTGGAGCAGCCTCTTGATCGGCATCGGAGCCGCGAAGAGGAGCTCCCGGAGCGTCTTCCCGTCGATCCGCTCCATCGCGATGAACGCGACCGAGTCGGTCGAGCCGATGTCGTAGATCGTTACGATGTTCGGGTGATTGAGCGCGGACGCCGCCCGGGCCTCCTTCTCGAACCGTTTCAGGCGGCCCGGGTCCCCGACGACCTCCGAGGGGAGGACCTTGATCGCGACTTCCCGGCCGAGCCGGCCGTCCCTCGCCCGCCAGACCTCACCCATCCCGCCCGCGCCGAGCGGCGAAACGACCTCGTACGCTCCGAGCCGCGTTCCCGGCGCGAGGCTCATGGCCTACTTCACGCCCTCGGCGATGAAGAGGTCCGAGAATAGCCGCGTGTAGCCGTACACGTAGGACTTTCCGTCGGGCGTCGGTATCACCTTCAAGGCTTTCGCATTAATGATGTCCGAGACCGAGAACTCCTTCCAGAGCTCCTGGCGCCCGGAGATGAGATCCAGCCTGTACACCTTGAGTGGGGTGGTCGTGCTCGTGCGGACGAAGACCGACCGTCCATCCGCGCACCAGGCGAACGCCTCGAGACTTCGAGCGAGTCCCGGGATCGGGCGGCCGGCCCCCGAAGCAACATCGTAAAGAACGCTTCCACCCGGGCCATCGGAGAGGATCACGCTCCTGCCGTCGGGGGAAACCGAAAAGCCGGCTTGGTGGGAGATCCCTTCCGGCGTGATGGGCCGGACCCTGCCGGATTCGATCTCCAGGACCCACAGCTTCATCTGGAGTCCGCTCTGGGCTCCGCGGATCAGGATGCTCTTCCCATCGGGAAAGAAGCTCGCCGATGAACCGAAAATCCGGATTCCGGAAAGAGACAGGTTGCGAGGCTGTCCCGGGCCAGTCGGGAGGAGAGTCAGGTGGTCGGCGGCCGGAGCCTGCAACACGAGGGCCCACATCCCGTCGGGTGAGAGGGCGAGGGCCGTCCCCTCGCCCAGACGCACGGCGTCCGAGCCGTCGGTCCCGCGCTTGTAAACCGCGCCTTCCGGGCCGCCCCCCTGCCCGGTCTCCGTGAAGAGCAGCAGCTTGCCGTCGCCGGAGAGCGCAGCCGGCACCGAGCGGTCGAGCCAGGACAGGTTGTGCTCCGCCGGTTCGCCCGCGTGGCGTCCGACCATCTCCGTCTCCTCGATGTCCCTCTCCAGGAGAATCCGGCCGTCCCGGGCGACGTCCTGGAGCACGAAATCGCCGGGAAACGACGTGACGAAGCGTTTTCGGCCGGAGACGGTCACGCCCCAGATCGAGGTCGTGCCTCCGCGGACGTCGTTGAACCAGATCTCATCGCCCCGCGGCGACCACCGGCTTTCAAACGGGACCTCGGCGATTCGCTGTTTCCTGCCGGACAGATCCACGACCGCGAGATACACGCCGCTCTTGCCAGAGACTCCATGGGCTCCGCCCTCGCGGAAAGCGATCCGATCTCCTTTTGGCGAGAATTGAACATCCACGATCCACCTGGCTTCCTCCGGCCGGTACAGAAGCTTTCCGATCGGGAACTCCAGGCGCGCGCCGCCGTCGGCAATGCGCGCAACCGCGAGGGCCTTTCCGTCGGGGGACCAATCCGCGCTCCGGACCCGCTCCACGAGCTCGCGCGGCGCCCCGCCGGCCAGGGGCACGGTGGAGAGCGTGTATTCCGGGTCCAGGATTGCGAGCTCCCCCGAGGAGGAAACGGAGACGATGTTGGCGGCGGGAAGGCCGAGCGAACGGGGCTCGGAAGTGCCGGGCCTCGTCGAGAACAGCTCGAAAGGTTTGTCGGGGGCCACCGCCGGGCCGAAAGAGCCATAGAGGATCTGCCCGTCCGGGGCGAACCGGGCAAACATGATGCCGCCCCGGCGGAACGTGATCTGCCGCAAGGTGCTCTGCGGAAGCGCGCGCTTTCTCCAGACCGGCCTCGCGCCGATGGCGCCGGCGGCGAGGGCGAGAAGCAGGACCGAAGCGAAGACCGCCGCCCGGGCCCGCGGGCGTGTCGAAGGCGACGCCGCGGACACGCCTCCGGAAAGGGACGCTTCCGAGAGGCGGTCGCGAACCGTCGCGAGATCCCGGGCGAGATCTCTCGTTGAGGCGTACCGGCCCTCCGGGTCCTTGGAGATGCAGCGGTCGACGATCCACCGCAAGGGCGCCGGCGCTTCGGGGTTCGACTCCGCGACCGGCCGCGGCTCCTCGTGGAGGGTCGCCGAGAGCGTGTCGATCGCGGTCCCCTTCTGGAAGGCCCTCTTCCCCGTCGCCATCTCGTACAGGATCGAGCCGAAGGAGAATTGATCCGACCGGAAGTCCAGCGGCTG
>DATFQY010000001.1:0-21053 GCA_035263845.1 Thermoanaerobaculia bacterium | reverse complement strand
TCCGGCCTCCCGACGTCGCCGATGAAGAGCGTGTCGCCGGTCAGGACCGCCTGCGGCTCGGGCCCCAGGGACCGGTCGAAGACGAGCACCGACACGGACTCCGGCGTGTGGCCCGGGGTCTCCAGGAAGCGCAGCGTGACGTCGCCGAAGGAGATCTCGTCGCCGTCGCGCACGGGCTGGTGGTCGAACCGGGCCTCGGCCTTCCCCCCGAAGTAAATCTTCGAGCGCGTGCGGGCGGCGAGCTCGCGGTGGCCCGAGACGAAGTCCGCGTGCAGGTGCGTCTCGATGACGTGGCGGATCCGAAGCCCCTGCTTCTCCGCCTCCTCGAGGTAGTCGTCGATGTCGCGCCGGGGGTCCACGACCGCCGCGATCCCGCCCGAACCGATCATGTAGGACGCCTGCGCCAGGCATCCGAGGTAGTACTGCTTGAAGAACATCAGGGGCCTCCGGGCCCGATTCTCTCCCGATTTCCATATTCCAGGTCGAGCGGGGAGTCCAGGACACGGGCCATCTCCGAGAGGAGGCGAAGCGTTCCCGCCAGGCGCTGCCGCCAGGCCGCGGCTCGGCCGGTCCAGGCGGGATGAGCGGCGGCGAGGCGGGAATAGTCGGCGTCCCACAAGGCGGCTTCCCGGCGAAGGCCGTCGAGGACCCGCTCGACGCGCCCCGATTCCCCCGCCGCCTCGAAGAGGGCGCGCGCGACGTCGTAACGCGAGCTGAAAGGCAGGCGCATCCCGGCGTCCATCGCGATCGCGCCCAGGCGAGATCGCGAGAGGAAGAACCCGCTCGTGGCGGGAGCGAGGAGCCTGCGGACGACGGCGGAGAGGTCGAGCTCCTCTTCGTCCTCATCAGCGCGGACCGGGACCGGGAGAGGACTCCGAGCCGCTTCGTCCCTTCGGGCAAGGAGAGCTTCCCGCGTCGCCGCCGCGAGAGACCGGAAGAAAGGGTGCGGCGAGGGTTGGCGCTCGACTGCGATCGCGCAGACCGGCACCCAGTCGAGCGTCCACGAGAGGAATTCCGGGTCCTCCCGGCCTGCGGCGTCGAGGTGGGCGAGGTAGCCGAGGCAGAGGCCCGCGTGATCCGGGCCGCCGCAGGCGGCGAGCTCAGCCGGGCCATAGCCCGCCGCCTCGTATCGAGCGAGCGCGGCCGAGGCCGAGGGGCCGTTCAACTCGCCGGAGGGTTCCGTGAAGGCGCTCCCGTAGGGGTAGACGTTCAGGAGGAAGAGGTCGGTCCACACGGCGGCAAGCCCGGAGGAGTCGCCGCCGGAAGCGAGGCCGGCTTCGCACGCGGCGCCGAGCGTTTCCGCGTCCGGCTCCGAGAGCCAGAGTCGCGAGAGAAGCGAGAGAGAGGGCGTCATCCTCGTTCCGGGAGCTTGTAGGCGGATTCGGCGGGGCGGAAGGGGCGGAGCATCCAGTGGGGGCGCCGCCACGAGCCCCGCGGCGGGCGCGTCAGCGCGAGCCAGCGGCGGAAGACCTCGCGAGACTTCTTCGTATCCACCCGCACGTCGCCGTAGCGGTCCGACGACGTTGCCTTCGCGATCTTCACCTTCTGGTGCCAGCAGTGGCAGCCGCTGACCGGGTCCGGCTGCACGGGGAACGTCAGGTTCTGGTGGACTCCCGCCTCCGTCCACCAGATCCGCTTCGTGTCGGGATCGGCCGATTCGTACGGCTCGATGCCGCGAAGCTGCGTGAGCTGCCACTGCCCGGCCTGCTCGCGCACGTCCACGAGCGCCGAGGCGAGCCGGCTCGTCCCCTCCCCTTCCGCCAGCCGCCACCGCCCGAGGTGGTGCGAGCAGGCGACGACGCCGGGCCGGATCCCCTCCGTGACCCAGACCCGGTCCACGAAGTGGCCGATCTCCGTTTCGATCCGGACGAGGTCCCCGGTTTCAACGGCCAGGCGCTCGGCGTCGGAGGTGTGGATCCACGTCGGGTTGGAGTGCGAGATCTCGAGAAGCCACTTCGCGTTGCCGCTTCGCGTGTGGATCAGGGTCGGCAGCCGGTACGTCGAGAGCAGGACGAACTCGGAGGCGCCGCGGTCGATCTTCTCGGGGTGGACGTGGCTCCGGATGTACGCCGGGATCGCGTACTCCGGCCACCCGAACTCCGCGAGCGTCGAGGAGAAGAACTCCAGCCGCCTCGAGGGAGTCCGGAACCCGAACCGCGGCTTCCCGTCCACGAGGACGCCGACGGCGCGCCCGCGCTCGCCGGAGACGGGAACCGGGCTCGGGACGATGTTCTTCGGCGGAACGGCCGGGTTCCGCGTGTAGAGGATCCCGCTCGTTTCGTCCAGCGACGAGCCCGCGGACTCTTCCGCCGTCAGCGTTTTCTCGAACTCGGGCTCGGCGCCGCCGCGGATCTCGAAAGCGCCGTACCGCCGCATGTACTCGAGGGGAGTGAGCCCCTGCGCGGCGGCCGCCTCGGGCAGCCCCGGGACGGAGTTCTCGAACATCCAGCCGAAGTAATCGTCCACCGTGATGCGCTCGCCCGGCCGGTACGGAGACTCGAAGTAGCGGCGGATCCCGAGCGAGCCGTCCGGGTCGATCTCCCAGGAGAGGTCGATCCAGAACTCCGTCTCCTCCCAGACCTGGCCGGGGTTGGCCTCCCACGTGCGCGAGACCTTCTTCCCGGCCCGCTCCATCGCCGCGCGGCGCACCGGCTGGCGGAAGGCGATCCACCGGCCCGCGTGTGTCTCCTGGCTCATCACGTCGTGGCGCTCGGAGCCGTGGCCCATCGGGAGAACGTAGTCGGCCCACCACGCGGTCTCGCTCCACGTCGGAGTCAGCGCGACGTGCAGGCCGATCTTCGACTCGTCGCGCAGCACCTCGAGCCAGGTGAATCCGTCCGGGTTCGTCCACATCGGGTTGTAGACGCGGGTGAAGTAGACGTCGAGCTTCCCGCGGCCTTCCTTCAGGAAGTGAGGCAGCAGGAAGCTCATCTCGAAGTACGAGAGCGGGTACTCGCGCGGCCAGGAGAGCTCGTTCCACCGCGTGACGTGCGGGGCCAGGTGCGGCGGCCTTGGGACCCACTTGTCCCAGCCGTTGGCGGAGGTCCCCCCCTCGCGGCCGACCGAGCCGGTCAGGACGTTTAGGAGCCAGAGGCACCGCGCCACCTGCCAGCCGCCGAGGTTGCCGGAGCCGGCGCTTCGCCAGTTGTGCGCGGCGAGGCGGCCTCCGCAGTCCGCGACGTCGTCGGCGATGCCCTCGAGGACGCGCGCGTCCACGCCGGATTCCTTCGCGGCGAAGTCGAAGGTGAACTCCTTGTAGGCATCGAGGAATGCGGACTCGAAGTCCTCGAACGAGGAACGCCCCTCGCCCCGGCTCCGCAGGTACTCCTCCCAGTTCACCCACCGGCGCACGAACTCGCGGTCGTAGCGCTCGGTGGCGACCAGGTGCCTGGCAATCGCGAGGAGGATCGCGGCCTCGGACCCGGGCCACGGCGAGATCCACGTGTCCGCCATGGACGCGGTGTTGGAGAGGCGCGTGTCCCACACGATCAGCTTCGCCCCCGCGGCCTTGCCTTCGACGATGCGCTGGGCGTGCGGGTTGAAGTAGTGGCCGGTCTCGAGGTGGCTGCTGATCAGGAGAATGACCTTCGCGTTGGCGTGGTCGGGGCTCGGCCGGTCGTAGCCCATCCAGAACGCGTAGCCGGCGCGCGCCCCCGAGGAGCAGATGTTGGTGTGGGAGTTGTGGCCGTCCACTCCCCACGCCGGGAGGATCCATTCCATCAGGCCGTCGTGCCCGGGCCGGCCGACGTGGTACATGACCTCGTTCTGCCGCCCCTCCTGGAAGGCCGCGCGGATCCGGCCGCCGATGTCCGCGAGCGCTTCCTCCCAGCTCACCCGCGTCCACCGTCCCTCGCCGCGCCTGCCGGCCCGCTTCATGGGATAGAGGATCCGGTCCGGATCGTTGACCTGGTTCAACGTCGCGGGCCCCTTGGCGCAGTTGCGTCCGCGGCTTCCGGGGTGCGCGGGGTTGCCCTCGAACTTGCGGACCTCCATGGTTTCGCGGTCCACCCACGCGAGGAGCCCGCACGCCGACTCGCAGTTGAAGCACACGGTCGGGACGAGCCGGTAACGGCGCGGCACGCGCTTGGGCCACGCCTGGGGATCCCACTCCGTCCAGTCGTCCCACTTCTCGGGCGGCGGGTACTGCTGCATCCGGGAACCGGCGTCGGTCGCCTGGGGCGGAAGACGGACCGGGTCGCTCATCGTCAGCTGTTGGGGATCTGCTGGGGCGCGAAGACGAAGGCCCACTCGTAGAGAAAGAGCCCGGCGAGCGCGATCGCGGCGGAGGCGGCGAGAACGGCCGGCGATCCATGCGCGAAGACGACCATCAGGAGGGGCAGGGCGGTCCCGGCCGCGAGGCTCGTCCAGTAGTGCGGCGCGTAACGGCCCCGCGTGATCATGCGGGCCGCGGCGGCGGCCACGGCGCTCGCGTGCCGGAGGCCAAACTCGCCGACCGCGGTGACGAGCAGCTCCGCTCCGAGGCTCACGGCGAAGAGGATCGCGAGGAGCCGGGCCGAGGACTCCTCCATCCCGAAGAACGGACCGAGGAGGAGGAATCCCGCCGCGCCGGCCATGACCGACTGCACGAGCAGGTGGGTGGAGAGAAGCGGGCTCTGCCAGAGGTCTCTCCCCTCCGCCTGCGCGAAGAGAAACGCGGTGTAGATCGCGGCGAGGACCGCGAGGGCCGATGCCGGCCAGGCGAGCGACCGCGCGAGGTCCGGCCTTCCGGCGGCGTGCGCGAGCCACCACAGCGCGGTGAACGCGGCGAATGCCATCAGGACGAGCGCGCCGCGGGTCAGCCACGACCGCCACTGAGGCCGGGCGAGGATCTTCCAGAAGCGCTCGGGCCGGTCCAGGTCCGCGACGAGGAGCGCGGTCGTGACGGCGGTCAGGAGCAACGCGAGGATCGGCGCCGCGGTCACGAAGAGGGGCGACTCCGGAAGCCATCCGAGCGCCGTGCCGATCGCCGCGATGAGCAGCATCCCGGCGCCGATCGCCTTGGTCACGAGGTACGCCGGAACCTGCCAGTGCCACGGCACGCGGTGCCCGACGTTGTACGTCTCCCGCGGGGCGGCGGCCGAGCGCACCAGCGCGCCCGCCATCCGTCCCTCGGAGATCTGGATCGGGCCGCGCCAGTCGCCGTACCCTCCGGCCGACTCCGACGGCATCTGCCCCCAGAGATACCCCGCGGTCTGCGAGGCGAGCATCGGAAAGAGCGCCGAGTCCTCCCCCTCGATGTAGAAGAGCTTCGGGCGGGTCCCCTGCTCGGGCTTGCGGACCGAGACGCGCTCGGTCGAGACGGCGCGGGCGACCTCGGAGGCGGGATCGTCGAGGTCCCCGGCGAGGATCGCGTGCACCGGGCAGACGACGACGCACGCGGGCTCGAGTCCCACGTCGGTGCGGTGGGCGCAGAAGTGGCACTTGGCCGCCGTGCCGGACTCCGGGTCGATGTGGATCGCGTCGTAGGGGCACGCCTGCAGGCACGCCTTGCAACCGATGCACGCCTCCCGGTCGAACTCCACGATCCCGTCGGGCCGGCGGAACATCGCCGCCGTCGGGCAGATCGGGACGCACGGCGGGCTCGCGCAGTGGTTGCAGCGCGTGACCTGGAAGTAGCGGCGCGTCGCGGGGAAGACGCCCTTCTCGACGTACTTGACCCACGTGCGGTGGACACCCAGCGGAACGGAGTTCTCCGACTTGCACGCCGTCGAGCAGGCGTGGCAGCCGATGCACCGGCGGTTGTCGATGACGAAGGCGAAGTTCATGCGCCCTCGATTCCGTCAATTTCCACGGCGAAGTCGGGCGTGAGGCGCAGGCGCAGGAACGCGAGGCGGCAGGGCCAACCCTCGCGGACGATCCGCGCGGAGACCCGCCGCCAGATCCAGGAGGCGAGGTTCTCGGCGGTCGGCGGCAGCGGGAAGCCCGGGACGTCGCGGTTCAAGTTCCTGTGGTCGAGCGGCGCGTCCACTTCCTCCTTGAGCACGCGGTCGAGGTCCGTCAGGTTGATGATCATCGAGGACTGCGGGTCGATCTCTCCTTGGACGGCGACCTCCAGGTCGTAGTTGTGGCCGTAGCCGTGGGGCGTCTCCTCGCCGTAGAGCGCGCGGTTCTCCTCGGCGCTCCGGTCGGCGCGCCAGAGGCTGCGCCCCGCGTTGAAGTGGATCCGCCGCGAGAGCCGGACCATCGAGGAGAGCGTAATAGAATCCCCGCCTCCATGGAATTGTTCGCGACGGCCCGGGACATCGACCAGTTCCTCGGAGACTCCGAAACGGCCCGTGTCAACGGAGGAGTTTCGGTCACGGATGCGGCCGGCTTCCGGGGAAACGTCGTGGACAGCCTCGTCTGGACCGGGGTCTTCGGAAAGGGCGAGGCCCGTGACCACGCCCGGCGACGGATCCGCGAGGCGGCCGCGTCGCTCGGCATCCTCCCGGCCTCGATCCTTCCCCTCTACAAGGCGCGCGGCGCCGGAGAGGTCTCGGGCTTCACGGTGCCCGCGATCAACATCCGGATGCTGGCCTACGACACCGCCCGCGCCATCTTCCGAGCGGCCCGCGGGACGGACACGGGGACCGTGCTCCTGGAGATCGCGAGGAGCGAGATCGGCTACACCGAGCAGCGCCCGGCCGAGTACGCCGCGGTCGTTCTCGGCGCCGCGATCCGCGAAGGCTGGGAGGGCCCGGTCTTCCTCCAGGGCGACCACTACCAGACCAACCCGAAGAAGATGAAGGAGGGCCCGGAGAAGGAGATCGCCGCGATCGAGGCGCTCATCGAGGAGGCGATCCCGGCCGGGTTCTTCCAGATCGACATCGACACCTCGACGCTCGTGGACCTCTCCAAGGCGACGCTCGAGGAACAGCAGCGGAAGAACTACGAGCTCTGCGCGCGCTTCACGAAGTTCATCCGGGCCCATCAGCCGAAGGACATGCCGATTTCCGTCGGCGGCGAGATCGGGGAGGTCGGCAAGGAGAACTCGACTCCCGAGGAGCTCCGCGCGTACATGGACGGATACCTGAAGGCGCTCGGCGGCGGCGAGGGGATCGCCAAGGTCTCGATCCAGACCGGCTCCTCGCACGGCGGCGTCGTCGGGCCCGACGGCACCGTGCAGCGCGTCGCGATCGACTTCGAGACCCTGCGGAAGATCTCCGAAGTCGCCCGCCGGGAGTACCGGATGGCGGGGGCGGTGCAGCACGGCGCCTCGACCCTCCCGCCGGAGTACTTCGGGCACTTCCCGGACCACGACTGCGCCGAGATCCACCTGGCGACGGAGTTCCAGAACATGACCTACGACCATCCCTCGCTGCCCCTGCCGTTGAAGCGCGAGACCGAGCGGTGGCTCTTCTCGAACAAGGCCTCGGAGCGAAAGGTCGGCGAGACGGAGAGCCAGTTTCTCTACAAGAACCGCAAGTTCGCGATCGGCCCGTTCAAGGAGCAGTTCTGGAACCTGCCGGTGGGCACGCGCGCCGCGATCGGCGACTCGCTGGAGAAGAAGTTCCGCTTCCTGTTCGAGAAGCTCCGCGTCCCGGGCACGCGAGCGGTCGTGGCCCGCTGGATCAAGCCGGTGGACGTCTTCGCCGCGGCCCCGGCCGCCGCCGGCGACCGTTTCGTGCGCGACGACCAGGCGGGCGATTGAGGCGCGTGAGCCGTAAGCCGTCAGCCGTAAGCCGGAGAAAAACCCAACCTCGGCTCACCGCTCACGGCTCACGGCTCACGAAAACGATGACCGCCGTCGTCAAGACGAAGGCGGCGCCGGGGCTCGACGCGACCGAAATCCGAAAAGTTCCGGTGCCGGTGCCCGGGCAGGCCGAGGTGTTAATCCGCGTGATGGCGACGGCGGTGTGCGGGACCGACAAGCACATCTACCAGTGGGACCCGTCCATGGCCGGCGCCGTCGAGCCCCCGCGGATCTACGGCCACGAGTTCTGCGGCGAGATCGTGGCGTTCGGCCCGGGAGGGACGCGGCCCCACCTCGCGGAGGGCCAGTACGTCTCGGCGGAGATGCACGTGACGTGCGGGCACTGCCGCCCGTGCCGGACCGGCCAGAGGCACATCTGCGAGAACACGCGCATCCTCGGCGTTCACGGCGACGGCTGCTTCGCGCAGTACGTCGTGGTCCCGGCGTTCAACGTCGTTCCGCTCGACCCCGAGGTGGTTCCGCCGAAGGTGGGCGCGTTCCTGGACGCGCTCGGCAACGCCGTCCACACGACGCAGATCGCGGACCTTTCGGGCAAGTCGGTGGTCGTCCTCGGCTATGGCCCGATCGGGGCGATGTGCGCGGAGATCGCGCGGGTCTCGGGCGCGTCGAAGATCGCCATCACGGAGGTCAACTCGCACGCGACCGACCACGCCCGCCGCTGGGCGAAGTCGCGAAGTCTCACCAACGTCACGGTCCTCGACCTCAACCGCACCAAGGACCCCGCCGGCAGCATCCGGGATGCGACGGGCGGCGGCGCCGACGTCGTGCTGGAGCTGTCCGGCGCCGAAGGCTCCATCAACCTGGGCCTCGCGGCCGCGCGGCGGGGCGCCACGATCTCGCTCCTGGGCCTGCCCCGCGAGAAGCACGTCACGATCCGCGACTACACCAACGACCTGATCTTCAAGGGGCTCACCCTCCACGCGATCGTCGGCCGACGGATCTTCGACACCTGGATCAAGATGCTGGATCTCCTCGCCGCCGGCCTCAAGGTGGACGACATCGTGACCAATGAGTTCGACGGCCTGGAGGACTTCCACGAGGCGATGGCCCTCCTGGAAAACCGCAAAGCGATGAAAGTCGTCTTCTACCCGAACGGGAAACCCTCATAAAATCGGGCTCATGCCGACCAGCAAACCCGTTCAGCCCTTCCACTCCCAGGAGATGACCGACCGGCGCATCGCGGAGTTCGCGCTGGAAGAGTCGCGCCTCTCCAACCTCGCGTACCGATTCAAGCTCGCCCCGCGCGATCGGGTGTGGAAGAACTGGGACCGCACCGAGTTCGAGCCCAACCACTTCCGCCTTCTGGGCCTCGCGGGCGTGTGCCTCCACCGCGACGAGGTCTCCGGCGCCCACCGCGCCGCGGTCCGGGCGCTGGAGGAGGTGGAGGACGTGCTCTTCTACGTCGAGCAGCCGGCCCAGGCCGTGATCGTCCGCAACTCCTCGGGCACGTCCGAGATCGCCAACCGGCCCACGCTGTGCGCAGAGGTCACCGCTCCTTCCACCGCCGCCTTCGACCGGGCGCTCGCGGCGCTGAACGCCGCTTTCCCCGGCGGCCGGGTCGCCGGAAAAATCCTCTCCGAGGAGTAGTCAGTCTCGAGGAAGAGTCCGCTTCGACTCGCAGTCCAAGAACCTTTTTCGCCTGGCTCTATCCTTGTCATTCTGAGCGAAGCGAAGAATCTTCTCCCGTCGCCGAAAGCAGGTTCCTCGGTCGCTGCGCTCCCTCGGAATGACAAGGGGACCGAACGCGTCGAAGAACGAAGCATGGAGTTGCCATGAACAGACTGATTGACCATCTTGCCGGAGAGATGAAGAAGCTCCGGGAGGCGGGGACCTACAAGGAGGAGCTGGTCCTCCAGTCGCCGCAGGACGCGCACGTGAAGGTGGACGGCCGCGAGACCGTCATGCTGACCTCCAACAACTACCTCGGGTTCGCCAACCACCCGCGGGTGCGGGAGGCCCAGAAGAAGGCGATCGAGAAATGGGGCGCCGGGATGGCGTCGGTCCGCTTCATCTGCGGGACCGAGACGCTCCACAAGGAGCTCGAGGCGGAGATCGCGTCCTTCTTCGGCAAGGACGACGCGATCCTCTACATGACCTGCTGGAACGCCAACGAGGGGCTCTTCGCCGCGATCCTCGAGGAGCCCGACGGGCTCTACTCCGACGAGCTCAACCACGCCTCGATCATCGACGGCGTGCGGCTGTGCAAGGCCAAGCGCTACCGCGTGCCGCACTCTGACAGGAAGGCCTTCGAGAAGATGCTGGCCGACGACACGACTTCACGCTTCCGCCTGATGATGACCGACGGCGTCTTCTCCATGGAGGGCGAGGAGGCGGACCTGGTCTCGCTCGTCCGGATCTGCTCGGCCAACGACGTCCTCCTCGCCGTGGACGACTCCCACGCGACGGGCGTCCTCGGGGCAACCGGCCGGGGCACCGCCGAGGCGCAGGGCGTGATGAACAAGATCGACGTTTTCACGGGCACCCTCGGCAAGGCAATGGGCTCGGCCGCCGGCGGGTTCACGACGGGCCCGAAGGCGCTCGTCGAGACGCTCCGTCAGCGAAGCCGACCGTACCTCTTCTCCAACTCGCTTCCTCCGCCCGTCGCCGCGGGCTCGCTCGAGGCGTTCCGGATGCTCAAGGAAGACCCGGCCCCCGTGCGCAAGCTCGCCGGGAACACCGCCTACTTCCGAAAGGCCATCTCCGAAGCGGGATTCAAGATCCCCCACGGAAACCATCCGATCGTTCCCGTCATCGTCGGCGACACGGCCAGGGCGCTCGCCATGGGCAAGGCCCTCATGGAAGACGGCATCTACGTCTCGGGCTTCGGCTACCCCGTCGTTCCCCACGGGCAGGCGCGCCTGCGGTGCCAGGTCTCCGCCGCCCACGAGCACCGCGACCTCGACCGCGCCGTCGAGGCCTTCCGCAAGGTCGGCAAGAAGTTCGAGGTCATCTAGACCCCGCGGAAGACGGCCGCGCCGGGCAGCCTAGGCCTCGAGTTTCTTGCGGGCGTTTCGGAACAGGAGAACCATGAGGACGGCGAAGGCGATGGCCGAGAGGATTCCCCCGCTGACCAGGCCGTTCTTCAGGTCCGGGAAGAACTTCGCGCCGAGGTCGATGCGGTCGAGAAGGATCGGCTTGTCCATCTTCAGGACCTGGTCGCCGAAGAAGGAAAGGAACGCGATCAGCACGCCGCCCAGCGAGCCTCCGGCGACGAGGCCGGTCGCGTAGAGCATCCCGGAGGAAAGCTCCGATTCCTCGCCGGCCGCGGCTGCCGCGCCCTCTCTCCTGCGCCGCAGGGTATCCACGAACCACTTCACCATCCCGCCGACCCAGATCGGCGCGGTCGTCGAGACCGGCAGGTACGCGCCGACGGCCCAGGAGAGAGCGTGCGCGCCCGCCAGCTGGGCCATGAACGCCAGGAAGACGCCGACGAGCACCGGCGCCCACGGCAGGTTCTGCGCCAGCAGCCCCTTGATGATCGTGGCCATGAGCGTCGCCTGCGGCGCGGGCATCTTTGGCCCGCCGATGCCGTGGAGCTCGGTGCCGCGGTACGTCTGGTCCAGCACGAAGAGCGTGATCGCAATGACGAAGGCCGAGGTCACCACGCCGATGATGAACCCCCACTGCTGGGACCGCGGAGTCGCCCCGACGATGTAACCGGTCTTCAGGTCCTGAGAGGTGGCGCCCGCGTTGGCGGCGGCGACGCACACGATCGCTCCGACGCAAAGCGCGACCGCCTGGTAGATGTCCCCCTTCCAGCCGATCACCACGAACACGATGCAGGTCGCCATCAGGGTCGCGATCGTCATGCCCGAAATCGGGTTCGAGGAGGTCCCGATGATCCCGACGATGCGGGAGGACACCGTCACGAAGAAGAACCCGAACACGACGATCAAGAGCGACATCAGGAGCGATCCCGGGAAGGGCCCGTGCGGGAAGTTCGGGATGACCGCCAGCAGCACGACGATCGCGAGCGAGCCGAAGAGCACGATGCCCATCGACAACTCGCGCTCGGTGCGCTTGGTCGAGACCGCGCCGCCCTTGTCGGCGCCGAAGGATTTGACCGACTCGCGGAAGGCCGAGATGATCGTCGGCAGCGTCTTGATGAGGGTCATGACGCCGGCACAGGCGACGGCGCCCGCGCCGATGTAGCGGATGTAGGCGCGGTAGATCCAGTTCGCGTACGAGTTGTTGGCCATCCACGCGTCCGAGAACCCGAGCGCCTTCAGGTCCGCGACGACGCGGGTCTCCGGAACGAAGATCGCGATCAGCGGGATGAGCGCCATCCACGCCAGCAGGCCTCCCGAGAAGAGCTCCGAGGAAATCCGCGGCCCGATGATGTAGCCCAGCCCCAGGTACTCCGGCGTGACCGCGACGTCCAGCGTCGAGGCCGGGTACGTCGCCGACTCCTTCTTCGTCCGGAAAAAGATGGGCGTCTCCTGCCAGAGCCCGAGAACGCCGTACAGGAACTTGTAGAGGAGCGACGCACCGACTCCCGCGAAGACCATTTTCGCGAGGTTGCCGCCGCGCTCGCCCGCCATCAGAACGTCCGCACAGGCGGTCCCCTCCGGGTACGGCAGCTTGCCGTGCTCCTTGACGATCAGCGCCCGCCGCAAGGGGACCATGAAGAGCACTCCCAGGGTGCCGCCGAAGATCGCGAGCACCGTGATCTGGACGTACTGGAAGTAGTCGCTGCCGCCGGAGAGGAAGATCAGGGCCGGCACCGTGAAGACGACGCCCGCGGCGACGGACTCGCCGGCCGAGCCGATCGTCTGGACGATGTTGTTCTCGAGGATCGTGGATTTGCCGATCTTCTTGAAGACCGCGATCGCGAGGACCGCGATCGGGACGGAAGCCGAGACGGTCAGCCCGGCCCGCAGGGCCAGGTACACGGTGGCGGCGCCGAAGAGGATCCCGAACAGCACCCCGAGCACGATCGCCTTGACCGTGAACTCGGCAACGTTCTGCTCCGGGGCGATGTACGGCCGGAACTCCTGGCCGGAGTCGTGAGCCATTTTCCCTCCAGTGAGTTAGGGGGGTTCTAACACGCTCAGGGGCATGGCGAAAGAGTTTTCCTTCGAATTGCCAATTGGTGATTGGTGATTTGTGATTTGTGATCAGGGCAAAAAGGATGCAGCCTGGCGGGAGTGTTCCGCCCTGTTCACAAATCACCAATCACAAATCCAGGCGCCCCGACGGGGCGCCTACACCCCTCACGTGCCTCCGAAGCCGATCGTGACCTTTCCGCCCTCGACGATGACCGGGACCCGGCGGTCGCCGGAGAGACGGACCATCCGGTCCAGCTCCTTCTTGTCGTTCTTGACGTTGACGTAGGTGAACGGGATTCCGCGCTTCGCGTAGTCCTCACGGGCCGCGGTCGTGTAGGGTCAGGTGTCCTTTCCGAAGATCTCGACTCGGTCGGCACTCATGATCGCCTCCTCGGTTCGCGCGATCCTAACAGCGCGGCCCGGATGCTATATTTTTTCCTACACGCGCCATGATTTCTCTGGCCATGTCTCTCGTCCTGGCGCTCTTGCCGCCCCCTCCACCCCCCGGAGGCGGCGCCGTCACCGGCCGCGTCGTCCTGGTCCGGTCGGGGACCGACTCGGCGGACGCCTCCAGCGCGATCGTCTGGATCGAGGGCGCGCACGCCGGCGGAGGGCCGGCCCCGTCGTCGGGCACGATGAAGAGCGAGCAGAAGAAGTTCGCGCCGCGGGTCGTCGTCGTCCGCAGGAACTCCACCGTGGAGTTCCCCAACGCGGACTCGATCTACCACAACGCCTTCTCCGTCTCGGGTGGCAACCGGTTCGACCTCGGCCTCTACCGCGCCGGCGCCTCCCGCGAGAAGAAGTTCGAGGAGCCGGGGCTCGTCCGCGTGTACTGCAACATCCACCCGCAGATGGTCGGATTCGTGATGGTCGTGGACTCGGACTTCGCCGCCGTGACGGGCCGGGACGGCGCGTTCCGGTTCGAGGGAGTCCCCGCCGGACCGTACGTCGTGAAGGTCTGGCACGAGGAAGGCGGCGAGGCGCAGTCGCCCGCGACGGCGGGCGGCGCGCCGGTGACCGTGCGGCTCGACGTCACGAACTTCAAGCCGCTGCCGCACAAGAACAAGTACGGCAAGGACTACCCGCCCGGCGCCGGCAACGACGATGAGCGCTACTGAGGCGCGCCTCCCGCCCGGGGCGACGCAGACCGGGCCTCCCGTCCGCGTCGGGCTCAAGCTGCCTCCTCCCGCGCCGCCGCGCTTCTCGCTACGCCTGAAGATCTTCCTGGCGGCTGCCGCGCTGATCCTGATCGCGATCGGCGGCGCGATTGCCATCTCCGCGGTCCGCGCCAGGCGCGTGGCCGACGAGAAGATCGCCGACGACCTGAAGAAATCCGGCCCGGCCTGGGAGTCGTTCCAGCAGAACCGCTACGGAGAGCTCCACCGCGCGCTCGGAGTCATCGTCAGCAACCCCGGGCTGATCGGGCTGATGACCAAGGACCCGCTCGACCCCGCCTCGACGATCGACACGCTGAAGACCGAGCAGGCCTCGAGCGCCCGCGCCGACTTCCTCCTGGCCGCGGACCGGCAGGCCGTCGCCTTCGCGCGCACCGACAAGCCGCTCGGGTACTCGGCGAACCTTTCGGCGGTCCCCACGATCGCCGGCGCGCTCGCCGGCGACGACACGCAGGGCATCTGGTACTCGGGCGGGCGTCTCTACCACGTCGTCGCCGCGCCGGTGCTGGAGGGCGGAAGCCGCGTCGTCGGAGTCATCGCGGCGGGCTTCCAGATCAACGACGAGGTCGCCCGGAACCTCAAGTCGCTGATGAACACGGAGGTCGTCTTCCTCGCCGACGAGGCGGGCCCGGCGGAGAAGCCCCGGCCCGTGGTCGCCGCCTCGACGATGCACGACTTGCGCCCGGTGATCGCCGACGCGGTGCGCAGGCGGGGCGAGCTCCTCGAGGCGGTCCTCCGCCAGGGAAAGACGATCGGGCCGCTGCCGCTGGAGCTCTCCGGCGAGACGTACCTCGGCTACTTCCTGCCGATCCACTCTTCCACCAACCAGCTCGTGGGAGCGGCCGTCGCCCTGCGCAGCCGCGAGAAGGAGCTGGCGGCTTTCCGGCAGATCCAGAACACGCAGGTCCTGACGGGGATCGCCGCGCTGCTCGTCGCCTTCCTTCTCTCTTTCTTCCTCGCGCGGAGGATCACCGTCCCCGTGGACCGGCTGGTCCGGGCGACGGAGGAGGTCCGGGTCGGCAACCTCGAGGAGGCGGACCTGCCCGTGGAGAGCAAGGATGAGATCGGGATCCTGGCGCGCTCCTTCAACGCGATGATCGAGGAGCTCAAGGAGAAGGCCGCCCTCGAGCAGTACGTCCGATCCCTCCCCTTCAACGTCGGCGCCGACGCCGAGACCGTCGTGACCGGCCGCGTCGCCACGGGCGCGCCCGGCCTGACCGGAGCGCGCGGCTCCGAGCCGCAGGTCGGCCTCCTCTTCGCCGGGCGCTACGACATCCAGTCGGTCCTCGGCATGGGCGGCATGGGCGTGGTCTACAAGGCGCACGACCGCGACCTCGACGACATGGTCGCGATCAAGACCTTGAAGAGCGAGGCGCTGTCGGCGGACCCCACGCTGCTGGACCGGTTCAAGCAGGAGATCCGCCTGGCGCGCCGCATCACGCACCCCAACATCCTGCGCACGCACGACCTCGGCGAGACCAACGGGCTGCGCTACCTCTCGATGGAGTTCGTCAAGGGGATCACGCTGAAGGCGATGGTCGAGCAGGATCAGCTCGTCCCGGTCCCCGTCGCGCTTCGGATCTCCAAGCAGATCTGCGCGGGCCTGGCCGCGGCGCACGAGGTCGGCGTCATCCACCGGGACATCAAGCCGCAGAACATCATCATCGAGTCCACGGGCGGCCTGAAGGTCATGGACTTCGGCATCGCCCGCCTGACCCAGGACCGCGGCATGACCGCGACCGGCACGGTCGTCGGCACCCCGGACTACATGTCGCCCGAGCAGGCCCGCGGGCTGGACCTCGACTTCCGCTCCGACATCTATTCCACGGGCGTCGTTCTCTACGAGCTCTTCACCGGGTCGCTGCCGTTCGAGGGCGACTCGCCGCTGGCCGTGGTCCTGAAGCACGTCCAGGAACCGCCGCCGTCCCCGCAGTCCAAGAATCCGAAGATCGACCCGAAGATTGCGGCTATCATCCTGAAGTGCATGCAGAAGGACCCCGCGGAGCGGTACCAGACCGTCAACCAGCTCTACGAGGCGCTGACCAGGGTCACGGCGTGAGGGGTCGAGAGTCCAGAGTCTAGAGTCCAGAGTCGAACACCACGAAGCGATGGCGGTCGGAAGAGACTCTCGACCCTCGACTCTCGATTCTCGACTTCTCCTGTCGATCGCCGCGGCGCTTCTGGCCGCCTCCGCGGCGGCCCAGGAGGCGCAGTTCTTCGCGGCGCCCTCGGAGAAAACGAGGGTGGTCTTCCGGTGGGATGCGCTGGCGCGGTATGACAACATCGACCACCTGCACTTCCGGACCACCATCGAGCGGCTTCGCCTGGAGGTCCGGCCGGAGCTCGACCTGGAGCTGTCCGACCGGTTCAAGATCGGCGTGCGCGCCGTCGGGGACCTCGGAACCGACCACACTGAGGACAACGCCCGCAACTTCGACAACTACCGCTCGCGCGGCGCCGCGATCGAGCGCTACTATGTCGAAGCCAAGCCCGGCCAGTTCGTCGTGCGCGCCGGCGCCTTCGGGATGCCGCTCGTCGCCAGCGAGATGCTGTGGGACCGCGACATCCAGACGCCGGGGGCCGCCGTCGCGTGGGAGGTCCCGGCCGGGGCCGCGTCCACGCTGACGATCGCCGGCGCGGGGTTCTACGGCCCGCAGCGCGAGGGCGACCAGACCCGCATCGGCGTCGGCCAGCTCGTCTTCCGCTCCGGAGACCCGTCCCGCCTGGCGATCGAGGCGGCGGGATCGTACTGGCACTTCCAGCCGGACGACTTGAAGCCCGTCTACTTCCGCCAGAACTACACGGAGATTTCGGGAGGACAGCGCGTGCTCGTTTCGCGGTTCCACATCGTGGACGCCTTCGCGCGCCTGCGCTTCTCCGTCGGAAAGGTTCCGGTCTCCGTCGGGGTGGACGGGATCGTCAACCTGGGCGTGCGCGATGAGGCCAACCACGACAAGTCGGCGTTCGAGGGGACGGCCTCGGTCGGACGGCTGGGCAACCCCGGCGACTGGCGCGTCTTCTACATCTTCCAGTACGTGGAGCGCGACGCGGTGCTCGGGGCGTACAACACCGACGACTGGTGGTTCCACTCGTGGCACCGCGGCAGCCGCGTGGGGCTCGGCTACACGATCCTGCCTCAGGTCTTCGTCCAGACGACCGTCGTGTTCCAGAAGCGGCTGGACCTGAGAACGACGCTCAACCGGGTCGTCGTGGACCTGGTGAAGATGTTCTGAAGTTGGTAATAGAATCGAGCGACACCCTATGAGCAAGACACTCGTGGCCTGTCTGGATGACTTGTTCTTCCGCTCGAAGATCGAGGCGACCGCGCGTCACCTGAACGTCCCGGTCCGCTTCAGCCAGGCCGGGAAGCTCGTCGAGGACTGCCGCGGCGGGGGATGCGCCGCGGTCCTCGTGGAGCTGTCGGCCAACGGCGGCCTCCTGGAGGCGGTCCGAAAGCTGCGCGCCGACGGCGCGACGCGAGACCTCCCCATCGTCGGGTTTCTCTCCCACGTGGACCGCGACCTGGCGAAGCGCGCGGAAGAAGCGGGAGTCACGCGGGTGATGCCGCGCAGCCAGTTCTCCGAGTCGCTCCCCGACCTGATGATGGACCTGCTCGCTCCCGGCACGAAGCGGGAGATCCAGGAAGAGCCCGAGCTGCCCGACGAGTAAGGAGGGCGCATGACGACCCGCCGGGACCTGCTCAAGAGTGCGGCTTTCCTTCCGCTGGCCGCGCAGGTCAAGACGCCGGCGCCGGCCGCGTCCTCGGGAACGAGGCCGGTCGTCATCGCGTCGGCCAACGGGGTCAAGGCGGTCGAGAAGGCTTACTCGGTCCTCGCGGCGGGCGGCGATCCGCTCGACGCCGTGATCTCGGGCGTCAACATCGTCGAGGACGATCCCAACGACGTCACGGTCGGCTACGGCGGCCTTCCCAACGAGGAGGGCGTCGTCCAGCTCGACGCCTCCGTCATGGACGGACGAACGATGAAGGCGGGCGCCGTCGGGGCGTTGGAGGGGATCAAGAACCCCTCGAAGGTCGCCCGCCTCGTCCTGGAGCGGACCAACCGGGTCTTCCTCGTCGGGCCGGGGGCGCTGAAGTTCGCGAAGGCCCACGGGTTCGTCGAGGAGAACCTCCTGACCGAGCGCAGCCGCAAGATCTGGCTCTACTGGAAGGAGAAGCTCTCCGGCCACGACGACTGGATCGAGGCGGGCGACGAGGAGCAGAAGGACCCCGACATCAAGTGGTTCATCGAGAAGTACGGCCCCGAGGACTTCCGCCCTCACGGCACGATCAACTGCGACGCCGTCACTGCCAACGGCGACATCGTCGGGACCACGACGACGTCCGGCCTCTTTTTCAAAATCCCCGGGCGGCTCGGGGACTCGCCGGTCATCGGCGCGGGCCTCTACGTGGACGGCCAGGTCGGCGCGTGTGGCTCGACGGGCTGGGGCGAAGGGAACCTCCGCTCCTGCGGCTCGCACACGGTCGTCGAGTTCATGCGCCAGGGGATGTCGCCCGAGCAGGCGGCGCTCAAGACGCTCGAGCGGATCTCCGCGCTCGCCCGAGAAAACCAGGACGACCAGCACCGCTTGAAGACCGGCTTCAACATCAACTTCTACGCGGTGAACAAGAAGGGCGAGCACGCCGGCGCCGCGTTCTGGTCGGGCGGCCACTATGCGGTGGCTGACGCGAGCGGCGCGCGCCTGAAGGACTCCGCGTACCTTTACAAGAGAGAAAAGAAGTAAGGTCCGAGCGTAGACTCTTCCAGTGCGCTCACCCCGGCGCGTCCTGGCCGACTGGTTCCTGGAACAGATCACGAGGCCCCGGCGCCACTACCGCCGGTTCGTCTACAACGATCCCGTCAAGCTGAAGGCCGCGATCAAGCCCGGCGACGTTCTCCTCGTCGAGGGTGAGCAGCGTGTGTCGCAGGCGGTCAAGTACCTGACGACGTCCACCTGGTCGCACAGCGCCCTGTTCATCGGCGACGCGTACCTGAAGCGCCACCCGGAGGACCAGGTCCGTATCTACCGACGCTTCGGACGGGAGGCGCGCTACCTCATCGTCGAGGCGCTGATCGACCAGGGCGTCACGCTCTCTCCGCTGACGAAGTACATCGACCTGAACATCCGGATCTGCCGCCCGATCGGCATCCGGCCGGAAGACCTCGAAGTCGTCCTCGACCACGTCATGTCGCGGATCGGCCACACGTACGACCGGCGCAACTTCCTGGAGCTCGCGCGCTATCTCCTCCCCTTCCACCTCATCCCTCCCAAGCTGAAGGAGGACGCCCTCCACTTCGGCAGCGGGATCGAGACCGAGACGATCTGCTCGACGCTCCTCGCCGAGGCCTTCGCGAAGGTCCGCTTCCCGATCCTCCCCTCGTACATCCCCTGGAAGCCGCGGACGATGGGCGAGAGGCTCAAGCAGATGGTCGTCGGACGCCCGACGCGGCGCGCATACAGCGGCCTGCTCCAGGCGCGGCATCCCACGCTCTCGGTCCCCAGGGACTTCGACCTCTCGCCCTACTTCGACGTCATCAAGTTCAACACGGGGTCAGCCGACGGCTTCGACTACCGCAAGCTGCCCTGGGAGGAGCGGGACCCGACGTCGCTTTCCGCAGGGCCTCCGAAGACGAAGGCCGACAGCTGAGCTACGCGCGGCCGCCGGAGAGGATGGAGTTGACGGCGTCCACGCGGCTCTGGAGCACGCGCCGCATGCGGCCGACCTCGGCCTCCTGAGCGGGGAAGCGGACGCTGTCTCCCTGAAACTCGAATCGGAGAACCGCGTCGCGATCCTCGGGCAGCAGCCCGAGCATCCCGGCGCGGTAGGCGCGCATCCACTCGGGCGACGGCTCGGTGTCGAGCCTCACGCGGAAATAGGTCCGGCCGTCGGGCGAGGGGCCCTCGCGAAGCGGAGCGTCGTTGGAGAGGTACACGCGGTGTGTCGGCGGAGCCTCGCCGGGGCGCCGCCGCATGGGTTTGCGGTACTGGGGCCGTCTCGGAATCGCTACCCTCCTGGCCCGATTCTGTCACGTCTGTCGAGTTCTGCCAATCCGAAGGACCCGGCCGAGACAATCGTGAATCGATCGGGATGGACGCGCCGGCGAAACTCCTCGTCGGCCTGCTCCTTCGTGATCGCTTCGACGAGCCCGGAAAAGCGGTCGAGGTATTCCAGCCCCAGCCCGTAATAGAGCGCGGCGTCGAGCGCCTGTGCGATTCCTCCGTTGGAGGCGAGGTCCACCTGGAACTTCCCGATCCGCGAGCTCTTCTCCTCGCGAAGCTCCCGATCGCTCAGTCCCGTCCGGAGGAACTTCGAGATCTCGTCCAGCGTCGAGGCGACCGCGGCGTCGCGGCTCTCCGGCTTGACCGTCACCGACACGACGAAGGGCCCCGGGATGTGCGTCGCCTGGAAGCTCGAGTGGATCCCGTAGGTCAGCCCCTCCGTGTCCCGCACGCGCACTCCAAGGCGCGAGGTCAGCGACGACTGGCCGAGCGCGGAGTTGGCGAGCGTACAGGGCAGAAACGCCGGGTCGGGGCGCGTCAGCGTCGAGGGCTCGATCATGACCACGTCCGCGCTCGCCTTGTCCGGCATCTCGACGGTCTCGCGCGCCGGAGAAGGATCCGGCACGGAAACCGAGTCGAACCCGGGCGGGGGCCCCGCTCTCCAGGAGGCGAGCCGCTCCTCCAGGCCGTCGAGGATCCCGTCCGCGGCGACGTCGCCGACGACGAAAAGCTGGAGCGTGCCGGCGCCGTAGCGCTCGCGGTAGAAGGTCTCGAGGTCCTCGCGGGTGAGGGCCTCGACCGAAGCGATGCGCTCCTCGCCCGTCCTGCGGTGGAGCGGATGTCCCCGCGGGTACACCCGCCGCGCCGCGGCCTCGTACGCGCGCGCCCCCGTCTGGTCCAGCGACTGGCGGATCGCGCCGACCAGCCGCTTCTTCTCCTTCTCCAGCTCCTCGTCGGGGAAGACAGGCGTGCGCAGGATCTCGACCATCCGGTCGAGCAGCAGGTCCACGTCCCGCGACAGCGACGCCCCCGCGACGTCCACGCCGACGGGATCGGAGGAATCCGCGGAAAAGGAGAGCGAGGCGCCGCGGCTCTCCAGCTCCTCGGCGATCTCGAGCTTCGTTCGCTTCTCGGTCC